>CANNAV010000014.1 GCA_947502585.1 uncultured Pseudovibrio sp.
GGTCCGTCCCGGTAACTCTCAACCACAATATCAGACCACTCGGCCACACTGCGCCGAGGACGCTTCTCACCACTTCTGACTCTTGTCGCGAATTTACTCTGCACGCGGGAAACATCAGCTGACATCCAAACCTCCAACAATAAAGATTAGAAGTTTGACGTAAAAAGGAAAAATTAAAACGTGGGGCCGAAACAGCGCTTACGGCGAACTGTTATGGAAACACGGAAACAAGCGGAGGAAGCACCTGGTATTTACATTGAGGGCTTTTACAATCCAATCCGACGGCACTCAGCATCAGGTTACCGATCGTCAATCGCGTTCGAGAGACAGCACAGAAAAATTAAGGCAAAGTCTCTCCACTTTTCTTAGGCCAGTCCATTCACTACTAACCGCCGTTTTTGAACCATGCCGAAAAATTCTAAAGATGGCCTACAGCGAGTCGTTCTTCTTCCATGCGCTTTAGCCTCTGTCTTTTGGTGAGGAGAGACGCCAAAATCACTCCAACCGTCACGATAGCAACCAGTATTGTGCAAATCGCGTTGATCTCAGGTGTTACACCCAGTCTCACCTGAGAGTAAATCATCATTGGTAGAGTGGTTGATCCCGGCCCGGAATTGAAGCTCGCAATCACCAAATCATCCAGTGACAATGTGAATGCCAGCATCCAACCTGCAACCACTCCGGGCAGAATCTGAGGCAGGGTGATGCGGAAGAATGTCCTGACAGGAGGACACCCCAGATCCATGGCAGCTTCTTCCAGGGCGCGGTCAAACCCAGAAAGGCGGGATTGCACCACGATCGCCACGTAGCACATGGAGAATGTGGTGTGTGCGATCATAATCGTCCAGAAGCCACGATTTTGATCAATAGCCACGAACAGAAGAAGCAATGACAAACCGAGGATGACTTCCGGCATCACGAGTGGGGCGTAGATCATTCCCGAAAACAAAGTCCGGCCGAAGAAGCGTCCTTGCCGGGCCAGGACCAGCGCAGCCAACGTGCCAAGTACAGTTGCCAGAGTTGCAGATGTGAGACCGACACGGAACGTGACCCATGCTGCCTCCAGGAGCTGCTCGTTCTGCAATAAAGATACATACCACCGGGTTGAAAAACCTGCCCATACCGTGACCAGCCGAGATTCATTGAACGAGAAAACAATCAGAATGACTATGGGCAAGTAGAGAAAACTGAACCCTAAAACCAAAGATGTGAGATTGAACCAACTTGGCTTTGACCGCATTATATGTCCCCCTCACTGTGACGGGTTTCGTGCCGTTGGAACAGCAAGATAGGGATAACAAGTAAAACAAGAAGAACCATTGCCACAGCAGAAGCCACAGGCCAGTCTCTGTTGGAAAAGAACTCGACCCACAGGGTTTTCCCGATCATCAGCGTTGACGAGCCCCCTAGAAGATCCGGGATGACAAACTCACCTACAGCCGGAATAAAGACAAGGCAACATCCTGCAATTACACCCGGCTTGGCAAGAGGGACCGTTACCCGCCAGAAGGTTTTCCATGGTGGGCAACCCAGATCCTCGGCGGCTTCTGTCAAAGTCGTGTCCAGTTTCTCCAAAGAAGAATAGAGCGGAAGGACCATGAAAGGCAGGTAAGAATAGATAATGCCGATGTAGACAGCAAGACTGGTGTTAAGGATGATCAGAGGTTCATTAATCACACCGATAGTGATCAACGCCTGATTGAGCAGTCCATCAGTTTTCAGAATGCCGATCCACGCATAAACGCGGATCAAAAAACTGGTCCAAAATGGCAGGATGACCATCATCACCAGTGTTAGCTGCCAGCTCTTTGGTGCCCTTGCCATGCCGTAAGCAAGAGGGAAGCCGACAAGTAAGGTCAGTAATGTTGATATGAATGCTATCTGCAAGCTGGAGGCATAGGCGCGCCAATAAAGACCATCTTCTGTCAGCCAGAGGTAATTGCCCAGCGACCAGCGCTGCACAGCCCCCCAAAGCCCAGGCAGACCCCTGCCCCAATCGATTACAGGCAAGTAAGGCGGAATTGAAACAGCGGCTTCGGACAGCGAAATCTTCGCGACAATCACAAACGGAATAAGGAAGAAGAGCAGCAGCCAGAGGTATGGGACACAGATCAGTGCGAAGCGGGCCCACTTTCCGGTCGGATTGGTTGGTGCATTTTCTGGCGCTTCAGGTTCACAACGCGGTGCAGGGATCGTTTCTGATCTGGTGAGGCCGGATGATATGAGTTTTGGATTCGTCATATCCCACCTCTCATCGTGTCAGGATCACGCCGGCATCACTGTCCCATGACAGCCAGACCTGATCTTCCCAGGTAATCGGTCTTTCAACCAGCCTTGCGGTGTTGGCGACAATTGCCCGCAGCGTCTTCGTCTCAGACACTTTGATATGGTAGATGGACACATCCCCCATGTAGGCGATGTCCCAGACCTCTCCCTGAATAGCATTGGTGCCCATGCGAACTGGTTTATCGAAGGAGATGCGCATCTTTTCCGGGCGGATGGCCAGAGCAGCATGATCACCCACGTTTGCAGAGGTTGAATAGCACACATCCAGATGGCTACCCAGAACAGATGAGAACATCTTAACGTCCTCATCTTCCTTATTTGTGACTTGCCCGTCCAGAACGTTGATGTCACCGATGAATTCCGCCACAAATCGGGAGTTGGGCTGCTCGTAGATTTCGCCAGGTGTCGCATTCTGAAGAATCTTGCCCTTATCCATGACGGAGATGCGATCCGCGACGGTCATGGCCTCTTCCTGATCATGTGTCACGATCAGGAACGTCATCCGCAGCTGCTCCTGCAGGTTGATCAATTCCAGCTGCGTTTCTTCACGAAGCTTTTTGTCGAGCGCTGCAAGAGGCTCATCAAGGAGCAGAACTTTCGGGCGTTTAGCAAGAGATCTAGCAAGAGCAACACGTTGACGTTGACCACCAGACAACTGATGCGGTTTGCGTTTGGCAAACCCTTCCAGCTTGACCAGACTAAGCATCTCCATGACCCGGCTTTTGATCTCCCGCAAAGGCAGACCATCCATTTCCAGGCCAAAGGCGATGTTTTTTTCGACGTTCATATGCGGGAAGAGCGCGTAAGACTGGAACATCATGTTGAGCGGACGCTTGTAAGGCAGCACCCCAGCCAGGTCTCTCCCCTCCAGAAAGATCTGACCTTCCGATGGAGCCTCAAACCCTGCGAGCATTCTCATCAAGGTGGTTTTACCACACCCAGACCCGCCAAGCAGGGCATGGAACTCACGCTTGTAAATTTTGAGAGAAAGGTTATCAACGGCGACAAAATTGCCAAACCGCTTGGTGATATTCCGAAATTCAATAAAAGGCTGCTCGCTCGGGTCGTCCCAAGGTAAAAATGCACGACGTACGGGGCCAAGCGGTTTCTTCGCCAATACTCCAATCCTTTTCAGCTGCCTGCCTGGTCAATGATTCAAGATGGCATTGCATCTTGCTGTGCAACCCCACCCCTACAGGCCTATAAGTTTTTAGTGACCGGTTTTGACAGTTGTGAAGGTGCGGTTCATCAGACGCTGTGCTTTAAGCGGCTTGGAACCAATGGTGTAAAGGCGCTGCTTCACCTCATCTGTCGGGTAGATATTTGGATTTGACGTCACTTCTTTATCAACCAGAACAGTCGCGTCTTTGTTGCCGTTGGCGTAGTAGACATAATCAGACATTTTCGCGATAACTTCCGGACGCATCAGGTAGTTGATGAATTCATGCGCTTCTTCAACGTGCTCTGCATCAGCAGGAATTGCGATCTGGTCAAACCACATCTGCGCACCTTCATTCGGCAGAATGTAAGTGACCTTTACGCCCTTATCAGCCTCTGCAGCACGGTCTGCCGCCTGCAGCACATCGCCAGACCAACCGTAAGCCAAACATATATCGCCATTGGCAAGGCCGTTTACAAACTCAGAATTGTGGAACTTGCGAATATAGGGCCGGATCGCTTCCAAAAGCTCACCAGCTTTTTGAATGTCTTGCGGGCTGTTTGAATCGGGATTAAGACCGAGATAATGCTGCGCAGCCGGGAACATTTCGTCCGGCTCATCCATCACATATACACCACACTCAGCAATTTTGGAGAGTTCATCAACGTCAAACAGCAGGTCCCAACTGCCGATTGGAGCGTCAGGATTGAGTGCACGCACCTTTTCCTCGTTTACTCCATAGCCAGAGGTGCCCCACATGTAGTTGACGGAAAACTCGTTGCCTGGATCGAACACCTCAGTGCGCACTTGCAGAAGCGGATCCATGTGTTTGAGATTTGGAAGTTTATCCTTATCGAGCTTCTGATAGACGCCCGCCTGAATTTGGCGCTGAAGAAAGGAGGCACTTGGAACAACGACGTCATAACCGGTTTTTCCAGTCAGCAATTTTGTTTCTAAAACCTCGTTGGAATCAAAGGTGTCATAGTTCACTGTGATCCCGGTTTCATTCTCGAAGTCTTTGAGAATCTGCGCATCGACATAATCAGACCAATTGTATATATTTACAATGCGATCCTTAGCAGTAGCGGCAGACAAAGACAGGGCCAGTGCTGCTCCGGATAGCAAAATTACGGTTTTCATTCTCAAGTACTCCAATATCAAACACAGAGGCTCATATCACCTTTGCGCAACAAGCCTCTGCATAAAGTCGCCATGCTACATCTTTCTGGTGGCATATTAATTTCGGCCTACATTCCAACCCGATATTTTACAGGAATGCCGAAGGTTCTCCACGATTCTTATGCATCCAACCCGTCGCTCCTCTCAATACTATCTGGATTTCTATCGATCAGCCTCAACCTGTGTCCAGAGGCGGCTGGTCAAACATTGTAATTTTGGACAAAAACGGTGGTTTTATACAGAGTTTTAACAGGCACTACAGGGGACACCTGATCAATTCTTCTCGAATTTCTCTTCTTTGCAGGTTCATCTCAACACGCCACAAACATTTAAGTTTGCGACAATTCTTTAGAGTAAATAGTTTTTATAGAGAATCGTGATTCCAGCTCCATTCCAGGAGATACGGCAAACATTCTCATCATTTTCTAACATCAACGGCTGATTATCTGAAGCATCATTATCGGCATTGGAGAGCCACAAGTAATAATCATGTTTTATTGGTTCCCTCCGACGGTAAGAAAACAAAAAATCATTTTTGTTTAATACTATAGCTTAGAATTTACTCCCGGATTCTGATCTTGAATAAGTGCCGCAACTTTCTGGGACATAACGTGATTTCCTCTTCAGAACAATTGAACAGAGGATACAACGAGCTTTCAACTAAACACCATAATTTCCGACTTGAGCTGACCTCTGCTAGGGTACTTTTCAAACCAGAAGCAAGCTGGACCTTCTAGCAGCCACAAAGAGCTGAATCATTTTTCATAAACGAGTGACTGCCACTAACTTTCGGCAGCAAATCCAAATGGAAGCACTATGAGTTCTGAATTTAATCCGGATGATGAAGCGGCGCTTAAAGAGCGCGGTGTGTGCAACCTTGAAGAAGCCCGCACCTGGCTGCAAGCCCGGAACATTGGCGATATCGAGTGTGTTGTGCCTGACATTGCAGGGGTGCCACGCGGCAAGATGATGCCGACAAACAAGTTCTTCAGCAGCGATACAATGACAATGCCCTCCTCTATTTTCGCCCAGACCATCTCTGGTGATTACCCTAAGGATGATGATCGGTTCCAATATAATCCGACGGATGGCGATCTTTATTTCAGGCCAGATTATTCGACGCTTGCCATTGTGCCCTGGGAGACCGATCCAACAGCCCAACTCCTGCATGATGCATTCACCAAGGATGGAAAGCCCTTCCCGATTGCTCCGCGTAATGTCTTAAAGCGTGTGCTCCACCTTTATGATGCTCAGGGTTGGAAGCCGATTATCGCCCCTGAGGTGGAGTTCTATCTGGTAAAGCCGAACACCGATCCCGACTATCCGCTGGAACCTCCTGTTGGACGCTCTGGTCGCCCTGAGGTTGGCAGGCAATCTTATTCAATTTCCGCGCTCAATGAATTCGACGAGTTAATTGACGACATTTATGACCTTTCAGAGGCTCAGGGATTGGAAATAGACACCCTTATTCATGAAGAAGGGGCGGCTCAGATGGAAATTAATCTGAGACATGGCACTCCTCTGGAGCTGGCGGATCAGGCGTTCATGTTCAAACGCACCATTCGCGAGGCTGCGCTGCGCCATAACATTTACGCCACCTTTATGGCCAAAGCGATGTCCGCACAACCGGGGTCGTCTATGCATATCCACCAGTCTATCCTTGATCGGGAGACCGGACGGAACATCTTCAATAATGCAGATAACGAGGCAACTCCCGCCTTCTATAATTTTATTGGCGGGCACCAGCACTACATGCCAGCTTTGATGCCAATCATGGCGCCCTACGTAAATTCCTATCGCCGTTTTGCACGTGATAGCGGATCTCCGACCAACCTGTTCTGGGGCTACGACAACCGGACCGTGGGCCTTCGTGTTCCAAGTTCGTCTCCCGGTGCACGGCGGTTAGAGAACCGGGTACCGGGATCAGATGCCAATCCATATCTCGTGATCGCTGCAAGCCTTGCTGCCGGATACCTGGGTATCAAAAAGGGGATTGAACCGGATAAGCCGAGAGATAATGACAACAGTGAAGTGATGAATAAACTGCCGCCTACACTGCTTCATGCCGTCGATGAGTTTGAGGCAGACGAGGATTTACTGGAGATTTTCGGTGAGCAGTTCGTCGCAACCTATCGCGCCATCAAGCTTGAAGAATACGAGACCTTTATGTCCGTTATCAGCGCCTGGGAACGAGAATACCTGCTGATGAACGTCTGATTCCTACCGGACGGGTGTGATTTTCACGAGAAACTGTGGATACCACACCCCCTGATTGAGGAATACAGCCCGACAATTTAAGATTTCACAATACCCGTCCAAGCCAATCACAGCATACTTTCCATGGAATACTTTTCAAAAATGAAATAAACCGCCTTACATTTAATTTCATCTTAATATAAATACAAATAATGATATAATTTTCGTAAAATTACTAAAAAATGTAGTGAACTTCGAATTATTACTTATAATTTTTTCAATTTACTAAGCATTTAATTTGAAAATTCCGGGTTTTTTAAAATATCTTCAATTTTATTTATTTTTATAACAAAATATGACTAATTTTAAATACATTTAAAATATTGTTTATTACAAACTATATTCGAGGCTATGGATGGCGGTTAATAGGTTGCGAACACAATTTTAATCGCATTTGCTGGTTTTTGAGGACATCACATGCCAGATCAGAAAAAGAGTATTCTTCTCGTCGAAGATGCCAATTTCTTTGCTCGTATTACTGAAAGCGAGATTGAACGCGCGGGGCATTATCATGTCACCACGGCAAAAACGTATGCTCAGGCAAAGGCTATATTGGAAGAAGGGAAGGTAAAGCCATTCCTTGCTCTTGTTGATCTGACGCTGCCAGATGCACCGGATGGTGAGGTCGTAGATCTGACCATCAATGCAGGACTGCCGACAATTGTGTTCTCCGGACGTTTTGATCAGACCACTCGTCGATCCATCCTGAGGAAAGGGATCGTCGATTACGTCCTCAAGGATTCTCCTGCGAGCCTTGGCTACCTTGGAGAGCTGGTCAAGCGTGTCGATAAAAACCTCACCACCAAAGTATTGATCGTGGGCGACTCCTCGCATGCATTAGCGTTGTTAAAAAAACGACTCCAGCTCTACTGCCTTCAGGTGATCAAAGCAACTTCCGGCGAAGAAGCCCTAGAGTCACTCAGGCAAAATCCCGACATAAAGCTGCTGATCATTGATCACTTGCTGCCTGGAGCCACCGGATTTGAAATCATGACGCAGATACGCCGGAGACATAGCTTTAACACACTGGCTGTTATCGGGATTTCAGCAACGGACGACCCTGCCCTTACTGCCAAGTTCCTGAAATCCGGTGCTAACGATTTCCTCAACAAAACCTGTACGCCCGAGGAGTTGATGCTGCGGGTTTCACAGAACCTCAATCAACTGGACCGCATCACTGAGCTGACTGAGATGGCTTACCGTGATCCCATGACAGGCCTGTTCAACCGTCGTCATCTCTACAACATCGTCGATAAACTCCATAAAGACCAGGTGCTGGCTGGCAGGGAGATTCGATATGCCATGATCGATATTGACCGCTTCAAGCAGATCAATGACAAGTTTGGCCATGAAACCGGAGACAATCTGATTATCTCTGTCGCGCATCGCATTTCTGATCTCCTGCCGCCAAGAAGCATTGCTATTCGCATTGGTGGCGATGAGTTCTGCGTTGCACTACCGGATATCGATGAACCAACATCCAAGCAGTTTCTCTCTGAACTCAGAGGTTCTATGCCTGTTACCGATCCCGGGAACGACGAACATACATTTGCGCCAACTATCAGTGTTGGCCTCTCAGCAGGTACTGAGACCACACTGGCGAGCGCTCTCAGGGTTGCGGACCGATGCCTGTACAGAGCCAAGAAATCCGGTCGTAATCGCGTTGTAACGGCTTCTGCAACCACTCTTGTTGCCATGTAATCTGACGGCGCATCCCAAACCGTCAGATTGTCCTGCCTCCGTCGACTTCCAAAGCAACACCGGTGATAAACTGGGCTTCGTCTGAAGCAAGCCAGAGTGCCGCATTTGCAATGTCTTCTGGCCTGGAGAAGCGTCCTAACGGGATGCTGTCCCGAAACTGCTGGCGCTTTTCAGGAGTGTCTTCGCCCATGAAAAGCTCCAACATGGCAGTTTCGCCAGCTACAGGACATAAGGCATTAACGCGAATGTTTTTTGGGGCCAGCTCCACGGCCATGGATTTAGTAGCGGTGATAACCCAACCCTTGGAGGCGTTGTACCACGTGAGTCCGGAGCGAGGACGTATACCCGCCGTGGAAGCGGTGTTGATTATGACACCGCCGCCCTGCTTCTCCAGCTCAGGCAAAACTTCAAGCGTAGTCAGGTATATAGCCTTCGCATTCACCTCAAGAATACGATCAAAGCTATTTTCATCGACCTGCGCCATTGGACAATTGCGATGGGTGTAACCAGCGTTGTTGACGATGACATCCAACTGCCCGGTCTTCTCAACTGCAAAGGCAACCATGGCCTTTACATCGGAACGCACGGTGACGTCTGCCTCAATGGCGAACGCCTTGTCGTCGATTGCATTCGCAAGATTTCTTGCTGCAATTCCATCAAGGTCGGCGATAATGACTGTCGCACCTTCTTGCGCATATTTTCGGGCAATACCTTCCCCGAAACCAGCTGCACCACCAGTGATTATTGCAGTTTTTCCTTCCAATCGTCCCAACACGCTTTTCCTCCCCGCGTGTGAAAGCCCACCTTAGGCGTGACTGACAACAATGGTTTTCAGAACTGAAAACTCTTTTAGCGCTTCAAAACCTTTCTCCCGGCCATGGCCAGACTTCCCGACCCCTCCAAATGGCAGCTCAACCCCACCACCTGCTCCGTAGGTATTTACGAAGACCTGACCGGACCGAATGGCTTTGGCGACACGCGTTGCTCTTGCTATGTCTTTGGTCCAAAGCCCGGCCACCAGCCCGTAGGGCGTGCCATTGGCAATGCGGACAGCTTCATCTTCTGTGCGAAACGGGATGAGGGAGAGAACAGGGCCAAAGACTTCATCCAGAGCCAGTGAGTGATCTACAGGAACCGGACCATAGACTTTTGCTGTGGTGTAGTAACCCTCTGTTGGTGCATCCGGCGCGATTGTACCCTCCCCTATGAGCGGAATGCCATCTGTTTCCGCCTGCTCACAAAAAGCGTTCACACGGCGGAGTTGGCTCGCGTTAATCAGTGGGCCCATATCAAGGTTGTCCTTGTATTGGCCAGAAACCGTCCTTCTGAAAGAGGATCTGAGAGTATCAACGGTCTCTTCCCAGCGACTTTGATGCACAAGAACACGTGATCCGGCAGAACAGGTCTGGCCGCCATTCTTCAAAATGCAGTCCTGAATGACTGGTAATGCTTTGCTCAGGTCTGCATCTTCGAAGACAATTTGCGGAGACTTTCCGCCCAATTCCAATGTACACCCGATATGATTGCGAGCAGCAGCAGATTGAATCATAACGCCAACATCCGGCGACCCTGTAAAGGTGATGAAGTCTACCTCAGGATTGTGGGAGAGCGCAGCTCCGGCTTCTTCTCCCAGTCCAGTCAGGATGTTGAGCGTTCCAGCGGGGAAACCTGCTTCCACTGCCAGACTGGCCGTTTCGATGACGGACACACAGGCCTCTTCAGAGGGTTTGACCACCAGCGTATTACCCATGGCTAACGCTGCTCCTGCAACGCGCGCAAAGATTTGCATGGGGTAGTTCCATGGCACGATGGAGGCAACTACGCCATGCGGCTCACGAACTGTCATTGCAAGGTAATCAACGGCAACAGGCAGCGTCTCTCCTGTGACTTTATCAGCGGCCCCACCATAGAACCGGAAATACTGGATTGCAGCATCGATATCGTCATAACCCTGACTTAGGGGTTTGCCGGTATCGCGAGCTTCAAGCTCTGCCAGATGATCCCGGTTTTGAGAGATCAGCTCCGCAAGCCTTAGCAAACGTTCACCACGCTGCCCGGCAGATAGTGTGGCCCACTCCTTTGACACGAGCGCTGTTCTTGCAGAAGAAACCGCTTTACCCACATCAGATGCACTGCACCGGGGAATCGTTGCATATGGCAAGCCCGTGCCTGGGCAGATCAATTCAATGGTCTCACCAGAGGAGGCATCACACTTTAATCCATTGATAAGACAAGTATATTTATTTAGAGCCTGAGAATTGAGTTTCGCGCTAAACTCTGTCATTCCGCCCCCTCGGATGATAAGCTTTGTGCTGGTCATCCAAACGCTAGTTCATGTGGGAAGGCGGCGCAATTCTCTTCTTGGGGGAGTATTACTGGGTGAGGAATTGAGTCGGAACTGTCGTAGTATCCTTTACCCCATAAAACTGATTGTTCCACAGCTCGGCATATATCCCGTCTTTTACCAGTAATTCTGCATGTGTTCCTGCTTCGACAATCTGCCCTTTGTCCATTACGATCAGACGATCCATTTTCGCAACGGTGGTCAGGCGATGAGCTATAGCGAGGGTGGTTTTATCCTTCATAACATCATTCAGTATCTCCTGAATGTCCGCATCCAGCTTGGTGTCCAAAGCCGAAGTAGCTTCATCCAGGATCAGGATTGGCGGGTTTTTCAGGAACACACGCGCCAACGCAACCCGCTGACGCTGCCCACCTGAAAGTTTGATGCCGCGCTCACCTACAAATGCCTCAAAGCCTTTGCGGCCCTTATTGTCTTCCAATGCTTCAATGAACTCCAGCGCATGCGCACGGCGGGCCGCTTCGCGCACGTCTTGCATGGTGGCTTCATCTTTTCCAAGCAAAATATTATCGAAAATAGACCGGTGGAACAGCGAGGTGTCCTGTGTCACCAACCCAATTTCAGCGCGCAGAGACTCCTGCGTGACGCCTCGCAGATCCTGATGATCAATGGTGATCGCACCACTTTCAACATCGTACATACGTAGCAGAAGGTTTACGACGGTGGACTTGCCAGCGCCTGAATGACCAACAATTCCAACCTTCTCTCCGGGTTGAATAGTGAAATTTAAACCTTTCACAATCGCAGTTTGCTGACCATAGGCGAAGTCAACATTGTCAAATTCGATAAGACCGTTTTTAAGTTGAAAGGTTTTGGCATCCTCTTCGTCTACGAGACCAGGTGAATGCTCCATCGTTCTGGCCGTGGATTTAAACGAACCATATGAACGAAACAGACCAGTTAATTGAGCAAATATTTCAAGTAGTTTACCTTCCAGGCGAATAGCAAAACCCAGGACGATTGCGACCTCGCCAGTTGTAACAGCCTGTTGATACCACAAAACAAGACTTAGCCCGGTGAAGGCGGCCAGACCGCATACGCCGACTCCCGCTACAAGCATCCGCGATGTGACCACTGTGCTCCGAAACCGGATTATTGCCTCTTTGAAGTTTTTGAGTTGATCCGTGAAATGGCCAAGCGCCCGGTCATTCCCCTGAAAGAGCTTCACAGTCTGAATATTTGCATAAACATCAACGACTGAACCATTCACGAAGTGCGCAATATCAGCCCCTTCTTTTGCAGCCTCGCGAATGATCGGGACCCGGAAATACGCGAGGGTGGCGAATAATCCAATCCAAATAAGCATTACCACCCCGAGATACCAATGAAGCCATGACAAAGCGATCAGGAGGGATCCTGCAAAGAAGAAATTGGGGATGACAACTCCAATCCCCGCCCAGAACAACTCTGCCACTTCTCGCCCGCCACCAAAGGATTTGCTGGCGAGGTTTCCTGCAAACTCCTTTTGAAAGAACGTCATGTCCTGGTTGAGAAGTCGATCAAAGAACGTCACACGGGTTGAAATCAGAATATTTACGTGGAGTGTCAAAGAGATCAAAATCTCGTAAAAAATTGAAAAAATTGGCTTTGCAAGAAGAAACGCGACTGCAGCACTCACAATAAGCCACATGTTCTGCTGCCAGAACAGTTCGGGTCCGCTCGCTTCCATCTGATCAATCAGAAAACCCACGAATGAAAGCAGCGAGACAGTAAGAAGAGTTTCTACCAATACCACCAGCAGTAGAACCAAAGTGTACCTGGGAAAGATGAACATGAGAGAACACAGCTGTTGCAGATGCGTTTTGGTCTCCCATTCCATATGTTTTTTGGCAAATGGGTCAACACGATTGCTTGCCCACTGATAAAGCGCATTCAGCACGATCTGCTCCAGGAGACAAAAAGAGAACACTCATACTATCGTGCGACTCGGCACGTGAAAACCCAGAAGAACTCATCTAATCGAATTCAAACTCAAAACCGTACCATTGGGCAATTCACCGCACATCTCAAATAATTGAAATTTATATTCAATACGTTATATCAGTTTCAGAATTCTCTAATATAAATATTCCGACATTAAAAAAGATTAGCTCAATTGGTTATCTTAGCAACATAAATGGTCGGCACTCACCACCGTGCTCTTTGTGCGCCCCTGGTACAGGTGGTTTGGCAATTATGACCGCTGGATTGCTGAACCACGTAAATCACCAGATTCATATGCATTTGTCTCCTCTGACGTTGCTCTGTTCGCCTCCAGTAACTTTGTGATCAATGCTGGCCTCTTAAGCTCGGTGTTCCTGGCTTCATGTCAACCGTTTACTGCGCACTGCATATTACGTTGATCGTAATCCAGATCGCAACAGTCTGGCTTTTCCTGAAGCCCAATGGGAAGATGCTCTCATCGTCCAACCAGTGGCAGGCTCGACCAGCAATATAGGGAAGGCGGGTGTCTGATCCGCTTCGCCCTTGAATATCAGCATCTTAGTAAAATATCAGATTGGACGTCGCGCCCATGGCCTTGTACCGGCGGGTGCCTCTTTTCGAGCAAAGGCTGGTTGTGTGTACGCGGTGACCTCATTGAGGTTTCCTGCTTCCAGATCCGCACGCAGACGTGAGTTGTCCAATGCGAAACTGTTGATGCCAACACGGAGCATGAAGCCTATCTGGTCGAGAATAAACGGACCAACGGCACGAATTTCACCACCATAGTGAAGTCCATCTCTCAGAATGCGGGCAGCAGAGAAGCCCCGACCATCTGCAAAGGCTGGGAAGTCCACTGCGATGAGCTCAAGCGCTTCAATATGATCAGACAGTTTCTCCGCTTTGTCACCAGCACGAAGAATAACTCCCAAAGACAGAGATCTCTTTTTAAGCTCTTGTTCTTCTTTCAGAAAACGACCCAAAGAGAAAATCCATTTCCCCTCCGCCGGCAGGGCTTCCTCCTCTGTGATGTAGGCCCAGTCATCAGGAACGATCTTGTTGTTCCTGAAGATCTCAGTGGTCTTTTTGAGTTCTGTTGTCATTTGAACCTCAGATGCTTTGGGCTGCGCCGCCCCTTGGACGCACTTGAGAAATGAATTCCACATTCAGTCTTGTCCTGACCACGCCAGCGTCCTGAGCGAAGGTCATCGCCCGATGCGACCTTGTCTGTACAAGGCATGCAGCCAATGGAGGGATAGCCTTCCGCAACTAATGGATGCGGTGGCAGGCCATTATTCTTTGCGTATTGAAGGACTTCGGCTGCGGTCCAGCTGGCCAGCGGGTTCACTTTGATGCGACCTCCTTCGACCTCAAAGTGCTCCAGACCGACACGGGTCTCGGCCTGATGGCGTTTACGACCTGAGATCCAGGCCTCGAAACCACCAAGTACTTTTGCGAGTGGAACCATCTTACGGATGTAGCAGCAAGCGTCCGCGTCAGAGGCCCAGAGGACACCTTTCGGGTCCTGTTCAGCCAGGTCTTCAGAGTCCGGCGTGATGACACGCACATCCAAAAGACCAAGCTGTTCAACGAGTTGATCACGATAGCGCCTGGTTTCGCCAAAGAGTTTTCCTGTATCAATGAACAGAACTGGGGTACGTGCATTGATCTGCGAAATCATGTGCAGCAGCACGGAGCTGTCAGCGCCGAAGGACGACACCAGAGCGATCTCCCCACAGAGCTGCCCGTTAAGCGCGTTTTCCAGAATGTCCTGAGCATCCCCCGCAGCAAACATCCGGTTCAGCAGCTTTACCTGAGCCTCTAAGGAGGCCTTATGTGATTGACTATGCTCCATAAAGCGCCTCTTTGAAGGGGCGATCCCCAAGGCGGCGGTAGGCGTCGATGAAACTTTCTTCTTGATCCAGACGATTCACCAGATAGGTTTCAACAATGGTCTCAACGGCATCAGTAATCTCTGCTTCCGGAAAGCCTCGACCGATTATCTTGCCGATGGATGTATTCCGAGCCGCAGAACCTCCCAGTGTGATTTGATAAAGCTCTTCGCCTTTGCGGTCTACACCCAAAATGCCAATGTGGCCAACGTGATGATGGCCACAGGCATTGATGCAGCCAGAGATATTCAGTTTCAGGTCACCGATCTCATTCTGGCATTTAATCTCTTCAAATCGCCTGGAGATTTCCTGAGCAATTGGAATGGAGCGGGCGTTTGCCAGTGCGCAATAATCCAGACCAGGGCAAGCGATCATGTCGGTGATCAGGCCAACATTGGAATTTGCAAGTTCATTGGCTTTCAGGATCTTGTAGACACTGGGGACATCCTGCAGTTTCACGTGTGGCAGAACGAGGTTCTGTTCGTGTGTAACGCGCAGTGTGTTGTGTCCAAACCATTCTGCTACATCAGCAATTACATCCATCTGATCGGCTGTTGCATCCCCTGGCGCTCCACCAACTGGCTTCAGGGAGATGGTGACAGATGTGTATCCTTGTGCTTTGTGCGCATGCAGGTTACGGCTTGAGAACAAGGCCAGATCCCGATCTTCGCGCTTCGCGGCTTCCAGCTCAGTGCTGATCTTTGGCAGAGCTTCGAAGGGCGGAGGGGCGAAGTATTCGTTGATGCGAACAACTTCTTCGTTTGGCAGATCAAGGATGCCGTTTCTGGTTGCCTCGAACTCCGTTTCGATGTCTTGTTTCAACTCTTGCAGGCCGGTTTCATGCACCAGAATCTTGAAGCGAGCCTTATACTTATTATCGCGGCGGCCATAGCGATTGTAAACGCGCAGGATCGCCTCACTGTAGGCCAGCAAGTCATTTTCCGGTAAGAAATCCCGTACCTTACGGCCCACCATCGGCGTACGGCCCAAGCCACCGCCCACGAAGACCACAAAGCCGGTTTCCCCGTTTTCATTACGAGTCAGCTGCAGGCCAATATCATGGACCTGAACGGCTGCGCGGTCGTGTTCAGCACCTGTGATTGCGATCTTGAACTTGCGTGGCAGGAACACGAATTCCGGGTGCAAAGAGGACCATTGGCGCAGGATTTCGGCGTAAACGCGGGGGTCTGCGAACTCGTCAGCGGCAGCGCCAGCAAACTGGTCAGAGGTTACATTGCGGATACAATTGCCGGAGGTCTGGATAGCGTGCATCTCAACGTCTGCAAGTTCGCGCAGGATCTGCGGTGTGTCAGAAAGCTTAGGCCAGTTGAACTGGACGTTCTGGCGTGTTGTGAAGTGGCCGTAGCCTTTGTCGTAAGTCCTTGCAATATGGGCAAGTTTACGCATCTGGGCAGCGTTGAGTGTGCCATATGGAATAGCGACGCGCAGCATGTAAGCGTGCAACTGCAGGTAAAGACCATTCATCAGGCGGAGCGGCTTGAACTCGTCTTCGGTCAGCTCGCCAGACATGCGTCGGCGCACCTGATCCTCAAACTGGCTCACGCGCTGATTAACAAAGTCTCGATCGAATTCGTCATAGCGGTACATGAAAACTCCCGAATTTAAACGGACTTAAGCCGAACGCAGGTGGCGTACAGCTTGCTTGCCGAGGTCTGGGCGAGTGGTTGGTCCTTGTGCGCGAATGCGCTCCTTCAGGCTCTTTGGCAGCAAATGGCCGTCTTTCAGTTCCAGATCAATCGCGTAGGTGCCAAGAACGTATTGCCTGTCTTCACCGGCTTTCGCAAAATCCAGAGCTTTGGTCATGTCTTCGTCGATGCCCAGGATCCAGGCGGCCTCAACAAACTCGACCCATACTCCGTTGTGGCTGAGCCAGACGACTTCACCATCGACCAGTCTGTTGGCGGTAATAGCTTTCATCGGGTCTCTCCCTAGGCTGCGGCAACAGCCGGTAACTTCTCGAATTTAACTGGACTTAGAGGGAGCGAACGCGACTGATCTGCGTGGGCCACTGCCTTACCGATGATGATAAGTGTGGGTCCGGTGACGCCGTCGTGTTGCTCGAAATTACAAAGGTCCTGCAGAGTGCCTGCAAAATTGCGTTCTTTTGTCTGGGCTGCGTTTTCAATCGCCATGACCGGCGTGGATAAATCCAATCCAGATTTTGCCAGCAGGCTGGCAATTCTTCCTGCAACGGTACGCCCCATATAGACAGCAATTGTCGCCCCATTCAGCGCAAGGTCTGCCCAGTCGGGGAGGACATCTTCGTGCTTGTTGTGCCCTGTGGCAAAAACCAGTGAGGAGGCAACACCCCGTAATGTCAAGGGTATCTGTGCACTGGCGGCGGCGGCAAACGCTGCGGTGACACCGGGGACAATCTCGAAGCCCACATCGTGCTTTCGCAGGGCAGCTATCTCTTCTCCGGCCCGGCCAAATACCATCGGATCCCCTGCTTTAAGACGGACAACCCGTTTGCCGGCCCTGGCCGCTGAGACCAATAACCGGTTGATTTGCGTTTGCGTTGAACTGTGCGTTCCTTTGCGTTTTCCTACGCTGATGCGTGTTGCATCGCGGCGGCCCATGGAAACCACGGCATCGGGTACCAATGCATCATGGAAAATGACATCTGCTTCCTGCAGAACACGCTGCGCACGCAAGGTCAGCAGGTCTTCTGCTCCAGGGCCAGCGCCCACAAGCCAGACATATCCCCGCTGGTCCTGCTCACTGTTCAGCAAGCGATGCGCTTCGCTCACGGCCTTTTGTGTCTTACCAGCAAAAGTGTTCGCAGCAATAGTCCCTGAAAAAAATTCAGCCCAAAATCTACGACGCGCACTTGCGGATGGCATCACCTTACCAACTGCAGCACGGAAGCTGTCTGCCAACCTTGCGAGTTGGCCAGCTTCGCGCGGTAACAGTGCTTCCACCTGTGCGCGGATGTGGCGGGCATAAACAGGACCAACACCAGTTGAGGTGATTGCCACGGCGACAGGTGCGCGGTTAACCATCGCCCCGGTGTAAAAATCGCAGAGCTCAGGGCGGTCCACTGCGTTAACCGGGATGCCTTTCTCACGAGCAGCTTCCACAATCTCACGGTTCAGCTCTTCTTCATCTGTGGCTGCAAACACAAGGGCTGCACCATCCAGATAAGCCGGGCTGAACACACTGAGCATGAAGACACCGTCCGCATCTGCAACGGCTTCTGCAAGAGCTGCACCTGGGCGCTCATGGCTGACAACGCGGATGTGCGCTTTGGTTTGAGCCAGAAGCCTTACTTTCGCAGCAGCATCATCACCACAGCCAACAACAACAACCATTTTACCTTCAACCTTGTGAAAGGTTGGGAAGACAGCCAGTTTATTGCTCTCGCCCTTTAGTGTGTTGCAGCTGTTAACCAAAGCCATAGCGCTCTCCAAGCGTTTTGGGATCATTTGGTCACAGTGTAAGATGGGAAGCTTCTCCAGGCTCGGTATGGCATTCCAAAGCTGGATGGCTAAGTAGAAAAGATTTTCTCTCAGATACTGAATGCAGGAAAGCGCCGGTAAGCAAAATTCAGGGCATGGTTCAAAAACAACGGTTTTCAGGGAACATTGGGCACAGGTTTCCCTGCCTGGAAATGTCATAGTACTCACAGGGCAAATCAGCTTGATCAGGCTGCCCGTTGGAAACGCTTAAACCCCGGCATCTCCTGCCAACCTGGATACGGTGTTCCGGTCAGAACCTCTGCCGGTGTCTTATCTTGCACGCAACTGTTCTCACTGCGAAGGAACACCTGCTGGTTCAGTTAGAGCCGGACCAGCTCCAGACGCCTGGAGCTGATTTGTTTTCGAGAATCCTGATAAGGGCGGAGCCTGCTGTTGAGGTTCTCCACGATCGAACTGCACCCGGATTTCTTCCTGATTTTCAGTTACCTGCCAATTCCTTACAGGCTTTAATAATGTGGAGGTGGGAAAGGCAATGTTTGGACTCTGGCAGTATTTCTTTGAACACACATACCATCCCGGAACCATGATCGCTGCTATTCACCTCAGTCGGAAAATCTTGCTCAACCAGACCAGGCAGGTGGATAGACCAGGTTTCTGCATCACGACCATCTGCCTGGGAAAGGCTTGCACAGCAGAAACTTGTCACAGCTACCTGGCATATGTTGCTTGCGGACATAGCCTGTAGGCCAATAGATTTCTTACAATCCGGCGACATACATGTTTGCATGTACGAACTCTATGACTGATCAGCAATGAATAGCCGACTCGCAGGAGCCAGGATATTGCGACCAACCTGCACGAAGTGTGCCTTTCCTGAAACCTGCAAGCGACACAAAAGTGTCCACTCGATCTGAACCATGCCGAATTTTCATGGGGCTGAGGGGGACATCCAGTGAAAGTATGCACTGCAAACACTCACTTCTGCTGGCTGGGTAGTCTTCACCTCATTAAATAGTCGCCCTTCCCACAAAGAGCACTTGGCGAGGACAGAAAACACCGCTATCAACGTTGCTGTTGCTATACCTATTTTCCCTGGGAGGGAAAAGCAGGATGCTGACCCTGATGGAGGGTCAGGTCCCATTGCCAGCATGAAAAGGCGGTACTGCTTGCGTTCTGGGGAATGAGAAACGTGAGTTTGACCAACTCATGTATGGGGAGTTTAGAATGAATAAAGTGTATCCAAGTGCTGCCGCTGCTCTGGAAGGACTTACCTTTGATGGCATGACCGTCATGGCAGGTGGGTTTGGTCTTTGTGGCATACCGGAAAACCTGATTATTGCGCTGCGAGATTCCGGCGCAAAAGACCTCACTGCCATCTCTAATAACGCAGGCATCGATGACTTCGGTCTGGGCCTGTTGCTGCAGACGCGCCAGATCAGGAAGATGGTATCGTCTTACGTCGGCGAGAACGCAACCTTTGAACGTCAGTACCTGGATGGTGACCTTGAGCTGGAATTTAACCCTCAGGGCACGCTTGCTGAACGCATCCGTGCAGGTGGTGCAGGCATTCCGGGCTTCTATACTAAAACCGGTGTTGGTACCCTGATCGCTGAAGGTAAAGAGCACAAAGACTTCAACGGTGAAACCTACATCATGGAAACGGGCCTGATTTCAGACGTGTCTCTTGTGAAAGCGTGGAAAGCCGATAAGGAAGGCAACCTGATCTTCCGTATGACAGCGCGCAACTTCAACCCGATGATGGCAACCGCAGGTAAAACCACTGTGGTTGAAGTGGAGGAGCTGGTGGAGATCGGCGAGTTAGGTGCAGATCAGATCCATACTCCAGGTATCTTTGTTGATCGCATCGTTACTGGCACATTCGAAAAACGCATTGAGCAGCGCACAACACGCGAAGCTTAAGGGAGGGCATATATCATGGCCTGGAATCGTGACGAAATGGCCGCCCGTGCGGCAAAAGAACTACAAGATGGTTTCTACGTAAACCTCGGTATCGGCATCCCCACGCTGGTCGCAAATTACATTCCGGAGGGTATGAATGTAACCCTGCAATCAGAAAACGGCATGCTCGGCATGGGCCCGTTCCCGACTGAAGAGGACGTCGATGCCGACCTGATCAACGCTGGTAAGCAAACTATCACCGAGCTGGACCGCACCAGCTACTTCTCTTCAGCAGACAGCTTTGCAATGATCCGTGGTGGCCACATCGACCTTTCCATCCTTGGTGCGATGGAAGTCTCCGAAGAGGGCGACCTGGCCAATTGGATGATTCCTGGCAAAATGGTCAAGGGCATGGGTGGTGCAATGGACCTTGTGGCAGGCGTCAAGCGCGTTGTGGTCATTATGGATCATACCAACAAACGCGGAGACAAAAAGCTCCTCCATAAATGCGCTCTACCGCTCACTGGTGTAAAATGCGTCGACCGCATCATCACTAACCTTGGCGTCTTCGACATCGCTAACGGCGGCCTGAAAGTTGTAGAAATGGCTGAAAGTGTCACTTTAGACGAGATCAAAGAGAAAACTGAAGCTAAGCTGACAGACTAACCAAACTTCACTTTGACAAGGCAAGAGAGGGCAATTTGTCCTCTCCTTTGTTCGTATGTATTGAGAAGAATTATTAATTACTCGTCCTCCCATGTGTGGATAGTCCTGCGAATGCAAGGATTTTTGACGTGCCTGGACATGCTCTGTGAGCACTGTGCCATTTCGTGGCAGAGAAACCTGTGCCAGGAGTTCACTAAAAACCGCTGTTCTGAACCATGCCGAAAACAGCAAGGAGTTTCTCGCCGATGGCAGGTCTTGTATCGCTGCGCGGGATGGATCATGAGTAGAGCCACCAAAAGTTTGCAAAGAACTTCTGATAACAGCAAAACCGTGCCGCGCCCTGGTGCGGGCTGACCGCCAGCCTTTTGACCGGAAGGGCCAAGACAGCCGACCGGATGTTACACGTCTTGTTATTGAGCGTAAGCGCCAGCAGCTTGCTGAGTTCGTCGGTTCTGAATATAAGAAAACCGTAAATTGACATGTTACAGCGTATTCGTGCCGGACCTGTTGGTTCTTACATAAGAATACACTCAGGAATGGACTGCCACATGAACCTGGTCTTATCTCTCAAAAATTTTAACGAACCTGAGTGGATCGACCGTTTGCAGGCACTTCTTCCCAATCGAAAGGTTGAGGGCTGGAATAACGGTGTATCTGTACCAGAAAAAGCAGAGTACCTCGTTGCCTGGAAACCGGACCCTGCTGTCTTTGCCGCATTACCAGGCCTCAAGGTGATCTTTTCGCTAGGTGCTGGTGTAGACCACCTGACTTCATTACCGGAACTACCCAGGCTCCCTTTGGTTCGGATCGTTGATCCAGACCTCACCAGCCGCATGACAGAATGGGTGACCTTCCAAACCCTACTCCACCATCGCCAGCATCTGACTTACGCCGCTCAACAAGAGGCGAAGGTTTGGCAAGCTCACAGGCAATGGGCGGCAAAAGATGTGCGCGTTGGTATTTTGGGGCTCGGCGAGCTGGGGCTGAATTCAGCAATAGCACTCAAAGCCCTGCGCTTCAAAGTTGCTGGCTGGTCCCGTACGCCCAAGAATACAGATGGTATTGAAAGTTTTGTCGGTGACGACCAGCTGGAGGCGTTCCTAAATCGAACAGACATTCTGATCAACTTGCTACCCTCCACACCTGCCACGCACAAACTGGTCAATGCAGACCGGTTGGCCATGTTACCTCATACCGGCGCATTAGGTGGACCTGTCTACATCAATGCCGGACGCGGTGCGACGCAGGATGAATCCGCAATCGAGGCGGCTTTAACATCCGGCCAGCTCAAAGGTGCAAGTCTTGATGTGTTCGCTATTGAACCTCTGGCAGACACAAGCCCTCTCTGGCAGCAAAAAAACTGCATTATCACTCCGCATGTGGCAGCTGAGAGTGACCCACAAGCCCTTTCTGAGTATGTTGCGCAGCAAATCAGGGGTATTGAGCGCGGTGAAACACCTGAAAACCTTGTCGATCTGGAAGCTGGATACTAGGTTCATCTGAGTCTTGATGAAACCTTAGTTTAGAGTACAAAATATCTGAAGAAGTTGAGCACAGGGATCAATCTGAGGTTTAACCGCGAAGAGTAGCATCAAACACGACAATAACAATCAGGTTGTGATCTTATGCTCTCCATATTACGAGGTTTGTTCCAGCGGGATCTGGGCCGCGCGGCAATTGAATTCAGCCTCATCTCCGGCCTCATTGCTTTGGCGATCTTTGCCATGGCGTCCGCCCCACCACTCACCAACTCACCCCTTACTTCAAAGGATGCCACGTCACAGCCAAATGCAGCCGAGCGGGATGTTCAGTTATGGGAGCTCGTAAAATCAAGTAACTAAACTTTTAAATATGTAAATTTTAACGAGATAAATATATCAGACGTTAAGAGCTTCTTTGGAATTGCCATTGCAAAACCATAGCATGGTATTTATGGAGGAGATCACGACATGATTGCAAATGGACTATTGATCATTTTTCCATTGCTGCTTTCAATCGCAGCATTCTTCGATCTATTGACAATGACTATCCCGAACAAACTCAACCTGACCATAGTGCTTGCTTTTGTCGGCTTAGCCTTTTTATTGCAGCTCCCTCCGGAACTGGTCGCAATGAGTTTAGCGCTCGGTTTTGGTGTGATGGCGGCAGGCTTCGGCTTGTTCGCACTCGGTGTCATGGGTGGTGGTGATGTGAAATTCCTCGCTACAATCTCTCTTTGGTTTGGCCTTTCGATGAACATGCTGGACTTCATTTTGCTGACCAGCATCTATGGCGGCGCATTGACGCTTGTTATCTTAGCCTTGCGTAAGGTTCCGTACTTTCCGCAGTTCATGCAGGGGCAGGACTGGCTCTTAAAATTGCATGACAGAAATTCAGGTGTGCCATATGGAATTGCAATCGCAATTGCAGGGATTCAAGTATACCCTAACACCTTTTGGTTTGCTCAAATTCCAAGTCTATGAACATTTCGCAGAAAATCATATTAGTAAATTATTCATGACATGAATTAATGTGATTTCACAGAATCTAACCTATTCGCTTCTCGAATCGTCCCAATCTGATCCCGTACACATCAGTATTATTGATATGTATAATATTATTACGGATTATTAACTATGTCTTGACAACTTTTGCTCAAATTAGAATTATCAAATACTGCTTAGCTAAATCTCTTAAAGGGTGGGTGCCACATGAAGGCCTCCAGATTGCTGGTTTTAATTATCGCTTTATCCTCTGGTGGGTTGGCTGCCTGGTTGAATCTTTCCTCCGGTTTCCGTGAGCCGTCTCCGGCCATCGTGGTGCAGGAACAAGAAATACCGTCACTGGAAATTCTTGTTGCAGCGCAAGATCTCAAAGTCGGCATATCTCTTGCGCCAGGTGATTTAGGTTGGGCCAGATGGCCGGAGGAATCGGTATCTGACGGTGCAATCCTGCGCCACTCAAGTCCAAATGCAGATGATGAATTTTCGGGGCAGATTGTCAAAGCTGCCATGTTCAAAGGGGAGCCAATCCGCGCCGAGCGTCTCATTGATACAGACAAGGGCTTCCTGGCAGCGATCCTCCCAAAAGGAAAACGCGCCATCGCTGTTCCGGTTGATGCAGTCTCTACCGCAGGTGGTTTCATACTTCCCGGAGACAAGGTTGACGTACTGATCACCACTCGAGCCAAAAAACGCGGCGAAGGCTATAACACTGAAACGCTCCTTGAGAACCTTAAGGTACTCGCTATTGATACAACGACGGCATCTGAAAATAACGAGAAGGCGATGTCCCCGGATCAGACAGCCACACTGGAACTTCTTCCTCACGAGGCAGAAATCATCGCCCGAGCAACTCAGATGGGCACTCTCTCACTTTCATTGCGCAGCGCAGCAGATTCCAGAGACGGTGAGAAGCAGCCGCCCCGCGTCAAAGGTGGCGTAAAGTTTGTAAAGTATGGGATTACTTCCCAGTCCGCTAACAAAAATTAGTAGGTAAACTATGGTTTTTCAACGACAAATTAGTCTGGCGAGAAGTTTACCGCACAAAGGTCGTCTCAGTGAAACCTTCATGCAGCTCCTTCTGATCTCTGCCCTGGTTTTACTCGGACCGCAGATCGCGTTTGCTCAAAGCAATTTTGAGGCAACTGTGGAAGTCACGTCTCAGTACCGCAATAAAGTTCGCCAGCTGAATGTTGGTGAGGGAAGATCAATCGTCCTCAATACAAATGAGGAGGTCCTCGATGTCCTCGTCTCAAATCCGGAAATTGCAGATGCTGTTGTCCGCACCAGAAATCGCGTTTTCGTTTTTGGCAACAAAACTGGTCAGGCTTCACTGGTTTTGTTTGGCAATGGTGGCAACCAATTGGCATCATTCAACCTGAGCGTACAGCCTGATCCGTCAGGTCTGGTTGAGCTCATTCAACGATTGCTGCCAAACTCCGCAATTAATGCAGATATCGTAAATCAAAGCGTCGTCCTCTCCGGAACGGCAATCTCCGCGCTCGAAGCGCAACAAGCCTACGATATTGCGCTGAAGTTTGTAGACAACGACGACAAAAAAATCGTCAACACAATCGCAGTCGCAGACAAAGATCAGGTGCAGCTCAAAGTTACAGTCGCTGAAATTGAACGCACAACTATCAAACAGCTCGGTGTCAACCTCCAAGGCTCACTCGAAATAGGAGCGCTTGATGTGGGCTTCAATACTTCGCCTGCATATAACGTCAATCCTTCTGTCGTAAATGCCGGGTCGTTGACAGGTAACTTAGAGTTCGGAGGCGGTACACTCAATCCCACGCTCAAAGCACTCAAACGTGAAGGGGTTATGAGAACTCTGGCGGAACCAACACTCGTAGCAGTCTCAGGTGAAAACGCCAGTTTCCTCGCGGGTGGTGAGTTTCCCATCCCTGTCGCCTATGAGGACAACAATGTTAGTCTTGAGTTTAAGCCATTCGGTATTGGACTGGATTTTACTCCCGTCGTTTTGTCCGGGGGGCGGATCAAACTTCGCGTAAAGACTGAAGTCAGTGAACTGAGTTCTGAAGGGGCGGTAAGTATCACAAATGGTATTGCTGTTTCAGCACTTAAAGTTCGCAGAGCGGAATCTACACTGGAGCTTCCTTCCGGAGGAACCCTGGTAATGGCAGGTCTCCTGAAGCATAATTATGGTCAGGAAATTGATGGGATACCTAGGTTAAAGGATATACCTATCCTTGGTACAATGTTTAAGAGCCGTGATTATATCAACAGGCAGACAGAACTGGTAATCTTCGTAACGCCATATGTGGTGAGGCCTATCGCACGTTCCCAGGTTGTTCGCCCTGATGAAAACTTTGCAGCGCCAGACGATCAGTCAACAATCTTTCTAAATCAATTGAGCCGGATTTACAGGGCGACAGATGCACCTGTGAAGGGAAATTATCATGGCAAAATTGGCTACATTTACGAGTGAGGACAAGTGAAATGAGTATCCTGCTGTCATCCACTTTGAAATGTGCGACCATATTGAAAGAAACTTCAGTAGTGCTCGGCACTGTAGCTATGCTTGGAGCATGTCAGTCACAAACATCATATGTTGAACATCAGTCTATTGCAGATTTTGACTATCGGAAACGACACCCTATTGTCATTACAGAGGCACCTGAAAATTTTGACATTCCCGTAGCTGGCGAGATGCGCAATCTGAACGGCTCTATGAAAACGGCAGTCGCTGCGTTTGGTAAACAGGCGGACATTGATGGAAATGGATTTGTTGAGATACTGGTCCCTTCAGGTTCCGGGAATGAAGCTGCAGTAAAAGCGGTCTCGCCTCAGATCCGCACTGCACTGAAAAAGGGTGGGGTAGCTTCTGAACATATTGTCATGAGGAGCTACGCGGTATCTGATATGGGGGCATCAGCGCCAGTCCGTCTTTCATTCATGCGTGTTAAAGGGGTTGTAAGCGATTGCGGCAATTGGCCCTATGCGATGAAGAGCAATGATCAAAACACGGACTATCACAACTTCGGGTGTGCTACTCAGGCGAACCTCGCCGCGATGGTCGATAATCCGGCAGATCTGTTACGACCACGTCCATTGGGACCGAATGATCCTGCAAGAACCAATGAGATTTTGGCAAAAAACCGCTCTGGAGAGCTGACACCAGGCCAGTATGAAACCGGTGTCGGGACAAGCGTATCGTCCGTGGCGCAGAACTAGTGGGATAAACTATGAGCGATTTGGCACAGTTCGATTCAGATACCTCTTTTCAGCAGGAAACGGCAGGTCAGTTTTCTTCCGCTGACTTTCAGCTCGTAAATATTCCGCGGATCTCTGTTCAGGCATTTTGTGTAGATTCGAGAACATCGGAGACGATTCAGAATGCGTGCCTGGATCGTCGGATGTCGAAGACACACACGATGGTGCGACAAGGTGGTATCCCTGCAGCTATAGAAACATTTGAAAGTGCTGCGACGCCTAACTTCCTGATCGTTGAAACTTTGTCTGATCCAAAAGAAATCATCGCTGAGTTAGATCGGCTGGCTGAGTGCTGTGATGCGGGGACCAATGTTCTTGTTATTGGGCGTATAAACGATGTTAATTTATATAGAACGCTCATAAGCAGAGGCGTTGGCGAGTACATTGTCGGACCAGTTGATGTCCCTCAGCTGGTCAACACTATTGGCCAGTTTTATGAGAATACCAATGCCGAACCATTCGGGCGAACCGTGGCTGTGATCGGCGCTAAAGGTGGATGCGGTGCATCGTCAGTTGCACACAATCTGTCATGGTCAATTGCAGAAAAACTGGACAATGATGTTGCCATAGCTGATCTCGACCTCCCTTTTGGAACGGCTGGTCTGGATTTTAATCAAGACCCGTTGCAAGGCATACTGGATGCGATTGCCTCACCCGAGCGCCTGGATGACACGCTTCTGGATCGCTTACTCTCCAAATGTAATGATCGTCTGAGCCTGCTGGCTGCACCGGCAACGCTTGATCAAACTTATGACTTTGACACTGATAAGTTTGATCAGGTTATTGAAGTTATGCGGAAAGGTACACCAACTGTTGTTCTTGATTTGCCGCATACATGGAACAGCTGGGTTCGGCATATCCTGGCACACGCAGATGAAGTCCTGATCGTAGCAGAGCCTGACTTAGCAAACCTTCGAAATGCAAAAAACCTTGTCGATAGCATTAGTCAACTTCGGCCAAACGACACAAGACCATATTTGGTTCTGAATAAAGTTGGCATTCCTAAGCGTCCGGAAATTAAGCCCAATGAGTTTAGCAGCGCCCTTGATGTTGTTTCTTTGGCTGCAATGCCATTTGAACCGGCGTTGTTTGGTACGGCATCCAATAATGGTCAGATGATTGCAGAATTTGATAGCAGGCATGCTGTTGCCGGTTTGTTTGAAGAGATTGCAGCAAAAGTCACAGGCAAGCCTGAAACATATACAAAAAGCAAGTCGCTCATCGCATCTCTTATTAAAAAAGTCCGCAAATAGTCCTCTGGTTGATTTTGTGCTGATTTCAAAGGCGGAAGAATATGTTTGGTAGACGTGGTAACGGTGAAATTGGACTTAAAAAACCAAAGTCTGCACCTGTAAGCCCATCAATACAGCAACAGGCAATAAAGCCTGCTGTTAATGATACGCCAGGCACCATAAAGCCTCAGCCGCCTGTTTCAGGCATGAAACAGGACAAGCCCGGAGAGACAGCGCCGGCCACCAAAAAGAATCAGGAGTACTACGCGACAAAGGCATCTATTTTCAATGCGTTGGTAGAGGCAATTGACCTTTCACAGCTGAGCCGGCTGGATCAGGAAGATGCACACGACGAAATCAGGGATGTCGTCAATGATATCATCGCGCTCAAAAATCTTGTCATGTCGATTGCTGAGCAGGAAGATCTGCTCGAAGACATCTGCAACGATGTATTGGGCTATGGGCCGCTGGAACCACTATTAGCACGTGATGATATTGCGGATATAATGGTGAATGGAGCACATAACATCTACATCGAAACAGCCGGGATGGTAGAGCATACAAATATCCGGTTTCGCGACGACCGCCAGCTGATGAACATCTGTCAACGGATTGTTGCTCAGGTTGGTCGTCGTGTAGATGAAGCCAGCCCGATATGTGATGCGCGTCTTCCTGATGGTTCTCGTGTAAACGTGATTGCTCCGCCGTTATCTCTGGATGGACCTGCGCTGACAATTCGTAAGTTTAAGAAAGACAAGCTAACTCTTGATCAACTTGTGAACTTTGGTTCGATTTCACGGGAAGGCGCCGAGATCCTGGAGATCATCGGCCGGGTCCAATGCAACACGGTTATTTCTGGTGGTACTGGCTCGGGTAAGACCACACTTCTGAACTGTTTAACGCGCTACATTGGCAGCACTGAGCGCATTATCACCTGCGAAGATAGTGCAGAACTTCAGCTTCAGCAGCCACACGTCGTAAGATTGGAAACCAGACCTCCAAATCTGGAAGGTGAGGGCGAGATTACAATGCGCGATCTCGTGAAAAACTGCTTGCGTATGCGCCCTGAGCGCATCATCGTGGGGGAAGTACGCGGCCCGGAAGTATTTGATTTGCTTCAGGCTATGAACACTGGTCACGATGGCTCAATGGGTACGATCCACTCCAACTCTCCACGTGAGTGCTTGAAGCGTATTGAATCCATGATTGCACTTGGTGGTTTTTCTCTTCCCTCCAGAACAGTGCGTGAAATCATTGTTGGTTCGATTGATGTCATCATTCAGGCCGCACGCCTGAGAGATGGCTCGCGCAGAATTACCCACATCACTGAGGTTGTAGGTATGGAAGGTGATGTAATTACGACGCAGGATCTCTTCACCTATGACATCACGGGAGAAGATGCGAATGGCAAAATCGTAGGCCAACACCGCTCCACTGGAATAGGCCGCCCACTCTTCTGGGACAGAGCAAGATACTTCAATGAGGAAGAGCGACTGGCTCGCGCACTGGATGCTTCAGACATTTCCGGAGGGTTACATGGATGACTTAAGTAGCTTTCTGACTTCTCCGCTTACTGATTATCTGATCACAGCCCTGATTATGGTGAGTGTAGTAGGAGTCACATTCACGCTCTTGATGCCTCTGTTTTCCAAAGACAAACTTGGGAAACGAAAAGAGGGGCTCGTTCGGAAGAATGGAACACTCCAAAATAGGCGGTCTCTGAAGATCGATGTCACAGCTCGCAGGAAATCCGTCCAGGATCAGCTCAGTGCCATGGAGGCAGCGCAAGCTGCCAAGAAAAAGAATGCAGATAAACCAATTTTTACCGATTGGATCGGGCAAGCAGGTCTTTCCTGGTCGAAGCCAAAATTCTATTTCATCTCAGTAGTGTCTGGTTGCATTGTCTTTGCTCTAAGCCTTTTCTTTGGACAGTCTTTATGGATCTCAATAGCACTTTTCGTTGTAGGACTGTTTGCGTTACCCAGATTATATGTTTCCAGAAGACGTAAAAAGCGCTTCAACCAGTTCCTTGATGAGTTCCCAAATGCCGTTGATATCATAGTCCGCGGTATTACATCAGGTATGCCATTGGGAGATTGCATGTATGTTGCTGCCTCTGAAGCGAAAGAACCGGTCGGATCAGAATTTTCATTGGTATTAGACAAAATGCAAATGGGTATGCCGCTGGCAGAAGCAATCCAGAACATGCCGAAAAGAGTGCCGCTACAGGAAACAAACTTCCTGGCAATTGTCATCACCATTCAGGCGCAAGCTGGTGGAAGCCTCTCAGGGGCACTCGGTAATCTCTCAAAGACGCTGCGTCAACGCAAAGAGATGAAAGGGAAAATCCGGGCTGTCAGCCAGGAAGCAAAATCATCGGCGGCGATCATAGGCTCTCTTCCTTTCGCTGTGGCGATTATGTTGTACTTTGTTGCTCCAGGATACATTCGTTTGCTCGTGGAGACCGATATTGGCTTAATTCTCATCGCTATTAGCTTATTTTGGATGTCTCTTGGGATCCTGGTCATGCGGAAAATGATTGATTTTAAGATATAGGAGCCTGGAGATGGCAATTGCGGATCTTGGAAATAACAACTTGTTTGTAGTCATTCTCACATTGCTTGCGGTGTCAGGAACAGCCTACACGCTCCTGTTACCTCTGTTTGAACGCGATGAACTAAAATCCCGTATGAAATCGGTTGCTCTTGAGAGAGACAAAATTAGGTCACGTGAACGTAATCGCCTGGCCAATAGCAAAGAAGTCGAACGCACTTCACTTCGCAATAATCCCAAAGAGAGTGTGCGAAATTTTGTCGATAAATATAATTTGAAAAATATTTTATTGAGCGATATTATAATAAAAAAACTCAAAATGGCGGGCTATAGAGGATCTGCACCCCTCTATTCATATCTCTTTCTACAGGTTATATTGCCCATTGGCTTTTTTGTTCTTACCTTTACTTGCCTAAAGGTCATCTTAAAATCGGACATTTCGTTTTTTGGTGTGATTTTCATTAGCTTGATAGCCTCCGCGATTGGCTTCTATGCGCCAGGTATTTTTATTCAGAATCAAATTTCGAAACGGCAAGAAACTATTCGCTTAGCGTGGCCAGACGCAATGGATTTAATGCTCATCTGTGTCGAGTCTGGTATGTCGATTGAAGCTGCGTTTAAGAAAGTTGCAGAAGAGATTGGAGTTCAGTCTGCTGCACTGGCTGAAGAACTTGTTCTGGCTAATGCTGAGCTTTCTTATTTGGATGAACGAAGGAAAGCCTATCAAAATCTGGCGGAAAGAACTGGCCTCGACGGTGTGAAGAATGTTGTTATCGCGCTCGCACAGGCTGAAAAATATGGGACGCCAATCGGCAGTGCTCTCAGAGTTCTGTCAGATGAGAACCGGCAAGCTCGTATGCAGGAAGCGGAACGGAAAGCTGCGGGATTACCACCTAAATTAACTGTTCCTATGATGTTATTCTTCATGCCTGTCTTGTTTATCGTAATTATCGCACCGGCTGCAATTCAGGTTATGCAAACATTCTAAAGCGCATTCGCTAAAGTGGCTCCTGTTTTCGGATAGGAACCCGCATGAAAATGAGGAGCTGCGGCATGAGGCGTGAATGCACATGAACGCAGCTGTACTAACCCGTCACGCCTTGCCCAGCATCGTCTTCAGATATGCAACATTTCCGGCGGCCTGGCGTGGGTCGATGTCGGATTGTGCAACGCGAACGGCTTCGTCAAAGCGGCCTTGCAGTCCTAGGGTCAAGGCAAGGTTCTGGCGCACCTGGCTGCCGGCTTTCCCCGTATCCAGTGCTGCTCGTAAAGTTGCCTCTGCGTTTTGCAGGTCACCTCCCAGCAAGTAGGACATTCCCAGGTTATTCAAAACCGATGGCTCATTTGGTGAGAGCTTCAGCGCCTGCTGGTAGGTTGAGCGCGCCTGCTTTTTCTCACCGAGTTGGTCCAGAATAGCCGCCTTGGCAGAAAGCATCTTCCAATTTGGCTGAGCCGGGTCGAACGCATTGTCAATGACATTGAGCGCTTCCCGCAACTTGCCGTTTTCAGCCAGTACTTTACCGTAGCTTGCAGCAATCTCGATGTTGTCAGCATTGGCGATCACACCACGTCGCAAAATGGCTTCTGCTTGCTGGCCTTGACCATCAATTCTCAAGGCTGCTGCAAAATTAAGGATCGTGCGTGGAGTTTTCTGGTCCTTGGCATAAACAGCGCCCCAATAAGCGAGAGCCTGCTGCATCTCTTGTGAGCCGGGCTTGAGCTTCTGAATCTGAGAGACAGATGCCCGCGCTTGCGGCTTCCTGGTTACGCAACCGGAAAGTACAAGCCCACAAGCCAGCAGCAGCGAAACGGCTGTTGCCCTTCTTAGAATGCCAGAAGATATCCGGGGGCGGTGTGCGCAGTCAGATACAGCCATAGAACCCTCAGCAAGGAAGTATTTTAAATATTGTTTGATTATCCGATGTTATCCCTAATTTCCGGTTAATTTGGCATGGGTGAGCCCCATTCCCGGATGTGGGAGCAGTAAACCGAATGTCTTGCGCAGAACCAGTAACGCCGTTAGGTTGCCACAACGCTGCCCGTATAGGACAGGAACAAATTTTAAACAACTTTTAAATGGAGCTGCCGGTGCACGGTCCTTTAATTTCTGCCAATGAAATAATTAATCCAATTCCGGTCGTAGCGCTCTCCGCCAGCGAATTGGAAGAACATCTTGACGCCGCTGATGCCATGACGAAGTCCTGGGTAAAAGCGCAGGAATTTACAGCTGCTTTTGGAGAAACACTGGCAGTCCCAAATCAAGCAGGCGAGATAAAAACCATTCTGTTCGGATATGGTGAAAGCCAGAGTGAGGCTTTGGAAACAGGCGCTGCTCTTAACAAAATGCTTCCGGCTGGTGCGTTTGAACTTTCAAAAGGCTTTGACGATCCGGCTGGCATTGCTCTCGGTTTCTCTCTCACAGCTTACCGTTTTGATGCCTACAAGAAACTCTCTGCTCCAAAAGCCCGGCTCGTGGTCAGCGAGCAGGGCATTTTGGAGGAGCTGGAGCCAATTATCGCTGGTACACGTCTGGCAAAAGACCTTATCAATACCCCTGCAAATGATATGGGGCCGGAAGAACTTGCCGTTGCAGCCTCCCAGCTTTTTGAAGATCACGGCGGATCCTCCAAAATCATCATGGGAGATGTTCTGGAGAACGAATTTCCGCTTGTGCATGCCGTAGGCAATGGCAGTGACAGAGCGCCACGTTTAATTGATGCGATCTGGGGTAAAGACACAGACCCGAAAATCACTTTAGTTGGCAAAGGTGTGGTCTTCGACAGTGGTGGTCTGGACGTAAAACCAGCTGCCGGCATGATCCTTATGAAGAAAGATATGGGCGGCGCGGCAAATGCTCTTGGGCTGGCAGCAATGATCATGAAAGCAAAGCTGCCAATGCGCCTGCGCGTGATTATTCCAGCTGTTGAAAATGCAATATCGGGTCGCTCTTTCCGCCCTTCAGACATTTTCACGAGCCGCAAAGGCCTCTCAGTAGAAGTTGCAAATACAGATGCTGAAGGCCGTTTGGTCCTGGCGGATGCGCTTGCATTGGCTGATGAAGAGAGCCCGGAACTGATTGTTGATATGGCAACGCTAACAGGTGCAGCCCGTGCCGCGCTGGGACCTGATGTGCCGCCATACTATACAGATGATGAAGATTTGGCTGAAGTGATCGCTGTTCATAGTGAAGCTGTAAATGATCCTTTGTGGCGCATGCCACTCTGGAAGCCATACAGGAAATACATCACCTCCAAAACAGCTGATCTGGCGAATATCAACACAAGCGGAGCAGGTTTTGCAGGCTCAATCACTGCAGCTTTGTTCCTTCAAAATTTTGTTAAAAACGCCGGAAGCTGGGTACATCTTGATATCTACGGATGGACCCCAATTGAGAAAGACTTCAAGACGCATGGCGGCGAAGCCCAGGCAATTCGGGCACTTTTCGACATGTTGAAAACCCGGTTTGGCTAAGCAAGGCGCAAATTGCACTGTCACCTATACTCATTACCTCAATCTGGTAAGGGTCCCGAAATGATTTGCAGGCTAGGGTTTAGCCTGCAATAGGGATTAGGACGAATAAATATGCCCGTAGAGATCCGCCCGTCGCAGGCGCTTAAGCTATGGCATGATGTAGTGTTGGAATTGGTGCGCGCAGCGGATCAGGATTTGACTGCTCGCCAAATGTCTATTCTTTTAACTGTATATCTTGAGCCTCCTCCACACACCGTGCGCGGACTTGCGCAAAAACTGGAGGTCACCAAACCTGCAATTACGCGTGCGCTGGATACCCTTGGGGCAAACAAACTGTTATCCAGAAAGCGTGATGAAAATGATCGCCGCAACGTAGTCGTCACACGTACAGTCGCTGGCGCTCTTTATCTGGAACGCCTTGGTGATCTGGTATCAGAGAAAGCTCAGGACCTTTCGCGCTGAACGAAAGGAGGAGCCAAAACATCTTCATTCCCAGCTATGCCATTCTGATTAGAAAGGACTCCCTTTGACTGCTCAACTTGATCGTCGTTTACACCCAGTTAGACCGGACCTGGCCTCTGCTGATTATCGAGGTCAGGTACAATCCGGGCGTTTTGTCGAAGGGACAGACTACTCTGTCAAAACGGATAGGGTCGAGCTGCGCACCCAACCAGACTTTGAATACGGAATAGATACCGAACTGAACTTCGGCGAGACTTTTCGCGTATTTGAGAGGACGCAGGAAGGATGGTCATGGGGACAACTGCAAACAGACGGATATGTCGGCTGGCTGCCGATGGACGCACTAGGTCCATTTGAACAAGCAACTCACCGGGTGGGTGCCCTGCGAACTTACCGCTACCGGGAAGCTGATATGAAACGCCCGGCACTGGGGCAGGTTTCAATGGGCGCTTTGGTTCGTGTCACAGAATATGAGACCACACGTGGGCTGGAGTTCGCGAAGCTCTCTGACGGCTCATTTATTGTCAAAAAACACTTAGTCGAGCAGGATCATTATGCGACTGACTGGGTAAAAGCAGCAGAAGCTATGGTCGGGACGCCATATCTGTGGGGCGGGCGATCTACTCTTGGACTGGATTGTTCCGGTCTGGTTCAACTTGCACTGCAGACAGGTGGCGTGAATGCCCCGCGTGATGCGGATATGCAGGAAGCCGTGCTGGGTGAGAAACTTGACCATTCCGGAGGCCTCCCAGCTCTGCAGCGAGGCGACTTGATGTTCTGGAAAGGGCATGTGGGTGTAATGTCTGATTCTGAAACCTTGCTGCATGCCAACGGTTACACCATGACGGTTGCTTATGAAGGGCTTCGGCCAGCTCTCAAACGCATCGGAGAGAACGAATTTGGCCAACTCACCTCTGTGAGGAGGCTAAGCTGAGCCGTTGTTTACGCGCGCTTAACCATAAAGCACATAATCGGCATATCTGCCCGTCAATCTGCGCGAATTAGGTTTTCTTTTACTAAAATTATCTCACAAATACTGGTATAATTTTACAATTATTTAGTGGGGTTTACCGTGTTTTGGATGCTGCATGAACAGGTCTTTGATCATTTGCCAAAAATTGCATCTGTCGTAATCTCTACTGCGATGATCGCGGGCATTTCTGCGACTTCAATCGCCCATGCCGATGTAGAGGTGGTTGCCGACCGGGCGAAAGTCTTCCGTCTCGAAGAACCGGCCAAAACCATCATTCTTGGAAACCCAAGCATTGCGGATATCACAATACATGACCCCGTAACAATCGTGATCACCGGAAAGTCTTACGGCACAACCAACCTGGTTGTGCTGAACGACGCCTCTGAGCCCGTTGTCGAAGAGCTGATCACGGTGACAGCAGACATGGATGGCTATGTCGCCGTCCAACGCAACAACAGCCGCTTCACCTACTCCTGCAACCCCGACTGCCAGGAAGTCCTGCGTTTGGGGGATAGCAAGAAAATGGTGGCGGACGTAGCCGCCTCTATTCGCTTGCGAAATGAGTTGGCGCGGAATGGAACTGTGGCAAATAATAGTCAATAGCAGGCAGGCCCATATGAAATTTCCGCCAGACAAAGAGACCGATAAAGCAAACAGGTCCTCAAACCGTAAAGTACTGCTGAATTTATTTTCAGATTACCGCGGCGTGACAGCAATTGAATTTGCGCTTGTTGCACCAGTCTTATTTACAATCTTCTTTGCAATTATAGAACTTGGGCTCTCAATGTTGGTTGATGCCGTATTAGATAACGCTGTGGCTGAAGCTGCTCGGCAGATAAAAACAGGACAGGTATTTTTTGGAGACTACAATGAGACACAATTTAAGAATGTCGTCCTGGAAAATGGGGCGGGCCTCTTAAAGACCGTTGAAGACAAAATCTTCATTGATGTAATGTCCTACAAAGATTTTGGAAATATTCCACAAGGGCCGAAACCGATAATTGAGGATGGTGAAATTGTCATGGAGCAGAACTGGAAACCTGGGCAGGCAAGTGATGTAGTTGTTGTTCAAGTCGTCTGCTTATGGCCAATGATAACCTCAAAAATGGTAGAAATTTTCGGTCAGGCAGAAAGTGGCAGCCGCATTCTTGTAGCGACAGAAATTTTTAAAAATGAACCTTTCCGGTAAGTCTGATCGGCAAAATTCGTGAAGTTTCGTATGAATATAGGCAATAATACCAAATTGTTCTGCTTGAATAAAAGTGGTGCCGCGTCCATTGAGTTTGCGATTCTTTTCCCAATTCTGGCTTTTCTCTTTGTCGGGATGGTCGAACTGACAACAGCTGTTTCTTATGACAGGCGCGTTAGTAAGGCAGGAGCAGCAGCAGCCGATCTTGTCTCACGCTCAAAAGATGTTACCAATGGATTAGATGATATCGATAGAGCTATTGAGCACCAAATGGCGCCGTTTGAAGATGTGGACATTGATGTCAGAGTTGGAATGATATTAATCAGGAACAATCAACCTCAGGTTGTTTGGAGTTGGGAGAACCGCGGGCGCGCAGAACCCTGGCCTCAGGGCAGTCAGCCTGATGGGATTTCATTCTCAAAAGACATGCTTATAAATGGGCAATATTACGTCATCTCAACATCGCAATTTGAGTATAGATTTTTGTTAGGAGCGGTCTTGAACAACTTGTCCCGGCTGGTGTCTGAACCAGGCCGGGGTGAAAGCGACAAGTTTGTTTCGATTTCACTTCGAGACAGCTTCATATATCTCCCCAGAATTGTCTCATGCGTTGAGTTTGAAGACAACTGCGCCAACTGGCCGCTGTAATAATAACAAGTACGTAAGATTTAACGCTGTATTCTAAAGACTGATGTGTCATAACTTCGCATATCGCCAAAAACTGCTGTTTTGGGATCTTTACCGATAGAATTGTTAGCTCAAATGTTGAATAAGCGCCCCAAGCTTGGCGAAGAATTTAACACACATATCGCTGAAAACTCACAGACTGCGATAGTATGGCAGAGACCTCCCCTCAAAAGCCCTGTCGCACTACTCTTGAGTTCGGACTGTGCGATATGTGAAAAATGAAAAGAGGTTATCAATGGCTACTAATCGGACCTATGACCAAATCCAGGTCGGAGATTCCGTCACTCGCTCCCGCATCTGCACTGCAAATGATCTTTACGTTTTTGCGCACGCGTCTGGCAACATCAATCCACTGCACCTGCCAAATGCGCAGTGGGAAGGCATAGAGAAGAAAGATGGCCCTTCCGCGCCGTTCATGTGGGGCGCTTCTCTGATCTCAGCAGTCGTTGGCAATTACCTCCCGGGTCCTGGCTGTGTATACCGTGATCAGACACTTTCCTTTCATAACAAGGTGAAAGTAGGTCAGGTCCTCGACGTCACAGTAACTGTTCTGGAAAAACTGCCAGATAACATCATCCGCCTTGCGACGAACGTGAAGGTTGATGACGGCACTTTGGTTGCTGAAGGTGAAGCCCGCGTTGAAGCACCGACTACGTCAATATCTTACGATGCAGAAGAACTGCCAGGCCTGCTGATGAAGCGCCATCAGCATTTTGATCGCCTTGTAGCAACAGCATCTCAGCTGCCAGCGATCCCTACTTCCGTTGTCTGCCCAGACGATGCAAACTCCATCGGTGGTGCAGTCATGGCCGCCAAGGCCGGACTGATCATCCCGATCCTGTGTGGTCCTGAAAAACGCATTCAGGCTGCTGCTGACAAGATCGGTGCAGACCTCTCCGGGTATGAGCTGATTGATACGCCTGACGAAAATTCTGCGGCTGCAAAAGCCGTTGCGCTGGTTCATGAGGGCCGCGTGCGGTCCGTCATGAAAGGTCACTTGCATACAGACGATCTGCTGCGCCACGTTGTCAAGCGCGAAGGTGGTCTGCGTACCAAACGGCGCCTGTCGCATGCGTTCGTTATGGATGTCCCGGGTCGTGAAGCGCCGCTCATCGTCTCAGACGCTGCCATCAACATTGCACCAGACCTGATGTCAAAAGTTGACATCACTCAGAACGCAATCGATGTTGCCCGATCAATCGGCATTGTGCCACCAAAAGTCGGCATCCTGTCCGCTCTTGAGACCGTAAACCCGGCGATCCCATCCACCATCGATGCAGCAGTGTTGTCTAAGATGGCTGAGCGGGGCCAGATTAAAGGCGGTATCGTTGACGGCCCTCTGGCGATGGATAACGCAATTAATCTTGAAGCTGCTCGCACCAAAGGCATCGAATCCGTTGTTGCAGGTCGCGCAGAAGTGCTGATCGTGCCAAATCTCGAAGCTGGCAACATGGTCGTGAAAGAGCTGACCTTCCTTGCACACGCAGAAACTGCTGGTCTCGTAACAGGTGCCTGCGTGCCAATCATCCTCACCAGCCGCGCCGACAATGATCGTGCACGTCTCGTTTCCTGTGCTCTGGCATCCATGTACGACTACTACCTGCACAACGGCACAGCATATGTTGGCGAGCAGGATCAGGCAGAAGCAGCAGAGTAATTTCGGGATAGCTGAGAAAACAACAATGACAATCGAAACAATTCTTATACTGAACGCCGGATCTTCCTCTATCAAATTCCAGCTGTTCAAAGGCGAAGAAAGTGTGCTTTCCGGCCAGATTGATGGCTTGGGTGCATCTGCCTGGGTAAAAGGCACGTCTGCTGAAGGTGCAACGATCATGGATCGTGCACTCTCAGAAGAAGAAGCACAGAACCACAATACGGCGCTGCAGGTTATCCTTGCTCTGCTAAAAGAATTCGACCCTAAACTGGAAGTGGATGCAATCGGTCACCGTGTCGTACATGGCTCTTCCAAATACTCTGCACCTGTGCTGGTCACCGAAGAAGTTGCTGCGGAACTTGAAACATTCAACCCACTCGCGCCTTTGCACAACCCGCATAATCTTGCCGGTATCGCTGGCGCCAAAGCTGCTTTCCCGGGCAAACCGAACGTTGCGTGTTTTGACACCGCGTTCCACCGCACACAGGAATTCCGGAACGAAGCCTACGCTATCCCGATCAGATACTACGATGAGGGCATTCGTCGCTATGGTATGCACGGTCAGTCCTTCCACTTCATCGCGGAAGAACTGCACAACGTGGCGCCGGAAGTGGCAAACGGTAAAGTCGTGGTGGCTCACCTGGGCAACGGTGCCTCCATGTGTGCAATCGAAAACGGCAAATCTGTCACCACCACCATGGGCTTTACTCCGCTTGACGGTCTTGCAATGGGCACGCGTTCCGGTCTGATCGATCCAGGTGTCATCTTCTACCTGATGGAAGAAAAAGGCATGTCCGTGAAAGAAGTCGCGAACCTGCTTAACAAGGAATCCGGCATGAAGGGTCTTTCCGGCATCTCGCAGGATATGCGTGACCTGGAAAACTCTGACAGCCCTGATGCAAAGCGCGCACTCGACTATTACAACAACCGCATCAGGCGTGAGCTTGGAGCTCTGGTTGCTGTCATGGGTGGTCTGGATGCAATTGTCTTCACCGGCGGTATTGGCGAGAACTCTTCTCAAACCCGCGCGGGTGTTTGTCAGGGCCTTGAGTTCCTCGGTGTCGAAATCGACGAAGAAGCCAACAAGGCCCGTGCGAAAGAAGCAATCATAATTTCCAAAGGCTCTTCCAGGGTTAAGGTCATGGCGATGCCAACCAACGAAGAAGCTATGATTGCCCGTCAGACCCGCGCAATTTGCGAGGCGTAATCGCCCCCAAAGTGGTTTTGATCACAGCGTATAAGCCGCACTTTTCCTAAATGAGAAGTGCGGTCTCTTTTTTGCTTGCTTATAACTACATGATCAGGCGGATGCTTGCATAAACATATCTGCACAGGTTGAATTATAAACTTTAGTTATATAATAAGGCTTGCATATATATTACACCCAGCTTCACTGGATACTGGCATTTCCATGATTATAGCTACAACTACAATAGCACTACCCTCCTCTTTGCAGGCTGCTGAGCTACGTCTGGTGGAATACCATCAAAGAAATTTAGCCTACATCATTGTGCCCAGGACAGATAGGAAATTGCCTGCGCTTGTGCTGCTTCACGATTGGGCAGGACTAACTGAAGAAGCGATTCTCAAGGCTGCGAAAGTCGCAGAAGAAGGGTATGTCGTGTTCCTTCCTGATCTGTTCGGCGGCAAGGCCCCGCAGTCAAAAGAAGAAGCCCGGCCACTGGTTGAAGCAATTCTGAAAACGCACCATCAGCAAGAACTCATGGCGAATATTCATTCAGGTTTGCAGGTACTGAAAAACGTGGTGGAAGCAGAGCCCGTGGAAGTCTCCATTTCTGGTTTTGGTATTGGTGAGCGGGTTGCCAGTTACATCTCAAAAAGTGATATGTCCCCCACGCTGCCATACCCGCTCACGCATAAGGCAGTTGCTCATGCAGGTGCCATTTTGAAATCCCAAGCATTGCATCACAGCTGCTGAACCAATACAACTGGCCACTCATTATTTGTATCTGAAGGAGAGGCCTATGTCCTCAACGGTCACCGCTGTCGTGTTTGATATTGGCAATGTCCTGATCTCCTGGGATCCGGAGAACCTGTACAGGGACTTAATCCCGGACGCATCAGAGCGCCAGCACTTCCTCAATGAGGTCTGCACTTACGACTGGAACCTGGAGCAGGACAGAGGCCGTCCCTGGGCCGATGCGATCTCTGAACGACTTGCCAGGTTTCCGCAGTATGAAGAATGGATCAAAGCCTATTACGAACGCTGGGATGAAATGCTGGCCGGTGCAATTGAGGCCAATGTCGCACTCCTGAAAGAGCTTAAGGGCAAGGGCATCTCCTTGTATGCCATTACTAACTTCTCCACTGAAAAGTATGAGGATGCCAAACGCCTGTTTCCATTCCTTGCAGACAGTTTCGTAGATACTGTGATCTCGGGCGATGAGAAACTCCTGAAGCCAGATGCTGCCATATACAACGTGTTGCTGGATAGAAACCAGCTTGAGGCAGCCAGCCTCGTCTTCATTGACGATACACTGAAGAACGTTGAAGCTGCCCGGGGCATCGGCATGAAGGGATTGCATTTTTCTGAAACAGACAAGCTCCGCTCTGACCTCAAACAGCTGGGTCTGCCACTTTGAGGGCCAATGCTGTGTTCTTAATTGAGGCTCGGCAAAAAGATCCGGCGCTGAAGGAGAGTAAGCGCCTGAACATTTTGATCACTTGTAAACCGCGTGCTGCCTGAACTATGGAGTAACGCCCCTTTTCAGGCACCACAAGCTTGTGTGTTCAAAAAAAAGCCGGGCTGAAGCACCCCGGCTTTTTCATTTCAGAAATCAAGTATAGTCAAACCTGCAAAGACTGGGTTCCCATACCATGTAAGTGAGACTATTTGGCTACTTTGTAAAGGTCCGTCGCGTACCAGAACTGTTGCACATTGCCAAATGGCCAGCCTTTAACAGCCGGGTTAAGCATGAAAGGTCGTGTATAGTGATAGAGCGGGACCATTGCTCCCTCGTCTGCCGCGATCTTTTCAATCTCTGCGTACAATTCCTGTGGGTCTTCTTTTGTTTTTGACAATTCCAACAGATCATCAACCTGAGAATTGTTATATTTACTGTCGTTCTGTGTAGATTGTGAGTGGAACAGGTCTACGAATGTTGATGCTTCGTTGTAGTCACCGCACCATGCATTGCGTGAAAGTTCAAAATCACCTGCATCACGAATAGAAAGCAGTGTTTTCCATTCAACGTTATTGATGGCAATTTTCGCGCCAAGTTTATTTTTCCACTGCTGTTGCAGGTAGATAGCTATCTGCTTATGGCCTTCGGAAGTGTTGTAGACATAGTCAAATGCCAGCGGATTGTCGGGGCCATAGCCGGCGGCTGACAGCAGTTCACGCGCTTTTTCATCTCGCTTTGCCTGAGACCATTTCGCTTCTTCCAGCCGGGGAGGCGTATATCCAGCCGTTTTGATGTGTGTGAAGCTGTAAGCTGGTATCTGACCACCCTGCAAAATATTATCAATGAGGATATCACGATCAACGGCCAGCCAAAGCGCCCTTCTTACACGTACGTCTTTTAGCGCTTCAGGCGCATTCTCGCGCATGTTCATGGTAACGTAATAGGTACATAAGCGCGGCTGAACCTGGGCCTGATCCGGGTATTCTTTTTTCAGGCGCGGATACTGGCCAGTTGGCATGTTTACAAAATCAAGCTCACCTGCAAGGAATCTGGTCAGAGCCTGGTTTATGTTTGGAACAATCACGAAATTGATTTTGTCCAGAATTGTGTTTTCGTTATTCCAATAAGTCTCGTTGCGCTCAACAGTATAAACTTCACCTAAATTATTGGCGGTCATTTTATAAGGGCCATTGACGACAAGATTTTCTTCTCTTGTCCACCTGTCGCCGTGTTCTTCAATTGCCCATTGAGGGACCGGATAGGTGGTCGATGACACTAACATCTTGGTAAAATATGGGATTGGTGTAGAAAGTGTCACTTCCAAAGTATGGTCATCAATTGCTTTGACGCCAAGTTTTTCAACCTCCTGAAGCCCATTTGTGATATCAGCCGCGTTCTTAACCTTCATCATATCAAAATAATAGGAGTAAGGCGAGGCGGTGGCAGGATCAACAACGCGGCGCCAAGCGTATACGAAATCATGAGCTGTGACAGGTTTTCCGTCCGACCACTTCGCTTCTTTGCGCAGATCAAAAGTATACGTTTTCTTATCTTCTGAAACACTGGTTTTAATTGCAAGAGCTGGACGCAGGTTGCCATTAAAATCCTGAGTAAACAGTCCTTCAAAAATCTGACGCTGTACCTCTGAAGCGTCGGTCCCCTCAGATATTCCAGGGTCTATAGCTGACAGATTATCAAGTGCCCAAAAGTTGACAGTCTGATCTTCTGCAAGCGTCTGGCCTTTTGCAGCCAGCTCCTTAACAATTGTCGCTTTATCCGCCGCCTGTACGTTTCCAATCAGCGCTGTCGCGCATAATAAGCCGATTGCCAGTGTTCTCATCATTCCCCCCCCAGTTTGAATAGGATTCCATAAACCCGTGAAATCCCTACAAGTGAAATCCATTAGAAACCGAAGGTCAAGTTTTAAAACAGTTCTCTCTGATTTATGCCTGTTTCGGCAAGAAGCTGTGTAAATTTCCAGTATATTTCCCAGTTTGCGTAGTTTTTTGTCGAATATTCACAGGATTGGGAAATATTTTGTACTCAGATATGCAATTCACGTAAATCAAATTCCGGCAGCAAATCATTCAGGATCAACCCTGGTTTTCCGAATACCCGGTCTTTGATTTCCCGTAGACCGGCAGGCTTGCCAGGCCCCCATCCCCTGAAGATGCGGCTCCAAAGAGCCGGTTTTCTTCTTTAAGAGCAGCAGCTCGTTCCCGAAGTGTCATAGCACGTACTCTGCCCATCTCACGCCCTTGCAATCCGGCAGGAGTATTTCAGAAAACAACACTAAGTCAGATCGCGTGAAACCAGGGACCAGGTGTACTGCGGAAATTCACCAGCTACCTTGTAATGGCTGATACAGCCTAAAAAGGCGCATCAAATGACCCGGAAGGACATTTGGTCGGAACACTGACTACCTGAAAAAATCATTGCCTTGTCGTTTCAAGCGTTTATCCTGGTGCCGGAGATACGGTGTCCTGATCCGTCTTAATCAGGCAAACTTTTCTTGAGAAACATAAGAAAACACGGAGGCATTATGGCCGAGTTCCACCAGATAGGAGAGGATCGAGTTGGTCTCCGCACACCTGAAAAGAAAGACGAGCCTGCAATCCTGTCTTTACTCTTCAATGCCTTTGGTCAAAGCAACGAAGGGCGTCTGGTCGAGCGGTTGCGTGCTTGCGGAGCGTTGGTTCTTGAACGGATTGCAGCGGATGATGAGGGCAGGCTGCTCGGGCATCTCGCGTTTTCCCGTGTTACGGGAACGGGGAAAGGGCACCGCCTGAAAATCAGCTGCCTCGCACCGGTATGCGTTGATCCCTCCTCTCAAAACAAGGGCGTTGGCACCAGACTCATTCAGGAATCATTGGACGACTTGCAAGGACTGGGTGAAGACCTTGTTCTGGTGTTGGGATCACCTGATTACTACTCCCGCTTTGGTTTCGACAGCGAGCTGGCAAAGAAGGTACAGGGACCGTATGCCGGGCCAATCTTTATGGCATTGCCTTTTACGCAGGCGGGACGAGAAGACCTGCCCGTTGAAGTAAGCTATGCCACGCCGTTCCAGGAGTTCGAATAAAGCACAAAAAGTGTCAAACAGACTATCCGTTCAACCTGATTGCCTCAATCGTTTCACTTGTCATTGGAACAACAACTTTCAAAGACTTGTCAATCCTTTCAAAAGCCTTTGAGCGCGGTCCCGACTGCCAGTTTTCACATTCATAAAAATTATCCGGTTTTTCCTGCATCGTCATTCACCGCCCCGGTTTCAGAGTGTAAAGCAGTATTTCCACAACACCAGACATTCCAGGCCCCTGAGCAATACTTCCCGGAAGGACAGAAACCAGCAACCGTGGTTTCAATATAGTTTTATCAAGGGAACTCAGAGGCATGTTTCAGGTTCATCATTCTCGCCTGCAAACCTAGTTTTGCAAGCTTATACCTGCTAGGACAGCCCCTGATTACCATGCTCCTTGCTGGCGAAACACCCCAACAGAAATTAGCTGGTTGTATGGTTCAACCAGCTGACTGAACCTTTGCAAAGAACCGGAATGCCGCGTTACAAGATTACCATTGATTATGACGGACGCCCCTTTGTTGGCTGGCAGCGTCAGGACAACGGGCCGACCGCCCAGGGTGTTATTGAGCGCGCGATCAAGTCCTTCACAGGTGAGACAGTCACCATTGGAGGTGCCGGCCGCACTGATTCTGGTGTCCATGCGACCGGGCAGGTGGCGCATCTCGATCTATCAAAGGATTGGCCTGCAGAAACCGTGAAGAATGCGCTGAACTTTCATGCGCAGCCGGACCCTGTTGCTGTTCTGGCCTGTGAGAAGGCAGGCCTTGGCTTTGATGCCCGGTTTTCCGCTATCCGCCGACATTATCGCTTTAAGATCGCAAATCGCCTTGAGCCACTGACCCACGACCTTGGACTGGCATGGCATGTAAAGCCGGAGCTGAATGCAGCGGCTATGGACGAAGCTGCGCAAGTACTTCTGGGTCATCATGATTTCACGACCTTCCGCCATACGCGCTGTCAGGCGAAGAGTCCGTGGAAGACGATGGAGCGCATCTGCGTTTATCGCCAAGGCTATCATGTCTTCCTTGAGTGCAGCTCCCGTTCGTTCCTGCACAATCAGGTACGCTCAATGGTAGGTAGCCTGCGCCTTGTGGGTGAAGGCCGCTGGACCAGGGAAGATCTGAAGGCAGCCCTTGAAGCCTGTGACAGGCAGGCGTGTGGACCTGTTGCCGTGCCCGAAGGGCTTTATCTCACACAGGTCGACTACCGCTCTCCAGAAGAAGATGAAGCGTCGCTCCTTGCCTATCAGGACAGTTTGAACAGTGTTGGTGCAGATGAAGCCCCAGCGGATGAAGAAGACTAGATCGCGTTCAAGCCGCTTTATTGAATAGGGTTCCTGTAGATTGATTGAATTCAAGCAAACGTAACGCTCTCTGAGTCTGTCCTGTATCCGTCAGCCTGCCAGTAAACCGGAGGCCGTCCATCCCGGTTTACCCAGGACCTATACTTCGTCGAAAGTGACCACCCGTTTGTAAAGATGCCACGTTGTGTGGCCGAGCACTGGCAATGTCACCAGCAAGCCGACGAACATAGGAATCATCGACACCATCAGTATCGCTGTAATGAGCAATCCCCAGCCCACCATAATCACCGGACTTCCGGTCACCACCTTGAAGCTTGTGATCATTGCAGTCACGAAGTCGAGTTCTGTATCCAGCAACAAGGGGAATGACACCACGCTGACTGCAAACAGCAGCATGGCGAAAAACGCTCCGACAAGATGACCAGCTATGAGGAACAGCAGCCCGTCAAAGGTCTCAAAGATCGTTTGTGCGAATTGTAAAAATGTTCCGTACCCCTGCATTCCCAAAAAGAGGGCCAGCAACAGATGGACTTTGAACATCCACAGGAACTGGATGAAGATGACGACAAAGGCCATCCACGCAATCTCGCCGCGGCGTTGTTCCCACATAAGCGTAAGCACACTGCTCATGCGTGGTGTTTCACCCGCTTGCAAACGCCTGGAGACTTCATAAAGTCCTATAGCAGCAAACGGGCCGAGCAGCAAGAATCCACAGGCCAGTGGGTAGCTGATGTAGCTCATGTGGACCCAGAACGAGAGCAGCGTGACAAGTACCCCTCCGACGAAAAAGAAGGCGCCAAAGGTCAGCCCAATAACAGGCGTTTTCACAAAGTCCATAATCCCTAGTTTCAGGGAACTTGTTATATCTGCTAAGGTAACCTGACGAACAATCGGTATCACCAGCTTTTGTTGTGAGTTTTGCGCATCTACAGGCACAGTCAGATGACGGTCTGACATTCCATCCCTCCCAAATTTCCTCTGGGTCAAGTGTGCGCGGAAACAAGGGGGAGCGCTACTGAAAATTTAAAGGTGCGCGTGAAAAACTTTCATTGCCATGCAAAGAGGCGGTCAAACGATGCCACGATCAGGATTGACAGCACCAGATCCAGAACCACCAGGCCGATCGAGTTTGAGAAGCTGCAGCCACCGGCAACCCGTGCGATCTGGAATCTGTACCACAGCACCCATCCGATAATCGGGAAGGTCAGCATGATCAGCAGTGCTGAAGGGATAAGCCCCGCCATATAAAGCAGGTACAGAGCCGTCTGCGGGAGCAGGATGATGAGCGTGCTCCAGTTACGGACGACGATGTACGGTCCGTAGTTGCGTTTCAGCCCCAGTGATCCGGAAAGAAACCCGACAAAAATCGGGAATGTAATCCAGTCTGCCAGAAGGGAGAGGAACTTGCCGACAAAGAACTGAAAGCCGCCGGTAACCATCGCAGCGTTTTCCTGACCCTGCGCCGGCAAGTGCTCAACCATCAGGGCATGTTCCGAAATCAGGCTCAGCAGGTAAAACGGGAGCACCAGGAAGATAACCAGAAAAGAGCGCCAGAAGCCGTCAGCCGACAGATCAAACTGCTGCAACGCTTCTGTCTCGCCCTTCATGATCCTCCAGGATGCGATGCAGGACTGACGAATTTCCTGTGGGCCAAGAACCATCAAAACATCCTTTCAGCCTGCACTTCCCTAAATTACTAACGCTACAATTATGCCAACCAGGAAAGTCGGTATAATTGCTATAAGCGCTCCAGGAGCATACTCCAGAGCAATCAGTCCGAAGGAAACCGGAAGAGATGCCGGCGCCACAAGTCGGGCAACTCGAAATTGATCCCAATATCCAAAAACATTGCAACATACGTGAGAACGAACCCCAGCTGCACAGAGCCAGAAAGACGCATCAGCACTTCGACCAGCAGACCGAAAACCGGCCAAAACAACTGTTGCCCAGTTCCGAACAGTTATGAAACCAGTGTATGTTTCCCGAACACCTGATCTATTTGAAAAACGCCCTGTAATATAGGCAAATGCGGCCAAATGTAGCGCCGGTAAAATTACAGCCAGGGCATAGCCAATTGCCAAAAAATTTGGTTCCATTCTCCATTCGGTAAAGATCTCTCCGGTTTGAAGAAAAGTACTACCTGCCGAAAGAAGTGAAATGGTGAGTAATCCCGCCAATCCGAGAGGTATCACGATAAGCAATGCGTAAAATGAGCGCCAAAATCCTTGCACGGACAGATCAAACCGCTGCATCGCTTCTGTTTTATCCATCACTACATCCCAGGACGCAGTGCTATAAATCCTGATTTTTTGAATACCAGGGAAGGCCAAAACGCAATACTCTCAAAGTTTCAGGGCTGGAAGTAATCTTGCAGGAAGCGGAGGTAGATATCAGCAAGTTGCTCGATGTCAGCCACGGCGACATGTTCATCAACCTTGTGCATGGTCTGGCCAACAAGGCCGAACTCAACGACGGCACAGTATTTCCTGATAAAGCGGGCATCGGAGGTTCCTCCGCTGGTTGACAGTGCTGGCGTGTTGCCTGTGACTGCCCTGATGGAACTGGACAAGGTCCGGATGAGCGCTTCGTCGTGGGTCAGGAAGCTGTCAGTGGCTTCTCTGGCGAATTCGATGCTCCAGTCGAGGCCTTCCGGCGCTGCGTCGCTCAGAAGCTTCGTGACGTGTTTGCTCAAAGAGCTGACAGACCATTGATCGTTGAAGCGAATATTAAACTTCGCCATTACGTGGGCCGGAATTACGTTGGTCGCAGTGTTGCCAGCGTCAACAGTGGTGATTTCAAGATTTGATGGCTGGAACCGCTCGTTGCCTTTGTCCAGTCTGACCTCTGCAACGGCGCTCAGAAGTTTGAGCATGCCCGGGACCGGATTGTCCGCAAGGTGTTGATAGGCAACGTGGCCCTGGGTTCCGTTGACATTTAACGTGCCTGTAAGAGACCCGCGACGGCCAACCTTGATCGCATCTCCCAGCGCCTCGGGATTAGTTGGTTCGCCAACAATGCAGGCATCGAATACATGTCCCTGCTCTTTGGCCCATTCCAGCAGCTTGACGGTGCCATTGATTGCCGGTCCTTCTTCATCGCCGGTAATCAGGAAAGAAATTTGACCGGGAATTCCATCTGGATGCGCATTAACATAATCAATTGAAGCAGCGGCAAACGCTGCTACACCGCCCTTCATATCCGCGGCTCCGCGGCCATGGAGCATGCCATCTGCAATGGTTCCGTCAAACGGGCCGTGCGTCCAGGCTGCTTCCTCCCCAACCGGCACCACGTCAGTGTGGCCAGCAAACACGAAGTGTGGGTTGCCGGAGCCTATGGTTGCGAACAGGTTCTCGATGTCGGGTGTGTTCTCGTCAGAAAACATCACACGGGAAACGTCGAAACCGGCGCCAGCGAGCAGCTTTTCGAGTATGGTAAGAGCACCACCTTCAGTTGGGGTGACACTTGGACAGCGGATAAGGTCGCGGCAGATCTGCACCGCAGGAGAAAGCGTATCGGTCATACGTTGAGATTTAGCTTTGCTACACCTGATGGTCAATCACGAGTTGCCGGCACTTTCGTGATTTTCACTGCACATAGCAACGCAAAGTCTCAACATAAACACTTATTTTTTGCGTTGTAATGGGCGGGTGTTGGACGCCGGACCGTATTTGTTCGGGCCTTCTTCACTCTTCAGGAAGCCAACGACGATTGGCACCAGAAGGTTCAGGAACGGCAAAAAGAGTGTCAGCGCGACATAGCCAGTGACACCGCGGTCCTGTAACCGTTTGATCACCAGCATAAACACCATGAAATTTGCGATGAGCAGCAGCGGATACAGCAACGGGTTTGTCGTCAGCAGATCACTATAGGCCTGTGCCAATGTGAGGTCTGATGTGCCGTTTGTGGCGTAAGTGTTTGTAAGCGAACTTGTGGCGATGTTCACAGCGATGGACAGAACACAGATGATAAGCGCAGTTGCCAGCCAGTAGACGCCTTTGGCGATGCGCCCGAACGGATTGCAATACAACCACAAAAGGCTTGTTTTTCCTGGATTATGCTCTGGCATTTTTTGATCACTTAAAGTGGCCGCCTTTCGTCAGACTGACTATGCCGCTTTAATCCCTCGTGGTCTCGCGTGTGGATATCCGTAAACCGCTCCCCACCTTACGGGAATACGCTTCAGGAAATTTCAGTTCAAGGATGTACGCATATTATGGCCAGCTTTCAAGAGGGGTATAGCAGCAAGATGCAAGCGACGGGGAAAGTTCTTTCCCCCTCACCCCATAAAACATTGCTTTCAGGGCGATCAGGCGGTCAGGAACCGACATTCACAGCATCAAGATACCCGCTCAGCACTTTGGTACAGTTGATGCCAAGATCCCCAACAGCGTATCCGCCCTCCATCACAAACAAGGTGGACTTGCCCAGTCTGGCAATACGGGCGCCTATTTTTGTGAAATCCTCAGTCTTCAGCCTGAATTGAGAAATCGGGTCATTCTCGTAGGTATCCATGCCCAGAGAGACGATGATGACATCCGGTGCGAACTTGACGATGCAGCGGCAGGCGTCCTCCATCACCTCTTCCCACTGAGACCACGATGTACCGTGAGGCAGAGGATAATTGTGGTTGTATCCTGCCCCCTTTTTCAGGCCGCGTTCATTTGCGTGACCGAGGTAATATGGGAACTCAACCTTCGGGTCAGCATGGATGGAGAGGAACTGCACGTCGGAACGGTCATAGAAGATTGCCTGAGTGCCATTGCCATGGTGGTAATCAACATCAAAGATCGTCACCTTACCAACACCCTGATCTCGCAGGTATTGCGCTGCAATCGCTGCGTTATTCAGGAAGCAGTAGCCACCATAGAGGCGGCGGTGTGCATGGTGGCCCGGAGGACGACAGAGCGCGAAGGCTGAGTTGTCTCCTGACAGGATCAGCTCTGCCCCTGTCAGAGCGGTTTCCGCACTCTTGCGCGCTGCGACCCATGTGTATTCTCCCATGGGGGAGCCTGCATCGAACGAGTAAAAACCAAGTTTTCCGTCGATGTGATCCGGCACAATGTCATGTCTGAGGCCATGCACAGGCCAGACGAACGGAAAGACCTCTTTTCCTGAGCGCCCTTCAGCCAGCCAAAGCTTCCAGAAATCCTGCAGGAAGGTGACATAATCCGCATCATGTACGTTAAGGATCGGATTCAGAGAAAACTCCTTTGGCAAAAGCACCTCACCGAACTGAGCCTCTTTGAGGTGGGTCAGAACAATTTCGGCACGGAAAGGAACCTCATTTGCGGGTACCAATGTGCCATCAGAGATTTCTTTGGTTGGGGCATGCAACAGCTGATCAGGCGAAAAAATGGTCTTCACTGTTATTGTCCTTTACACAACTGATGTGCCGTCTCGCCTATGCACATCAGAAGAAACGGTACTCGGCTATTTGCGATAGTGCTCAGTGGATTGAAGCGTGGAACACGCAAATCCCTCATGGGCTGGACTGTCCGGCCGGCATTGAGACCCCAGGCACAGGCCTGCTCCTGGACCATACATCCTGCCATTAAAGCCCGGGGCCGGGGTATTAAGTGAGCTGCCATCACAGACACGCCTCCCCTAAGGTCATTCATTCCATACCAATCTCCTATGAAATGGAAATCAGTACAAGCAAGACAAAAGGATGTTGTCGGTCTTAAAGCAGCTGAAAGCAGGGTATATTTTTGCACTTATCCTGGTTCAATCACGAGTTCTTTGTTTCCTATCGTGATTTTGCCAAGCCTGTTCAACGCAGACATTCCCAAAAGCACCTGCGAAAGCGCTTCATCTTTAAGGATAAGGCTTTTAACATTGCTTATATGAATTGGGCCCAGATAGAGATTTGAAACTGCGGCTGATGCCCCCGACGTGATGCCGTTTGCTGTGCGCACTTCGACAGTGAAATCTTCGTTGCGCACCTTTATTCCAGCCTTACGGGCGATGCTGTGCGGTATGGCAAGCAGAGCCGAGCCTGTATCGATCAGAGCCGGTGTCTTGTGACCGTTGATCCTGATTGCAGCCATGAAGTGGCCATTGGGAGATTTGCGAATTCTGGTGTTACGTTTTGGGGGTATCTGTAGCTCGTTTGAGGAGTGATTTTTGTGCCCCCCAACAACGCCCGGCAAACGTTCCTCGAGCACCCCGGGCACGATCAACGCGACGCAAATAACGACAACCATGATCCAGATATAGCGTTGCACGCTTTCCCCACCGCTTTTGGACAGTACACCATCACACCACGCAAACTGACGAAAGCAGTCTGCGTTTACTTTGGATCCTCTGGTGTTTTGCCCTTACATTTCACAGGTATACAGCCGAGGTCAGGAAAAAGGCAAGTTTCTGATCAGAGTTCAACGTTTTCCGCAGGTGACCGTTGTACTCAGGTGCAGGAAATAGCAGCTGCAAACTCCGTGAGCTTAGATGGGTTGAGACGACCATTCACACGCACACCGCTACAAACATCTACGCACCGTAAGGTTTGACAGTCTCAATTGCCTCAATGATATTTCGGGGGATCAGACCTACCGCCAGGAACATCGGAATGTCAAGTTTCCCGATTGCATGGCGGCTTAAATCCCAGTTGTGAGTTCGTCCTGTGCCGCAGGGTTCATTCTCTGAGGGTCGCCGGAATCGAGCAGAACCGCATTTGCTACGCGGTTATATTCCTGTACGATTCGTATGCAGGCAGGCAGTTGTAAGCGTCGCATATGTGGAGTTTTTATGTTATGATTCGATAGAACAATTCTCAGATCAGGTCATAATCAATGAAAACGGCAATTCGGATTATGGTTGAGCACTATAACGCAGAAACCGAACA
>CANNAV010000015.1 GCA_947502585.1 uncultured Pseudovibrio sp.
TCTGCTGCGGCTACGCTGGATGGAATTGAGGTGGCTCACATGATCCGTAAAGGGCAACTGGGACAGGAAGGCGTTCCAGCCTATCGTCAGTTTATGGCGCTCGCAGGATAACTGTGTGCAGACCATAGGTGTATTCTAACCGCCTCTAAAATTTGCGACAGAACCGTTTGACGATCCATCAACCCGAGCGCTGCAGCATCCCTCCGGCCCAACCCATCGGCAATACCAGCCAGGGCAATTAATCGAAGGGCCTGCTTTGCGTTGTGCGACTTGCGGGCCAGGCCCCTCAAATCAGAAGCGCTGTAATCACTGCGTAATTCAACTCCAACCATGACCAAATCCTGATGATTGTTCAATACTTCAATAGGCAATCACAAGTAACACCAAAAGGAAACAAATAAACCTAACAGGAGGCATTGCCAAAAACTGCGACAATAATGGCAAAACTCCTGATCTCTTAATCCTTGCGCTCATAATGATAGGTGATTTTGGGCTTGTTCTTCCCGAACAGAATTTTCAGGACTACAATGGGGATAGTAATAGCAATGACGGCCAACATCAGGCCGGAGGCGAATCCTACCACGAGGAGGATAAATGCAAGGAATGCTATTGCAAACAATATCGCGATAACCCGCCCGGTTACATATTCCAGAAAACTCAGCATCACCATCTCCAAAGCGCATATCTCCGAAAAGTAAGTTCCGGTTATCGTATAAAGATACGCATATTAACATCCAAACAGCGCCGTTGCTATGTGCGCTGCTTTAGAGCGACCTCAAGGGTACACCACTGTAAGATGGCGATGCAACCATAGAGAATCAAGCGTTCTCATGCTTTTTAGCGGCTGAGTTATTCCCCCACTCAACATTCAGCTCAGCAAAGGTTTTGCCAGAGGCAACCAGCTCCTCAAGCAACTTTGCAGGCTGCCAGGAGTAAGAATCTTCCTGTGCATACGCTTTGATATTATTGAGTATTTTCTCCAGACCGATCTCATCCGCATACTGCATTGGGCCACCGCGCCAACGCGGGAAGCCATAGCCGTAGATCAGCGTCATATCCACATCCAGCGGGCGTAGAGCAATACCCTCCTCAACCACCTTCGCAGCCTCATTCACCATCGCTGCAATGTACCGGTCAAGGATCTTCTCTTTTGAAACGTTTTGTGCGCTGATATGTTTTTCTTTGCGTTCCTCTGCCAGAATTTCAAGAACCGCAGGGTTTGGCATGCCCTTCCGGGCACCATCCTCATAAACGTAATAGCCCTTGCAGGTTTTCTGCCCAAACCAGCCTTGCTCACACATGCGGTCCGCAAATGTGAAATATCGTTCACGCGAATCACGAGTTGGTGTCTTCCGCTTACGGGTTGCCCAGCCGATATCCAGACCGGCCAGATCGGCCACTGCATAGGGTCCCATCGGGAAACCGAACTCCAGCATCACCTCATCCACCTCAAACGGCGTCGAACCATCGACCACAATCGCATCAGCAGCAGCACGATAGCTCGACAGAATACGGTTGCCGATAAAACCATCGCAGACACCGGCACGAACAGCCACCTTGCGCATGATTTTGCCAAGCTGGAAACCTGTTGCAATCACATCCGGCGCCGTCTTGTCTGCAACCACCACTTCCAGCAGCTTCATAATGTGGGCTGGGGAAAAGAAGTGCAGGCCAATCACATCTTGCGGGCGCCTGGTCACACCAGCAATGGCATTCACGTCCAGATATGAGGTGTTCGTTGCCAGAACGGCGCTAGCCTTACAAACTGCATCCAGCCGCTCAAAGACCTGCTTCTTCACCTCAATATCTTCAAATACCGCCTCAACAACCAGATCCGCGTCAGAGAGTGAGGCGTAGTCCGTACTTAAAGTCAGCGCTTCCTCAAAGATACGCTGTTCCTGGTCTGCTGAAAGCTTGGCTTTTTTTACAGCACCGCCAACATTCCTGACAATCGTCGCCTTTGCACGGCTCAGAGCTTCCTCATCGCGCTCAATCACAGTGACTGAAAGCCCATTCATCAGCGCACCAGTCGCAATGCCAGCGCCCATGGTACCACCGCCAATCACACCGATAGACTTCAACTCACGTGGAGCGATGCCTTCAATCTCAGGAATCTTACCAAGGGCCCGATCCGCAAAGAAGGCATGCGATAAAGCGCGGTGCTGAGCTGAGTTCTTCAGCTCCATAAACATCTCCCGCTCTTTCGTCATGCCATCTGCAAAGCTGGTTTGACTGGCAACTTCAATGGCTTCAACGCATACCACTGGCGACTTCTGTCCACGCGCCCGCCTGGCAACCGCTGCTTTAGCATCTGCAAACACCTGCTGCTTAACAGTTGGAGCAACCAGCTCAGAACACCGGCGCAGTGGTATTTCATTGTCGATCACAGATCTGGCAAATGCGAGGCCTGCTGCAACCGCATCAGCTTCCTCGCTCACCTCATCAAAAATACCGGCAGCCTTCGCAGCATCCGCCCCAATCTGCACGCCACTGGGAATCATCTCCAGCGCCGCCTCGAATCCAGCCAATCGTGGCAAGCGCTGCGTTCCACCAGCGCCCGGAATGATACCCAGATGTACCTCAGGCAAACCAACCCTGGCGCCCTTTACTGCAACGCGGAAGTGACAGCCCAGCGCAACCTCAAGCCCACCACCCAGCGCAACACCATGAATGGCCGCAATCACGGGCTTGGAGCAGGCTTCGATTCCATCAATTACATCAGGCAGGTGCGGCTCAGTAGCCGGACGTTTGAACTCACGGATATCCGCCCCCGCAATAAACACCTTGCCAGCACCAACAATCACCGCCGCCTTCGCCGCATCGTCTTCTTCAAACTGCTTGATACGCGCAACCAAATCCTGCCGGATCGCCAGAGACAACGCATTCACCGGCGCATTGCTCACGGTCATGACCGCAACATCACCGCGCAATTCATAGGAAACCTGACCTGATGACTTAAATGAAGAAGACACGTAAAACTCCCATGAATCACAAAACAGCACGACCTTCCCGCAGTGCTTTTACGTAGTCTAACAGGGCGGTTTTGAATTGCCAGTTGGAAAATACAATTCCAATCTGCAGAATTAACGAAAAAGGTATCCGCCTATAGCGATTCATCCAGACCATTTGGCAAGGAGGTCCAGAGCGTTGTCTGAGCCTCTTGCGAATGGCGCAAAAGGTGGCCTTTGCCGTGCTTATCCTCAATCAACACGAACTTCCCAGCCCTGACAGCGCGAACCTGACCATCACTGGTTTCATACTCAACCGAACCATCAAGACGTACAGTCAAACCGTATCAGGAACCGTATGCCATTCTACCTGTCGCATACCCGTCGGAATGTGGGAAAACCGGGCCTGTGAGGCCGGATAGCCGGCAGTCACATCAAATGGCACAGCATCGGGATGCACTGACACCTTCGGCGTCGGTATCTCAACTTCACTAAAATGAGATTCCCCATCCGGCGTAACATAAATTCGCAGACACTTCACGGCAGCAGTTTCTTCAATCCAACCAGGTCATCGCAAGATCTGCCTGGCTCCCCACAACCATGGACGAAACGACCACCTTGGTTCGAGCCGCATCCAAGATACCTCCCCCAACAAAAACCCGGTGCCTGCCGACACCGGATTTTTGGTTCACTCCTGGAAGCGCCTCATCGAAAATGACCTCTGTTTCCGATGATGGACACCTGTGAAGCAACGTTTATTCAGAAGCATCAGCCCAGCTCTTGATCAGCTCATCGTAGTCAACGGTGATCGGAGTTGGCTTCTCGTTAGCCAGTTTAGCTTTCGGTGCGCCCGGCTGGTTCAGCCAGAAATCGCGATCCTTAACTTCGTTGAGCTTAGGACCACACTCGCCCTGAACACCAGCACGCTCAAGACGCTTCAGAACTTTGTCCTGAGCAGCCGCAAGAGCAGTCAGAGCTTCCTGAGGAGTTTTCGCGCCTGAGGATGCATCACCAATGTTCTGCCACCACAGCTGAGCCAGTTTTGGATAGTCAGGAACGTTGTTGCCGGTTGGGGTCCACTGTACGCGGGCTGGAGAACGGTAGAATTCTACCAGACCGCCCAGATTAGGTGCACGCTCTGTGAAGGATACATCGCGAACATCACTGTCACGCACGAAGGTCAGACCAACGTGAGACTTCTTCAAAGAAGTCGTCTTTGCAACGGTGAACTGAGCGTACAGCCACGCAGCTTTTGCACGATCTTCGGGAGTAGACTTCATCAGAGTCCAGGAACCAGCATCCTGATAACCCAGCTTCATGCCTTCTTCCCAGTAAGCACCTTTGGGAGAGGGAGCCATACGCCACTTAGGAGTGCCGTCTGCGTTCACAACCGGAATACCCTCTTTCACCATGTCTGCGGTGAACGCGGTGTACCAGAAGATCTGTTGAGCAACAGAACCCTGAGCAGGAACCGGACCAGCTTCAGAGAACACCATCCCAGGCGCTTCAGCCGGAGCGTACTTCTTCAGCCACTCAATATACTTGGTGATGGAGTAAACCGCTGCAGGACCATCAGTAGCACCGCCACGCTCAACGGAAGAACCAGCAGGGGAACAACCGTTTACGCGAATGCCCCATTCATCAACCGGCAAACCGTTTGGAATACCCTTGTCGCCGGCACCCGCCATGGAAAGCCACGCATCGGTAAAGCGCCAGCCCAGGGATGGATCTTTCTTGCCGTAGTCCATGTGGCCATAGACTTTTTCGCCGTTGATTTCTTTCACGTCGTTGGTGAAGAACTCAGCGATGTCCTCATAGGCAGACCAGTTAACCGGGACACCCAGCTCGTAGCCGTATTTCGCTTTAAACTGCGCTTTGATGTCCGGGTTTGTGAACCAGTCATAGCGGAACCAGTAAAGGTTCGCGAACTGCTGTGTCGGAAGCTGGTACAACTTGCCATCAGGACCAGTTGTGAACGAACGACCGATGAAGTCTTCAATGTCCAGAGTTGGCAGCGTTACTTTTTTACCTTCGTTCGCCATCCAGTCAGTCAGGTTACGAACCTGCTTGTAACGAGCGTGCGTACCGATCAGATCGGAATCGTTGATGTACGCATCGTAAATGTTCTCACCAGACTGCATCTGGGTCTGAAGCTTCTCAACGACGTCACCTTCACCAATCAGGTCGTGAGTAACTTTGATGCCGGTAATTTCGGTAAATGCTTTTGCAAGAACCTTCGCTTCATATTCGTGGGTCGCAATGGTCTCGGAAACCACTTTGATTTCCATGCCCTTAAAGGGCTCAGCAGCTTTGATGAACCAGTCCATTTCCTTCATTTGCTCTTCTTTGGAAAGAGTAGAAGGCTGGAATTCGTCATTCACCCACTTTTTTGCAGCTTCCATATCTGCAAAAGCAGAGCTGGATGCGCAGATCATGGCCGCAAAGCCAACGGACGCTAAAAGCTGACGTCTCATATATATTCCTCCCAACGATATTTACTGCACTGCCATTTCCCCTGGTGATCAGTGCGAAGAAAAAAGCTCAATCCTAAACCCAGCGGAAAACGCAAAACGCATATGCCACACAGACCAACAGAGCCCACCAAAGGTTTGCGCTAACAAACCCAAGCCAAAACAGGCAGATAAACGCACTGCCCAGCAGCGAGACAAACAAACGGTCCCCGCGTGTTGTCTCAAATCTCAAAATCCCGTGCCGCGGACTTCCCCCTGGCACAAACCATTCCCAAACCGCCATACCGGAGATCAGCAAGCCAATAGTGATGAAGAAGATCGCAGTTGGCAACGTCCAAGCCATCCAAGAAAAATCCATAATCGCCTCCTGATTAAACGCGGCCCAGGGCAAAGCCCTTAGCGATGTAGTTACGTACGAAGTAGATCACCAGAGCACCCGGAATAATGGTCAGGATGCCTGCTGCCGCGAGCACACCCCAGTCCATGCCGGAGGCTGAAACCGTACGGGTCATCGTCGCCGCAATCGGTTTAGCCGCCGTGGTGGTCAGAGTGCGGGCAATCAGCAGCTCCACCCATGAGAACATGAAGCAGAAGAATGCTGCCACACCGATACCGCTTGCAATCAGAGGCATGAAGATCTTGCCAAAAAATTTCGGGAAAGAGTAGCCATCGATGTAAGCAGTCTCGTCAATCTCTTTTGGAACACCGGACATAAAGCCTTCCAAAATCCACACAGCCAGTGGCACGTTGAACAGGCAGTGCGCCAGAGCCACAGCAAGGTGTGTGTCAATCAGACCGAAGGCTGAATAAAGCTGGAAGAACGGCAGCGCAAACACGGCAGGCGGTGCCATACGGTTCGTCAGCAGCCAGAAGAACAGATGCTTGTCACCCAGAAACTTATAGCGCGAGAACGCATAGGCCGCTGGCAACGCAACCGCCACGGAGATAACCGTATTGAGGGCCACATAAGTGATGGAGTTGATATAGCCGTTGTACCAGCTAGGGTCTGTGAAAATAACCATGTAATTGGCAAGCGTCGGCTCATCCGGCCACAAGGTAAACTTGCTCAGGATCTCCTGGTTGGTCTTCAGGCTCATGTTAAAGAGCCAGTAGATCGGCAACATCAAAAACGTGATGTACAAAGTTGGAACGAGGAAAGCATAGCGGCTTCCGGTTCTCTGTGCCTTTGCGCGGGTCCGGCTGCGTGGAGCTTGTCCACCAGCAGCAGCACCATCAATGACTGCTGTTCCAGTTGTCGTAGACATGGTTCTTACTCCTCGCCTGCATAGTGTTTCTTCTCAGTCCCCACGTTGTTCATGATGGTGTAGAACACCCAGGAGAACAGCAGGATAATGAGGAAGTAGACGAGTGACATTGCAGCAGCTGGTCCAAGGTCAAACTGACCTATCGCCATCTTCACAAGGTCGATACTCAGGAAAGTCGTGGAGTTGCCCGGTCCGCCACCTGTAACAACAAACGGCTCGGTGTAAATCATGAAGCTGTCCATGAAGCGCAGCAGAACCCCAATCAGCAACACGCTGTGCATCTTTGGCAGCTGGATATAACGGAACACCGCCCAGCGGGACGCTCCGTCAATACGAGCCGCCTGATAGTAAGCTTCGGGAATAGAAACCAGACCCGCATAGCACAGCAGCACAACAAGGCTGGTCCAGTGCCACACATCCATGACAATCACAGTAGCCCATGCAGCAACGGGGTCCTGCGTATAGTTATAATTGATTCCGAGAGAGTTCAGGAAATAACCCAGCAGACCAATATCCACACGGCCAAACACCTGCCAGATGGTACCAACCACGTTCCACGGTACGAGTAACGGCAGTGCCATCAGCACCAGACAAACCGGAACTCCCCAGCCTTTCTTAGGCATGCAAAGTGCGATGCCAATGCCCAGCGGAATCTCAATTGCCAGGATCGTGAATGAGAAAATCAGGTTACGGCCCAAAGCGTCGTGAAAGCGCTCAGAACTGAGCAATTCCTGAAACCACTCAATCCCGGCCCAGAAGAACTGATTGTTTCCAAAGCTGTCCTGAAACGCGTAGTTCACAACAGTCATCAATGGAATAACAGCGGTAAAGGCCACCAGCACAAGAACCGGTAAAACCATGAACCAGGCTTTGTTGTTTACGGTCTTTTCCATGGATCAGGCCCCCTCGCTTACGAGCCAGCTGTCGGCATAAAGGTTCGTCTGCGCCGGATCGAAGAGAGCCGTCGGGTTTTCCGGAATGCTCAACCCTTCACCAACAATGGCGTTCAGAGCAACACCTTCCATCTCACCACGCAGGATGCGGCAGCGGCCGATGTCTTCAACAGCGTTTACTTTCAACGGCAGACCTTCTCCGGCAGCGCCGAGTTTCACAAACTCGGGACGAATGCCGACCTCGGTTTTCCGGGCAACTTTCTTCGGGTTGAGACCGCACACCAGCGGCACACTGTGCTCGCCAATACGCGCCATGGAACCATCCACCTCACACGGCAGAACGTTCATGCCCGGAGAGCCGATGAAGTAACCAACGAATGTGTGCTGAGGTTTGCGGAACAGCTCATCCGGCGTTCCAATCTGCACAACTTCACCGCCATACATCACCACAACTTTATCCGCGAAGGTCAGCGCCTCGGTCTGGTCGTGGGTCACGTAAACCATGGTAAAGCCAAACTGCTTGTGCAAATGCTTCAGCTGAGACCGCAGAACCCACTTCATGTGCGGGTCAATCACGGTCAGTGGCTCATCAAACAGGATCGCGTTGGTGTCAGAACGCACCAGACCACGGCCCAGAGAGATTTTCTGCTTCTCATCCGCCGTCAGACCCTGCGCCTTGCGCTTTGCCTTGCTTTCCAGATCAATGATCCGCAAAATTTCATGGACCTTCTGATCAACTTCAGCTGCCGGAACACCGCGGTTACGAAGCGGAAATGCCAGATTGTCGTAAACAGACATAGTGTCGTATACAACCGGGAACTGGAACACCTGCGCAATATTACGCGCCTCTGTAGAAAGCTCCGTCACTGACTTACCATCAAACAGCAGCTCCCCCTCAGACGGTGTCAGCAAACCGGAGATGATGTTCAAAAGAGTTGTCTTGCCACAGCCAGAAGAGCCCAGAAGCGCATAAGCACCGCCATCTTCAAAGGTCAGATTAACTTCCTTCAAAGCGTAATCGCCCGGGCTTGCCGGATTCGGCAGATAAGAATGGCGAATGTGGTCGAGATCAATACGTGCCATGCTCGCCTCCTTACGCAGTTTCAGCTATGTGAGAAGCCTTCATCAAAGATGCGACAGTGCGGCCCTCATCATCAAAAATCATGAAGTTCCTGGCATCCACATACACATCAATCATGGCATCCACGCCGACGTTATGAATACCATGTTCCAGCGCCACCCAGCGATGGTTCAGGCATGTCAGGTGAATAAAGCTCTCAGAACCGGTAATCTCAGAGACATCAACCACAGCAGGCAGACAAACAGCATCTTCACCCGGGCGATTCAGGTAAAGGTGATGAGGTCGGAAACCAGCTTTGTAATGCCCGTCAGGAAGGCGCTTTTCTTCTTCTGATGCCGGAATAACCGTGCCATTTGACGTGCGGAACTCACCCCCGCTCTTCGTCAGGCCCAGCAGGTTCAACGGAGGGTCAGAAAAAGTCTGCGCAGTGATGATGTCCTGAGGATTTCGGTAAACATCAATGGTATCACCAAACTGAGAAACCTGCCCTTCATGCAAGGTGGCAGTACGCCCACCAAGCAGCAAAGCTTCTGTCGGTTCTGTTGTTGCATAAACAAACACAGCACCGCTTTCAGAAAAGATCTTCGGCAGCTCGTCACGCAGTTCTTCGCGTAGTTTGTAATCCAGGTTCGCCAATGGCTCGTCCATAAGCACCAGATGCGCACCTTTGACGAGTGCTCGCGCAATAGCAGTACGCTGCTGCTGACCACCGGAGAGATTCAGCGGTGTTCTGTCCAGATAAGGCGTGAGCTTCATCAGGTCCGCAGCTTTGCGCACCTGCTTGTCTACATCAGCCCCTTTCACTCCGGCCACGCGCAGCGGGCTGGCAATGTTTTCATAAACCGTGAGAGTCGGGTAGTTGATGAACTGCTGATAGACCATGGCCACATCGCGCTTTCGCACGGAAACACCGGTCATATCCTGTCCGTTTGCGAGCACTTGCCCTGCAGTTGACGTGTCCAGCCCTGCCATCAAACGCATAAGCGTTGTTTTGCCTGACAGTGTTGGTCCCAACAATACGTTCAGTGAACCACTTTCAAGACGAAGTGATACATCGCGAATATGGTCCATACCGCCAACAGTTTTGCTGACGCCCCTTAATTCAAGCATGTTGCCCTCCCGGAACAGAAAGCGACCCGGCTGCTTCCTGCGGTACGCGGTGCCTGCACTGCAGTACCTTTAAATCCCTGACTGTAATTCCAAAAAACAACTCGATGGTCGAGCTGAATCTCTTAATATAGGTCTCAGCCTTTTAAAGTACTGCACCGTTTTCCAACGCTGCGCACCTCTCAATTTTTCACGAACCTCCCCCGAACCCTTTCAAGTTCTGCTTTCCTGCGCAGCTCCACCCCTAAAAAGTGCTGTTAGAGATCAAGATTAAACTACGTCTGAAGCAACACGTCAATTTTCGCTTACACTCGATTGTGCGTGTATTCGCGTATTTTCGAAATATAATCGAAAGCACATAAGCGTCAATTCGAAAATGGCCAAAACGAAACTCCAGGCCGTTATCCATTAGGATGAGAACGCACTAAGTGCGACACAAAATATCGAAGACAGAGGTGCTCATGAAATCTGAACAGGTAGTATAAGTGGAATTTGCTCCTAAACTGGCAATATGCCACGAACAGGAGAGTAACATAGCAAGGCGTCCCCAACGCAATCACAGTCCGGCTATTAAGGTGAAAGTGGCGTTAGCTGCAATCCGCGGTGAGAAAACGCTGAGCGAACTGGCCCAGGAATTTGATGTCCATCCCAATCAGATCAAAGGGGGGAAGGATCAGGGACTTTCTTGCATGGAGGATGTGTTTGGGGCTGATCAGCAAGGCAAGGTTGAAGCGGAGGTCGACATCAGGCACCTGCATGCCAGGATCGGCGAGTTGACATTGGAAAATGATTTATTGTCCGGTGCGCTCGCCAAGGCCGGGCTGCTGAGCGCCAAAAAATGATTGACCGCAACCACAAACTGTCCATCAGCCGTCAAGCCAAAGCTTCAGGCGTCTCAAGCAGCAGCGTTTACTATCTGCCCAAACCGATCTCGAAGGACATTCTGAGCCTATGCGGCGGATGGATGAATCGCATCAAAGCTATCCCTTTGCCGGGAGCCGTATGCTGCAACGGCTTTTGAAAGCGGAAGGCATTAATATCGGGCTCGCTTCCAAAACGTTGAAACCCATCCCGATTTCAGACAGCAAGGAGTTTGCAAAGAGGTTGTTACCGCGGCTGTTAAGCATGTGCAAAAATGCGTGGGAAATATTGATTTTGTGATCGAAGCTGAAAGCGGCGGTTTAGCTGAACACATATATCGAGGCTTTGGGTTTACAAAATCAGAAAATTTGGTCGGCGTTTGCCGCTACGAACATAATAATTGGAAGGCGTGATACATCTTGCTACAGCAGAACAGGTTATGAAAATAGCTGGTGAATAAAAAAACATTGGCCCATCGCTTGTTATTGACCTGGATCGGTTTGAAAAGAATGTTTCAACTATTGCTGTAGCTACTGCGGACGGTAATCTACGAGTTGTGATGGCCTCAAAGGCTTGATTAATCGATAAGATTCAGAATATTGCTAATCAGTATTTGGATGGATTTGAAATTTCGAATTCAAATGAACTAGTGGATTGTGCGGGATCAGGGAGGAACTCCAGTTGCCCGGTCATGGCCATGACACGGCAGGCGTTGCTCCTTTGATTGACGACATCGACTATGGCGGGCTGTAGGCGGATAATGCGTTTGACAGTAACTGGCTCATTGAGGGCTGAATGAGCGTTGTGCCATGGTTTGTATTTCCCAAAGACCGCAACGCAAGCAACCGCATTCGATGGGCCCTGAAGTTTACAAATGTCCCACATGATTGAGAATTTCTTTCGTAAACACAATGAGTTCACGCCCATTTTCATGGGCAGTGATCTGTTCGACGGCTGCTATGGTTAATGCAAAAGGATGCTCAACAGGCGCTAGACAAAGCAGTCCATAATCTCCTGTTCTCGAATGATACCAATTGGACGCTCTCCGCGATAAACCGCTATTGGACCAGCGCTGAGCCGCTTCATTTCAATCACTTCGCGGATCATCTGCTTAGCTGTGCACTTTGGCATCTCTTCGACGCTCACAATTACATCAGCGCTCATCCGAGAGAGAGGGGTCATGATGTCTTCAGCGCGCAGAACATTGAGTGGGTTCATGTGAGCGACGAAAGATTCGACGTACTCATCCGCTGGTTTCTTCACAATTTCCTGCGGTGTGCCGATCTGAACCACATGACCACCTTCCATTATGGCGATGCGATTGCCTATTTTGGCAGCTTCGTCGAGATCGTGGCTCACGAATACAATGGTTTTATGGAGCCTTTCCTGCAACTCCAGCAGCTCATCCTGCAGATGGCTGCGAATGAGAGGGTCGAGCGCAGAAAACGGTTCATCCATCAACAGGATTGGCGCTTCTGTTGCGAATGCGCGCGCCAGACCGACACGTTGCTGCATGCCACCGGAAAGCTCATGCACGTACTTGTCGCCCCAACCGCCAAGACCAACCAGTTCCAGCTGCTCTGAGACACGTTCCAGACGCCGGGTCTTAGGAATGCAGGAGAGCTCAAGGCCAAAGCCAACGTTGTCTCGGACTGTACGCCATGGCAGAAGGCCGAACTGCTGGAATACCATAGCAACCCGTTCGCGCCGTAGTTTGCGCAGGCGTGAGGAAGAGCATGTGGTCGGGTTAACCTGTTCCTCCTTATCAGAAACAAGAACTTCACCACGACAGACCTTGTTGAGGCCGTTGATGGAGCGCAGCAAGGTGGATTTGCCAGAGCCTGACAGCCCCATAAGAACGAGGAGCTCACCCTGCTGGATGTCAAAGGTTGCGTTAGCAACGCCAACCAGCTGGCCGCTTTGCTTTTGAATTTCAGCGCGGTCTTTGCCTGCATCGATCAGGGGCAGGGCAGCATCCGGTTTATCTCCGAAGACGATGGACAGGTTTTTGAAGGAAACAACAGGATTGGTCATTTTTTGCTGCCCTTTTCTTCTGAGCTTTTGAAGAAACGGTCAAGCACAATAGCAACCAGAACGATTGTAATACCAACCTCAAATCCCTTTGCGATGTTCACGGTGTTCAACGCACGAAGTGTTGGCACACCCAGGCCGTCCGCGCCAACAAGCGCAGCGATTACAACCATGGACAGTGACAACATAATGGTTTGCGTCAGGCCCGCCATAATGTTTGGCAGGGCATATGGCAGCTCAATCTTAAAGAGCTTCTGCCAGTAGGTTGCGCCAAATGCTTCGCCAGCTTCCAGCAGATGCAGAGGCGTGGAGGCGACACCAATCTGGGTCAGACGAATTGAAGCAGGCAGGGCGAAGACGACTGTTGAGATCAGGCCAGGGACTACTCCAAGTCCAAAAAGGATCAGTGCGGGGATCAGATAAACAAAGGTAGGAATTGTCTGCATCAGATCCAGTACAGGCCGGACCCATAGGAAAAATTTAGGGTGATGTGCTGAGTAAACACCCAAAGGAATACCAATCAACATACAGATGAAGGTGGAACTGAGGATCAGCGCCAGCGTTTCTGTGGTTTCATCCCAATAACCCTGGTTAATGATGAGCAGCAGGCTCACCGCAACAAACGCAGAAAAGACGAAAGATCTTCTGACCACAAAGGCCAAAGCCGTGGCAATGACAACAATGCCGACCGGGTGAGGGGCTTGTAAAAGCCATAGTACACTGTCGATGAGCCATTCGATTGCAACAGAAATGGCATCAAAAAAGCCACTTGCATTGTCGGTGAGCCAGTCAACTCCCCATTTGGCCCATGTGCCGAGAGGTAATTTATGCTCTGTTAGCCACTCCACGTAAAAACCTCAGATTTTGTATTGTATATCAAAGCGTAAAGTCATTTCGGTTGTAGGGCAGGATACAATTAATCAGCGCTGGCACCAGTTTGTAATCAGCGCTGGCACCAGTTTGCCCGGTTGTTCAATGGCTATTCCAGCTGCCGGAGTGTTCTGGAATTATGCGCTAAGGGCGGACTGCAAGCGTATCGCATCCACCCCTCAATTTATGCCCGGGAAATGCCCCTTAGAGCCCGAATGCAGCCTTTACTGCAGCAAGGCCATCTTTGCCGTCAAAAGTAGTGACGCCAGCCAGCCATTTATTAAGAGACTCCGGGTTCTTCCTGATCCATGCTTTTGCTGCGTCAGCTGGCTCTTCACCGTCGTTAAGAATGCCGTTCATGATCTCGTTCTCCATTTGCAGGGAGAAGGTGAGGTTCTGAAGAAACCTGCCCATGTTCGCACACTCAGCAGAGTAACCCGCGCGGGTGTTGGTCAGAACGTCAGCGCCACCGAAGTCCGGACCAAAGAACTTATCTCCTCCGGTGAGGTACTTCAGCTCAAAATTGGAATTCATAGGGTGCGGGGCCCAGCCAAGGAAGACGATGTCCTGCTTCTTGCGGGTTTTACGCGCGACCTGAGACAACATGCCAGCTTCAGATGACTCGACGAGGCCAAATTTATTAAGGCCGAACGCATTTTCCTTGATCATATCAAGGATCAGACGATTGCCATCATTCCCTGCTTCAATGCCGTAGATCTCGCCATCAAGGTCTCCAGAGAATTTTTCGATGTCAGCAAAGTCCTTCAAACCCTTGTCATAGGTATACCTTGGAACAGCTAAAGTATACTTGGCGCCAGTCAGGTTGGTCTGGACAGTGTCAACGGTGCCAGCCTCACTATATTTCGCGATATCAGCTTCCATTGTTGGCATCCAGTTGCCAAGGAATACATCAATATCATTATTGGCGAGAGATGCATAAGTGACTGGTACTGATAGTACTTTTACGTCTGTTTCGTAACCAAGTGCATCCAGTACAGACGTGGCTGTTGCAGTGGTTGCGGTGATGTCTGTCCAGCCCACGTCGGAGAAGCGTACAGTTTTACAGACTTCCGCTTCTGCTGCGAGAGCTGAACCACTGATTAGTAATAATACTGAAGCCGAAGTAAAAATTTTCCTTATCAAGCCACCAGCAACACTCATATAAGTCTCCCAATATATTTATTCAATAAAGCCACGTAACTGTGTAGAAAACATACCTCAAGCACTAATCAAGCGGCAATTAAATTTTCAAAACCCTTCATTCCCTAAAGCTAATAAACACACGATGGACTAAAGGCAACCTCTCTCGCAGATATTAATTACGATAAACCTGAATGCAATACTTTTCACAAGCTTCCAAATGCTCTAAGAAGCATTTTATTAATTGATCGTTCAATAAAAATAGTCCTGAAGTGAGTTCAGCACAAATGCCTAAAGTCGGAATGGAAGAGGAACGCAAAACCTCGATAATTATGGCGACAATCAAAGCGATCCATGAAAAGGGCTACGCAGCGACGACAATGGCAGATATTGCCAGGAACGCCGGTGTTTCGACGGGCCTGCCGCATCACTACTTTGGCTCGAAAGCAGCTGTCTTTAACGCGACCATGAGCTTTTTGCTGACGGACCTGAGCAAGCAATCCCGAAAGCGCTTGCTTAAGACGAAAACCCCTATGGAGCGGATTAATGCAATCATCCATACCAACTTCAGCGATGAGCAGTTCCGGCCCTCCATTATCTCTGCGTGGTTTGCGTTTTATGTAGTCGCGCGGACTGAACCCGGAACACGCCGATTGCTTCAGATCTATCATCGCCGGCTGATTTCGAACCTGACAGCGGAGTACCACCGCGTCACGGATCGTGAGACAGCAATCACGGCTGCGGCAGGCACTGCAGCGATAATTGACGGGTTGTGGCTGCAATGTGTGCTAACGACAAACCGACCTGACGGATCACCGGCAACAATGCTGGTTCAGGACTACGTAAAAAAGTGTTTCGACAGCTTTGAAACGAAAGATACCCAACAATAATAACCGGAAACGGCTTCATGCCCAAGAGAATACAATGACTGTAGATTTCATTATTGTAGGCGCCGGCTCTGCGGGGTGTGCCCTGGCAAACCGGCTTTCTGATGATCCCCAAAACAAGGTGGTTTTGCTGGAGTTTGGCGGTTCGGACATCGGTCCGTTCATCCAGATGCCCGCTGCCTTGTCCTATCCCATGAACATGTCCCGTTACGACTGGGGCTATGAGAGTGCACCTGAGCCGCATCTGGGCGGGCGCAAGCTTGCTTTACCCAGAGGTAAGGTGATTGGCGGCTCTTCCTCCATCAACGGCATGGTCTATGTGCGTGGTAATGCCTGCGACTTTGACACCTGGGAGCAAATGGGGGCGAAAGGCTGGGGCTACCAGCACGTTCTGCCTTATTTCCAGCGCCTTGAAAACACTGAGGCAGATGGAGACTGGCGCGGTAATTCCGGCCCACTCTACGTCTCTCGCGGTACACGCTGGAGCCCGCTATACGATGCCTTTGTGCAGGCTGGCGAAGAGGCTGGGTACGCCAAAACTGACGATTACAACGGTTATCGTCAGGAAGGCTTTGGTGATATGGAGATGACGGTGCACAATGGCCGTCGCTGGTCTGCTTCCAACGCTTATCTCTGGCCGATCAAAGCCCGGAAAAATCTGGAGATCATCTCGGGTGCGCACGTCGGTCGCATTCTCATGGAAGGCAAGCGGGCTGTCGGTGTTGAGTATATGCGGGACGGGCAGGTGCACCGGGTCAAATGCTGCCGCGAAGTGGTCGTTTCTGCGTCTTCCATCAACTCTCCAAAGCTGCTGATGCACTCCGGCATCGGTGATGCAGCTGCTCTGTCTGCTGTAGGCATTAATGTGATTGCTGACCGTAAGGGCGTTGGTGCGAACCTGCAGGATCATCTGGAGCTATATATCCAGCAGGCGTGTACTCAGCCGATTACGCTTTACAAGCACTGGAACCTGCTTTCAAAAGGCGTGATCGGAGCTCAGTGGCAGTTGGCGAAATCAGGTCTGGGCACGACGAACCATTTTGAGACCTGCGGCTTTATTCGTTCCAGAGCTGGTGTGAAATACCCTGACATTCAGTTCCACTTCCTGCCGTTTGCAGTTCGCTATGACGGGCAGGCGGCGGCTGAAGGCCATGGCTATCAGGTTCATGTAGGGCCGATGCGCTCTAGGTCCCGCGGTGAGGTGACGCTGCAATCTGCAGACCCGATGGATAAGCCAGATGTGCTGTTCAACTACATGAGCCATGAAGAGGACTGGGAAGACTTCCGCCAGTGCATTCGCCTGACGCGTGAGCTTTTTGCCCAGCAGGCGTTTGATCCGTTCCGCGGCAAGGAAATTCAGCCAGGTAAGGATGTTCAGAGCGACGAACAGCTGAACGCTTTCATCAAAGAACATGTTGAGAGCGCGTTCCACCCATGCGGCACCTGCAGGATGGGTGACGCAAATGACGAAACTGCTGTGGTTGACAGCGAATGCCGCGTGATTGGCGTTGACGGTTTACGCGTTGCGGACAGTTCCATCTTCCCGCAGATTACAAACGGAAACCTCAATGCACCTTCCATCATGGTTGGTGAGAAGGCTGCAGACCATATTCTCGGGAAAGGCATGCTTCCTGCCAGTGATAAGCAGGCGTGGGTGCACCCTGACTGGCAGAACGAACAACGGTGAGTGTTGGATTAATAAATGACGAAAACAGATAGCCTTACAAATGCATCACTGCGTGCGCAGCCTGGTGGGTCTCACTTTATTGGCGGCACTTACGTTGAAGACACGACGGGTGAGGAGATTCTGAGCCTTTATCCTGCAACGCAGGAGGTGATTGCGCGGGTTCATTCCGCAACACCGGCAATTATCTCCAAAGCAGTTGCTTCTGCGCGGACCGGTTTTGCGATCTGGCGTACCATGGCCCCTGCTGAGCGCTCTCGCGTTTTGCGCAAGGCAGCGGACCTGATGCGTGGGCGTAACCGTGAGCTTTCCGAGTTGGAAACGCTTGATACGGGTAAGCCGCTGCAGGAGACCCTCGTGGCCGATGCTGCATCCGGCGCTGAAGCGCTGGAATACTTCGCAAGCGTTGCTGCGACCTCGAACGGTGAGCACATCGATCTTGGCAGCTCTTATGCCCTGACCAAGCGCGAACCACTGGGCATTTGCCTTGGCATTGGCGCGTGGAACTACCCAATCCAGATTGCTGCGTGGAAAGCAGCACCTGCTTTGGCGGCTGGCAACGCAATGATTTTCAAACCGTCTGAGGTGACTTGCCTTTCTGCGCTGAAGCTTGCCGAGATCTTTCGTGAGGCCGGGTTGCCGGATGGCGTGTTCAACGTTGTGCAGGCGAACCGTGAAGCGGCAGCCTTACTGGTGGATCATCCCGAAATCGCGAAGGTTTCCCTGACGGGTTCGGTAGCTACTGGTATGAAGGTTGCTGAAAAAGCAGCTTCCCGGCTGAAGCACATGAGCCTTGAGCTGGGCGGCAAATCTCCGATCCTGATTTTTGAAGACAGTGACATCGACAATGCCGTTGCTGCGGCGATGAATGCTAATTTCTATTCCACTGGTCAGATCTGCTCCAACGGCACACGCGTCTTCGTTCATTCCTCCATCAGGGAGGAATTTCTGAAGCGCCTGAAAGAGCGGACCGGGAAGATTCGCATTGGTGACCCGATGAATGAAGACACGCAACTTGGGCCGCTTGTTTCCAAAGCTCAACTGGAAAAAGTGATGAATTATATCGCGATTGGCCAGAGTGAAGGGGCTGTACTCTATGCTGGTGGCGGACGTCCGCAAGTGGCTGGCTTTGGTCGCGGGCTATTTGTTGAGCCTGCCATCTTCACTGAAGTCCAGGACGACATGCGCATTGCTTGCGAAGAGATCTTTGGCCCTGTGATGTGTGTACTGGACTTTGATGATGAAGCTGATGTGATCCGTCGTGCCAACAACACCGTGTTTGGTTTAGCCGCTGCTGTGTTCACCAGGGACATTCAGCGGGCTTACCGTGTGATTGATCAGCTGGAAGCAGGCACTTGCTGGATCAACAACTACAACCTTACCCCGGTTGAGATGCCATTTGGTGGTTTCAAGAACTCCGGTATTGGTCGTGAAAATGGTCAGTGGGCGCTGGATCAGTACTCTCAGGTCAAGAGCATCTATGTGGAGATGGGTGATGTCGAGGCTGGCTGGTAAGCAGCCTCGACAAATAACCTGCCTGGAAAGACAGGGGTGTGTTTCAATCTCTTCACGGGATTCGAATACCAGCCTTGAAAGCCAGTTATCACGCATAAATTGCCAGATGTTTTCAACGGAATTAAGCTCGGGGGTTCCCGGAGGCAGGGGCATCAGACTAATGTTGTCCAGAGCCGTCGACTTGCCTGTGACATGCCAGCCCGCGCGGTCCGGCAGGCGCACTGCATGTGCTTCCGGCTTTACGTATTCGGCAATTTCGTCCAGATGGGCCTGCATGGGCATGGGTATCACAGCGCGGCATAACAATCCCTGCCTAATGCCACCCCTTGCGGGCAGAAGGCCCCGAAGATACAGGCGGATTTTGCTCATGCCGGATGTGTCTGCTACACGGTGGCTGGGATAACGCGCCGACTGCGGAGGCATTGGAGACCAGTATTTAGACAGTCCACCGCCCCGTCGGCAGCTTGTGGAAGATGGTCTGGATGCGGCTATGTCACGCAAAAAAAAAGACAGACACCGTCCACGTCGATGATCTTTGACGGGGAGGCTGAGGCGAAACTGATTGCGCTGGCCTGCGCCCAGCCACCTGCGGGCCATGCGCGTTGGTCCCTGCGCCTGTTGGAAAAGCACGCGGTCGAACTGGAGATCGTCAAGACAGCCAGTGACAGCACGATCCACCGGGTACTAAAAAAACGCGCTCAAACCGCACAGGAACCGCTATAGGGTGATCCCGCCCAAAGCCAATGCAGCCTTTGTTGCTGCGAAGGAAGACGTGCCGGAGGTCTGCACTCGCCCCTGTGATCCGGCCCGCCCGCGAGACCCGCAGGCCGATCCCGATCCGGCCCGGGCGCGAAGTGCGCATCACCATGAATACGAGCGTGCCGGTGTGGACACGTGCTCTGATCATGAGTTCAATTCTTTCGAGGTTCAGCGGATTAACTCATCCACAGCAAAAATTCAGGGATGCCCACCATGACAACAACCCGTCCAAAACGCGGCATCAAAGGTGCGGAAATGCGACTTATTTAAAAACTTAGGCTTTTATTGCCAGATCGCAGTGATTTGCGGTTTCCTATTGACCAGAAATCGCGTTATCTAAAGACATTATTCACTTTAAAGCGGGGTCTGCTTGGTTGGTATGACCAGACAAAGAGAAGCCGCTTTACTTTAGATGTACGCAGGATAATGGTACGCGATTACGACCCCTACAGTCTGTCAAGCCCACAGGTTTACCTGTGGCGCATGATTATTTTTCTGGTGCTTGCGGGCTTCATCGCTTTTGTCCTGATCGGGCAAATCACAGCAGCCTTCATGGCAAACCCCGCATTGAATAGCCTGATCCTAGGCGTAGCAATACTTGGTATTTTGCTGTCCTTCAGGCAGGTTTTGCGAATTTTTCCGGAAGTTTCATGGGTTAACGGCTTCCGCCTCGGCGATCCCCGCCTTGAAGTGCGCCGTCCGCCCATCCTTCTGGCGCCAATGGCAACCCTGCTTGGCAACAAAGCAGGCGACATGACCATCTCGCCAACAACCATGCGCTCCATGCTCGAGTCTATCGGCATGCGTTTGGATGAATCCCGCGAGATTTCACGATATCTCACCCGCCTGCTCATCTTCCTCGGTCTGGTCGGTACCTTCTGGGGTCTGATGCAAACAGTAAGCGCCGTGGCAACCACCGTCAGCACGCTGAACGCCACAGGCGGCGATGCCAACGTGCTCTTTGAAGATCTTGTCTCCGGCATCACCGCACAGATGAGCGGCCTTGGCATCGCGTTCTCCTCCTCCCTGCTCGGTCTCACAGGCTCTCTTGTTCTGGGGTTCCTTGATCTGCAGGCAGGACAGGCACAAAACCGTTTTTATCAGGAACTGGAAGACTGGCTCTCTACCCTGACGGATATTGACCCGGGTGAGCTGGGCAACGTCACATCTGCCGATATGGCCGCAGAACTGCGCATAACGCTGGATAAACTGCGCAAGTCTATGGAAAAGAAAGTTTCCGAGCCGGATGAAAACTCCAACGCCGCTATGAGCAAACTGGCTGAAGGAATTCAGGGCCTTGTCCAGCACGTGCGCTCCGAACAGAAAATGATGCGCGAATGGGCCGAGGCCCAGTCCATGCAACAGCGCCGGATTGAACGCTTCCTGAAAACGCTCACCGCAGAGGTGGAGCGGGAGAAGGAATAAAGCATGGCTGGTGTACGCACACGCAGGTCTCAAAACAGCTCAGAAGATTACTGGCCGGGTTTCGTGGACGCTATGTCCGCGCTCCTGCTGGTGTTCATCTTCCTGCTCTCCATCTTTATGATTGCGCAGTTCTTCCTAAGCCAGCAACTGTCTGGACGGGACAAGGTACTCAACCGTCTCAACCACCAGATCGCGGAGCTTACAGAGCTGCTGGCACTGGAAAAATCGAGTGTTGGAGATCTGGAATCCACTATCTCCTCCCTGCAACTGGGTCTGAATGAGGTCTCTGGTGAACGGGATCGTCTTCAGGGGCTGCTGAATGAGCGGTCCGGTCAGATTGACGAGGCAGGTGGAGCGCTTGCATCCCTGCGCGCAAAGCTGGAAGGCGAACAGCAGATCAGTGACAAGGCTCTGGCACAGGTAGAACTGCTCAATCAGCAGATCAGCGCCCTGCGTCGCCAGATCGCCGTGCTGGAAGATGCACTGGATGCCTCAGAAACGCGCGACAGAGAAAGCCAGACCCGCATTGCAGACCTTGGCAAGCGGCTCAATGTAGCCCTTGCCCAGCGTGTGCAGGAACTCTCACGGTACCGCTCCGACTTCTTTGGCCGCCTGCGCGAAATCCTCGCGCAGCGTTCCGATATCGAGATTGTCGGCGACCGCTTCGTGTTCCAGTCCGAGGTTCTGTTCTCCTCCGGGGATGACGAGATCAACCCGCAGGGTAAAAACCAGCTGGATATCCTTGCAAGCGCCATTTTGGAACTTGAAGGACAAATCCCGCCAGAGATCAACTGGGTCCTGCGCGTGGATGGTCACACTGATGCCCGCCCACTCTCAGGCAAAGGACGTCTGCGCGACAACTGGGAACTCTCAGCCGCCCGCGCAATCTCGGTGGTCAAATACCTCATAGCCAGAGGCGTGGAACCAGACCGCCTGGTCGCCGCCGGCTTCGGCGAGTTCCAACCCCTGGAAAAAGGCACCAGCACCGAAGCCAACGCCAAAAACCGCCGCATCGAGCTGAAACTGACACAGCGGTAGAGGCTGACAAAACTGGATAATGAAACAGGCTCGTGAGCATCCCTCAGGCGCCTGTTTTCATTCTGGACACCGGTCCTCCGCTATGCTCCGTCCGGCATGGCGGCGGTGAGACTTCAATCAACAAAACTATCATCGTCTCAGGACAGAAGCATGAAAACGATGTCGTCCCTGACTTGATCAGGGACGAACTCCACCTTCACGCCAGACAGGTAACCCAACCTGTTCGCAATATCCGCCTTGCTTACCTTCGAGCGCCAGGATTTGATAACGAACCAGGTGCTATCATTACCCAGGATTGCCGTGGTCAACACTGTCTCACTTTTGGAAGCAGGCGTGGTGGTGCAGCTGGTAAGAAACAGGCCGAACTCATAGCCGTTCTTGCGCCCCTTTTTCAGCAAACGCCCGTCTTGCTGCTTGCAGATAGGGCTCTTCACCTTTGTATATTGCGTCTCCAGTACCTTCATCGGTACTCGGCGGGAAAAGTGGATCTGAACGGTCACCATGTCCTTCCAGGTCTTGAGGGACTGTCCGCGCTGGATCATCTCATAAGCCAGCAGCCCATTTTTGTTCTGTGAAGAGGCAACCTTGTAACCCTCAGGCATCCTCACCAGAAGGTTTTCGTGGTTCAGGCCAGAGGCAAACGGCACGCCGATTGCAACAAGCAATGCCAAGACAGCACCAAACAATCTACGCATAAGAGCAGTTATCCAATCAATCAGGAATTGAAGTGATGCTGCATAATAGCCTCAAATCTCCGCAAGGGGAGTAACTTCCCTTATGGAGGAGACCAGCGTCCCACCAGGAAATTCTTCGCTCCCAACCTGTATGGCACCAGGGAACACAGTAACGCAGCCAGAACGTAAAAAACGCAGAATAACGCAAAGCTGTACATAGCAACGCAAACACAAAAAAGCCGCTCTCCGGCAGACAGCGGCTTTTCAGGTTATCCAACAAAGGCAGGGCAGCTCTTTTAGAGTTATGCACCTTCAGGAGCTTGCTTACCGCTCGTCATCGTCCTCATCGCTGTCACCAGTGGATTTGAAGTTCGCGAACACAGCATCTGCATCCACTTCCTCTTCAACTTCACGGGTTTTAGGCGCAGGTGTTGCAAACGCAGCAGCCATCGCATCTTCGCTTGTTGTTTCATCAACAGACAGAAGGGTCTGCGGCTCTTCACCTTCCACAGGCTTAGGAGCGTTCTTCGCAGCTTTCTCGACTTCAATGTCCAGCTCAATCTGAGAACACAGCCCCAAAGTGACCGGATCCATCGGATTAAGATGCGCAGAGTTCCAATGCGTTCTGGTACGAATTGCGTTAATCGTCGGCTTAGTTGTACCAACAAGACGTATGATCTGAGCATCAAGCAGCTCAGGATGATAGCGCACGAGCCATAAAACCGCGTTTGGACGATCCTGACGACGAGAAACAGGGGTGTAACGAGGCCCTCTGCGCTTACTCTCCGGAACACGCACTTTGGATTCGAAAATCTTCATACGGTAGCCAGGATTATTTGAAGCTTTTTCAATCTCCTCGCGGGTCAGCTGTCCTGCCAGAACAGGGTCCATACCCTTGATGCCCTGAGCAGCTTCACCATCAGCGATCGCCTTCACTTCAAGCGGATGCAGCTTACAAAACGCAGCAATCTGATCGAAGCCCAGAGCGGTGTTATCTACCAACCATACGGCTGTTGCCTTTGGCATAAGCGGCGCGTTGGACATTGTGTAAATCCCTCCTGAGTGCTCCACAGCCTATTCAAAGGTAGCGAAGCCGAATTCCATAAGAGTTTTTGGGAAACTTGCGATTATTATACGCTCACAATTTCCCAAAAGCAAACCTGATCAACACCAGCCTCCACCGTCTTCAGGTAATCTGTGCGGATTTAAAACCGGACCATGCACTTTCCCTAGGCAACCCTGAGGATGATCTTGCCGATATGGGCGGAACCTTCCATCCTGTCATGTGCGACCTTTACATCGTTGATATCAAATACTTTATCCAGAACCACCCTGACCCGGTTTGTCTCCAGCAACGGCCAGACCTTCTCACGAAGAGCCTTAGCAAGCTGCGCTTTATACGCGTTGGTCCGAGGTCGAAGCGTTGAACCGGTATGCGTCAGCCGCTTCATCATTAATCGGCTAAAGTTGACATTTTCCGAAGGACCATGAAGCGTCGCAATCTGGCAGATGCGCCCTTCAACTGCCGCAACAATCCAGTTCTTCTCAACGTAATCCCCGCCAACCATATCCAGGATCACTTCAACCCCCTGCTTAGCTGTAATGTTGCCGATCTCTTTCACAAAGTCGGTCGTGTGGTAGTTGATCACATAATCCGCGCCGAGCTGACGAACCGCATGTGCTTTCTCTTCAGAGCCAACCGTTGTAAATACTTCAGCTCCAAACACCTTTGCCAACTGAATGGCCGTTGTCCCTATCCCGGAGGACCCACCATGAACAAGGAATTTCTCACCAGAGCGAAGTCCCAGACGGTCAAACACATTTGACCACACCGTATAGAAAGCCTCAGGAACACCCGCAGCTTCCTCCATAGACATCCCCGCAGGCACAGGCAGAACATGGGCAGCTGGCGCAACACAATATTGCGCATATCCACCACCCGGCGTCAGCGCACAAACCTGCTCCCCTAAACTGTGAGAGGCAACACCTTCGCCCAACTCTACAATTTCGCCGGAGACTTCCAGTCCCAGCAAAGGAGAAGCCCCTGGAGGTGGCGGATAGGACCCCATCCGCTGAATGACATCCGGGCGGTTTACACCCGCGGCGTGAACTTTGATCAGAACCTCTCCAACACCAGGTCTGGGAACATCAACCTTCGATATTTCAAGGACTTCTGAACCGCCGGCACCATTCATAACAACGGCCTTCATTTTTGCAGCACGATCATCTGTTGTCATAAGCGACCTCAATTTTTACAAACGCGAAACTGCTGCTTGCTCACCTTCTCAATCAGGTAAAGAATAGGTGGCAGTATTTTTCCGTCTACCCTACCAAAGGTGAATTCTCGCTTTTTTGACACAAACAAAGCCCCAAAGGCCAACAAAAGGAGTTCACAGACGCAATGGGTATATTCGATGATGATGATGGCATACATCACCCCGCGGCCGCCGGAATAGTCGTGGGCGAGCCGCTCAGTAATCTTTCAATCCATGAATTAAGTGAGCGCCTTGAACAGCTTAAGGCAGAGATTGTACGCGTCAGGAATGAGATCGAAGCTAAATCCAGCACCAACTCATCGGCAGAAAGAATATTTAAGTAATAAAATACCGTTTAATACAACATTTTAATATTTTATGCATGTATTCAAGTTTTATAATTTGATTAAATGTTTTAATACTTATATTTTACGTATTGTTAACTATTTTAAATTATAACTTAATTATTCCATTTGATATGGAATCAGAGTGAACATTCACTTTGCTTTACGCCTCCCTGTTAAAACACCTAAGAGCCGCACCGATGCGGCTCTTTTTTTCCGCCGGAGCAAAACACGACCCCGACTTATTAACTCTATTCACAACCATGAGCTGGCAAGGGCCTTGCGGCATTCAGATTGAAGTAAGATCTCCTGCTCCATATCGAGACAATTTTATTCTTCCTGAAAGGCACATCTCAATTTTCGGGCCGTAATTGTTTCGGACCGGGATTTTAAGGGCGTGAGCAAGAGCAACCTAAGACTGTCATTGAAGGGATTGTAAAATGGGTGAATTCAAGACTAAAACAGGGCCGGAGAATACCTTCAACTTTGCGCAACGGCTAATGTCTTCCCAAAACTTCACGGAGCTATTCCGGGAAGGGATGGGTCTTATTGAAGACACTGCAACTTACCTTGGTGGTCCGGGAAGGAAACAGAGCAAAGTTCTTGGACCCGCCGCTTCTCTGGCTTACGCTACGGAGTCCATGCGCCTCACAGCGCGCCTCATGCAGCTGGCCTCCTGGCTTCTTCTGCAACGGGCAGTCAGTGATGGTGAGATTGTACAAGCAGAAGCTCAGAATGAAAAAAACAGTATCCGCGTTGATAGTGTGGCCAGAGAAATGCATAACCCGGTCTGGGAAGACCTGCCCCGGAAACTTCGAGCGCTGATCGAGACTTCATTCCGCCTACAAAGACGCATCATGCACGTCGACAGTATGCTCAAAGAAGCGCTCCTGCGCGAGCAAGCGGCAAACACCTCCAATCCAGTGGGAGACCGGCTCTCTCAAATTACAACCGTTTTAAAATAGCTTATAAGTTTTGCTCCGGCGAAAGTGATAGAGCGCTATGCATAAATGCAAAAAAGAACGACATGCTTTGGCGACCCTGCGCACTTCTCAAACGCCTACAAAAAACCCGAAGCTTACGCTTCGGGTTTTTTGCTTCGCAAACTTCAGAGCAATTACTTACCCAGGAAGCCACCAAACTTATTGGTGAAGCGGGACACGCGACCGCCACGGTCCATAAGCTGACGGTCACCACCAGTCCAGGCTGGATGGGAGCTCGGATCGATGTCGAGCTGCAGGGTGTCACCTTCTTTACCGTAAGTGGAGCGGGTGGTGAATTCGGAACCATCAACGAGCTTTACAGTGATGGTGTGGTAATCTGGATGAATGTCCTGTTTCATGACTAAACTGTCCTGTCAGCAACGGCTGGGCCACCTCAATCAAAAGACGGGCTTTGGGCTTGCCTGAAGCATCGGTAGAAAGAAGCCGCACTTTTTCGAGAACGGCACAATTGTGAAGGGGTCTATAACTCATCCAACCCGATGAGACAAGAGGATACAGCCCGCACAAAACCTTAGAAAGTGCTTGTAATTAAATCTGTCGGAACGCATCTACTGAATCATACGATAAACTTTGAAAATTTCGCACTTATCCGGGGGTGGCATGAGCCAGCGGGACTCAAACAAACGGGAAAAGACTTTGCGTCCACTCGCAACACTTTTCCCTTATCTTTTAAGGCACAAGGCCCGTCTGGTTCTGGCAACGTTTGCCCTGCTGACCGCAGCTGGCCTCACTCTTGTTATGCCAATAGCCGTCCGTTACATGGTTGACTATGGTTTTACCGGGGACAATCCCAACTTGATCAATGACTATTTTATTGTCATCATTTTGGTAATTACATTGCTCGCTCTCACCAGCTCTCTTCGTTACTACATGGTCATGATGATTGGTGAGCGGGTCGTTGCAGATTTGCGGTCAGATGTATTCCGTCATCTCACATACCTGTCTCCTTCGTTTTACGATAAGACAAAGTCCGGTGAGATCATCTCGCGCCTTACAGCCGACACGACCCTCATTCAGTCAGCTTTCGGAGCCAGCGCATCCATAGCCCTGCGACACATGTTGATGTTCGCCGGTTCGACGACGCTGATGGTCATTACCAGCCCACGCCTTTCTTTGTTTGTGCTGCTTGCGATCCCTCTCATTGTCTTACCACTTCTTGGCTTTGGCCGTGCGGTTCGCAACAGAACCAGCCATGCACAATCCACTCTGGCAAATGCAATTGCTTACGCAACAGAAGCGCTTGGTTCCATTCGCACACTTCAGGCTTTCACCAATGAAAAGAGCGCCTCAGACCGTTTTACAGGAGATATCGAGACAACCTATGAAGTTGCGCTCATTGCCACTCGCGCTCGTTCATTCCTGATCGCGGCAATCATTCTGATCATCGCCTCAAGCATCGTAGCAGTGCTCTGGGTCGGCGCTCTGGATGTGATTGAAGGCCGCATGAGTGGAGGTCAGCTCACGCAGTTCCTTATCTACTCCATCATTTCTGCCGGGGCCATGAGCGAACTCTCTCAGGTATGGGGTGAACTGGCGAAAGCTGCGGGGGCAGCAGACCGCATTACAGGACTGTTGCACGTCCGCTCTGAAATCAATGCACCAGCCAATCCCGTTGCCGTACCCTCCCCTGCCATTGGCGAGATCGAGTTTGATAATGTCAACTTCCATTATCCGACAGCAAAAGAATCCGGCGTCCTTGAGGGGCTGAGCCTCACCGTCAAAAAAGGCGAAACAGTCGCGATCGTCGGCCAGAGCGGTGCAGGCAAGTCCACTCTCTTCCAGCTTTTGATGCGGTATTATGATCCGGTTGCAGGTAAAATTACCCTCGACGGTATCGAGTTGAACTCTGCTGAGCCACGAAACCTGCGCAAGCATATCGCTCTGGTCCCTCAGGACATCGCTATTTTCGGCAGCTCAATTGCAGAAAACATTGCATTCGGTAAAGAAGTCGCATCCAGAGAGCAAATCGTTGAAGCAGCAAAATCGGCACTGGCTGATGAGTTTATCAACAACATGAAAGACGGCTACGACACACTTATTGGCGAGCGTGGAGTAACCCTTTCAGGAGGCCAGCGACAGCGCATCGCAATCGCACGGGCCATCCTCAGAGATGCCCCTGTTCTGCTGCTGGACGAAGCCACCAGCGCACTGGATGCCGAAAGCGAGACGATCGTTCAAAGAGCACTCGACAAGCTTATGGAGGGCCGGACCACACTGATTATCGCGCACCGCCTGGCTACTGTCCTCAAAGCAGACCGCATCGTTGTTATGGACGGCGGTAAGATCGTGGAAGAAGGCACTCATGACACGCTGGTCGCTCAGAACGGCCTGTATGCAAAACTCGCCAGAATGCAATTTGAGGTTGGTTCTGAGGCGCTCAGATTGCAGGAAAACGCAAGCTAAAGCGTATTCCCGAACAGTGGTTCCGGTTTTCCGGAATACGCATAAAACACGCTATGAAGCAAAAATTCTCGCAATTCAATGTGCGGATTTTTCAATTCTCTTTGAGAAGACTACTCAGGCTCCCTCTCATCCACTGTATAGTTCAGTGGCATACGCGCCCCATCTGCATAAATGGTCTGCCCGGAAATATGGCTCGCATCTTCTGAAGCCAGGAAAGCAGCAATCCCGGCTATTTCATCAGGTTGACCCAAACGGCCAGGCGGCGTCCGGGCAAGAACCGTTTCCATCTTGATTGATTCCTGCACAACACCCTTGAACATCCTGGCATCAATAGTGCCCGGCCCAATGCCGTTCACACGGATTCCATGCTTTGCCAGCGCAACAGCAGAAACGTGTGTCAGCTGGTTCAACCCACCTTTAGAGATCGTGTAAGGAATATGATCAGGAATCGCCAGGACACTGTTCGCACAGCTGATATTGATGATCGAGCCAGCGGAACCACCCTCTTCAACCTTCTCAACCATGTGCCGTGCGACGGCTTGGGAGCACAGGAACGCACCCTTCAAATTAACCTGGAGAACCCGGTCAAAATCCTCCTCAGGAAGTTGAAGAAAATCACCTCTTGCTGTAATGCTGGCATTATTAACCAGCACATCAACATCTCCTAAATCATCCAGAGTGTTTGCAACCATATTGCGCACATCAAGGCGAACGCTGACATCACAATGGCAGAACGCCACATGCCCAAACTCGGATAGAGCTTCCTGAGCCGCTTCTCCGGCACGCTCATTAGAATCGGAAAGCATGACTTTGGCGCCATCTTGCAAAAACCGCTGCGCAATAGCGTAACCGATGCCCTGAGCACCACCGGTTACAATCGCAACTTTCTTCTCTAGTTTCACTTTGAAGTTACCTCTGCCAATGCCGAAATTTCGCCGACCTTAATCTCAAAGTCTAATCATGTCGATGCACTTCTCCAGTATAACTGCTTAGCTCCTTAGAATTTAGCTGACAGACGCCACTCCACGAACAGAGATCGCATCAGCAATCTCCTCAAGAATAGCTGGATCATCAATTGTCGCTGGCGTCTTAAACTCTTCGCCATCTGCAATTTTCCGCATGGTCGCTCGAAGGATTTTGCCGGATCGCGTTTTTGGCAGACGCTCAACGGTAATCGCCAGCTTAAAGGCCGCCACCGGCCCAACCTTTTCACGCACCAGAGCAACCAACTCCTTCTCAATCTCAGCATTCGGCTTTTCAACACCGCTCTTCAGAACCACAAACCCGCATGGCAATTGACCCTTGAGGTTATCTGCAATGCCAATTACGGCACACTCAGCCACATCCGGGTGCTCAGAAAGAACTTCTTCCATGCCTCCGGTAGACAGGCGGTGCCCGGCCACGTTGATGATGTCATCGGTACGAGCCATAATAAAGAGATAGCCGTCATCATCCATAAGGCCGGCATCCGCTGTTTTGTAATGGCCTGGGAACTCAGAAAGATACGCCTCTTTGAAACGCTCATCGGCATTCCAAAGCGTTGGCAGCGACCCCGGAGGCAGCGGCAACTTCACGACAATATTGCCAAGTTCACCCGCACCAAGCTTGTTACCTTCGTCGTCCAGCACACGCATATCGTATCCTGGCATAGGAACAGTGGAACTGCCCAGCTTGACAGGAAGCTTACCAAGGCCAAGCGGGTTACCAACAATGCACCAGCCAGTCTCTGTCTGCCACCAGTGATCGATGACTGGTACACCGAGCAGGTTTTCTGCCCATAAAATCGTATCTGGATCGGCTCGCTCACCCGCAAGGAACAGGGACCGCAGACCAGCAATGCTGTACTTCGCCAGCTCTTTACCTTCCGGATCTTCTTTCTTGATCGCACGGAACGCTGTCGGCGCAGTGAACAGTGAAACTACAGAATGCTCCGAGATTACTCTCCAGAACGCGCCAGCATCCGGAGTTCCAACCGGCTTTCCCTCATAAAGAACGGTTGCTGCCCCATGAAGCAGCGGTGCATAAACGATGTAAGAGTGGCCAACCACCCAGCCCACATCAGACGCGGCCCAGAAAACTTCCCCCGGATCAACACCGTAGAGGTTCTCCATGGACCACTTGAGCGCAACCATATGACCACCATTGTCACGCACCACGCCCTTTGGCTGGCCGGTCGTGCCAGAGGTGTAGAGCACATAAAGTGGGTCTGTCGCAGCAACTGGAACACATTCAGTGGTCATTTTCCCAGCCACTGCGGTTTCCATCAGTGCACCCAGGTCAAGATCACGGCCTTTAGTGAGACCAGCTACCTGTTGCTCGCGTTGCTGTATAAAACAGAAATCAGGTTTGTGGGCGGAAAGTTCAATGGCATGATCCAGCAACGGCTTGTATTCAACAACGCGCCCTGGCTCAATGCCGCAAGATGCACTGATGATAGCCCGAGGCTTACAATCCTCAATACGAACAGCAAGCTCTTGAGCGGCAAAACCACCAAAGACAACAGAGTGGATCGCACCAAGGCGCGCACAGGCGAGCATTGCAAACGTCGCTTCCGGGATCATGGGCATATAGATCAGCACCATGGTGCCTTTCTCCACGCCTTTCTTTCGAAGCAGAGCGGCCATAGCTCCCACTTGCTCCTGCACTTCCAGGTATGAATAGGTGCGCTTCTCGCCTGTAACAGCGCTGTCGTAGATGATCGCAGGCTGTCCAGGGCGACCATGCTCTACGTGGCGGTCAACACAGTTGTAGCAAGTGTTGCATTTTCCACCGACAAACCATCGTCCATATGCTCCTTCTGAAGCATCGAAGGTCCTCGTATAGGGCGAGAACCAGTCAATGGCCTTAGCAGCTTCATCCCAGAAGCCTTCCTTGTTTTCTTTCCATCTATCGTAGATGTCGTGGTATCGACTCGTCATAGCTGCTCCCCTCCCATGCACCCCTGCATAGTAGCTATCCACAGGTTCGGCCAAGACTGGGCCCTGAGTGACTTAAAGGCAAGTTTTGCTATATTAGAAAATCGACTTATAACTGAAGATGACCCTATAATTTTCAGCCTCCTTTTCTTAGTTTCCTCTTATTTAAAAGGACTTACCTGCGCCTCTGTGGGAAACAAATCATGCTGCCAATTACTGATCCCTTCTTCTACCTCTGTGCAATACCTGCTGTTTTCATTGTTGGCATGGCAAAGGGAGGATTCGGAGGCGGCCTCGCCCTTGTCGGTGTGCCGCTTATGGCATTGGCAATTCCACCTGTGCAAGCAGCAGGAATACTCCTTCCGATCCTGTTGGTTATGGACGCAGTCGGACTTTTCTCTTACCGGGCTATTCTTTGCCGGAAAACACTGGCTATTCTCATACCAGCTGGCCTGACGGGAACCCTGATTGGTTATTTTGCCGCAGCCTACATCTCTGAGACCCACATCAGGCTAGCCACTGGTGTAATCGCTTTAACCTTTGTGCTCGACTATTGGTTCAACAACAAAGCCAACAAACCGCCAAAGCCACAGAATGTATTTTTAGGAGGATTCTGGGGCACTGTTTCTGGTGTCACCAGTTTCATCGCTCACGCAGGCGGAGCCCCTTTTCAGATGTATGTTTTGCCACTCAGACTGGCACCACCAGTCATGGCAGGCACAGCAGTCATCTTCTTCTCTGTAGTGAATATTTCAAAGGTGTTGCCTTACTTTGTCCTTGGCCAGTTTGACGCCAGGAACACCGCAACATCTCTTGTGCTGCTCCCGTTTGCCCCTCTGGCAACACTGACAGGAATCAAGATCGTTAAACACATTGACAAAGAGCTGTTCTACAAGATCACGTATGCGGCTCTGTTTGTTATCGCACTCAAACTGATTTGGGATGGCGCATCAGGCCTTTAAGGCCCGACCTGTTGCAGTGATGAAATAAAGCCAGAGCTCAAGTCAAAATGTGCTTACTCAGTAATTCATTGTCTTACTGAACGATTTACAGGTGTCAGTCGCGCTCACCCAAACCGTGGTAGAGTGTGCGCCTGATCATGTCGATTGGCCCATTGGCCTCAAAGGCAGCCTTCGGCATTGTTTTCCAAGCCATTCGGTTACGAAAGAAAATGGAGGGATAAATCAGATCCAGATCACCCCGCACGGGTGAAACAATCCGATACCGAACGTGCTTCGCATCATAAGTACCTGACAAACCGCCTGCGTATTCTGAGCTTGGTGGCTGCCCTTCGACCCACGAGAAAAAGTAGGTACGCAGCTGATCTGCCATAGTACCTGTTGAATTGAGTTGGCCGAAGTTGAGTTGAAGCCCGACAACCAGCCAAAAAGCTGTCGATATGGCCCAAAGATACCAACGATCGCGGAAGTGATTCAAAATAGCTGCGCGATTGCGATACATCTGGATCAACATAGGAAATACCACCAGCAACACAAGCCACTGCGGATCCTGTGATCGCTGTTGTCCGAGAATTAAAATATACCCCGTCAGAGCCACCGTAATCGCGCAGAAAACCACACCAAAAAATAAGGCGATCTTCCCTTGTCGATTTAGTGTCACTATGATCATGCAAACCCTGCTTGTTCATCACTGCCGCATCAATCGGCTCGCGATTTATTCTTTAATCAGACAGGTCTACATTACAAATCGAAAGGCAAACGGGGAAGACTTCGGTGGTGTTGCAAATTGTCGCGAGCGTTTGTCTTGCTCAAAATGCAATAATATTTCACCTTTGCCGTTAAGCTAAGGCGACTGCTGCCACCATCGCAATTGATTTCGCCGAACATCTCATCACTAACCCTCAAAAATATCAAAAATACTTATAGGTGAAAGACTGATAACAAAAATGCCATCAGACTAACATCCAGGTCATCTGAACTACCCTCGATGCCCATACTCAGATATATCAGAATATGTACCCCTCTTAATGTCGGGTTTTTCACCGGGTCGAGTAACTATCTTTGGAAACCTGATAGCCAGCTCAAAGGATCTTCGCAGTTCTCTTGTCCAAAGTTGAGTGTCCGGGGAATTTTATGAAAAACAATAGTCCCGGCACATCATATTTCAACAAGGATCTCCCAAAAACCGATGCAAATTACACACCATTAAGCCTACTCAGTTTTTTGGAGAGAGCCGCAAAAGTTTTTCCAAACCACACAGCCATCATTCATGGCAGGGCTCGCCGATCCTGTAAGGAGTTTTATGAGCGATCCATCAAACTCGCAAGCGCACTGAAGCAGCGTGGTATCGGCAAGAATGATTGTGTATCCGTCATGCTGTCCAACACACCGCCCATGCTTGAAATTCATTACGGTGTGCCTATGGCTGGTGCAATACTCCATGCATTCAACGCCCGTCTTGCTGCCACTATCATCGCATTCCAGTCAGCCCATGCAGAGAGCAAGCTTGTGATTGTTGACCGCGAGTTTTTGCAGGTCATGACTGAAGCATTAAAGCTGGCAACGGTAAAGCCGACTATCATGCTTTATGACGATACAGAGTTCCCTCAGTCTGCTCCTGCATTTGTCGAACTGAAGGAGAACAACAGTGTGTCGGAAGGCGATATCGAAACCTATTGCAAACAGCATCTGGCAAGCTTCTAATCACCAGAACAGTAGTCTTCAAAGACCTTTCCAAAACCTCAACAGGCAAAATCCAGAAGTTGGTTCTGCGTGAAGAAGCAAAGAAGCTTGACTGACCCCATACAAAAAATGCGCCTCTAAAAGCGACGCATTTCCTTGTCGGTTAAGTAAGAGGAAGCTACCCTGTCACTCGCAATCGCGAGATCTCATCCTTAAGTTTCAACTTTTGCCTTTTTAGATTTCTCAGTTCGATGTCATCTATCGAAGGATGGTGCCTGGCTGTTTCCAGCTCCCTCTCCAGGATAGCGTGTCGGCGCTCCAGCTCAGTCAAATGCTCACGGATGGACATAGGCTTTAATCCTCCTACATTGTCTATGTTACAGGAAGATGATGGCACCATTTTATCGAGTTGTCGAACGATGATTAGCTGTTTTTTTGGGCCTCTGCAACGCGAGATCGGTAATTCATGAAAAACTTAGGGAACTTATAAATGACCCAGTTAATTTAAGGGGTTTTTAATTCCACTAAAAAGGGAACTTCGATGGGTATACAGCCCTATATGTACGTTGCGTAAATATGTCATGAAGCAACACTTCCTGTAAAAATAGAGAGACTCTTGTTCATCACCGCGGCACATTCAGTATACTGTAGCAGAGTGTTGAATTGCGACAACGCGCCCCACCTGATATGTTCATTGGAGGGTCACGTTGCACACAGGCTGATATGTGTCATGTGAGGACAAAACGATGACGGAAGACAATCTTGATCAGGATAGCAAACGTTCCGAGCTCGCTGAGTTGCGACAGGAGCATCGGGATCTTGATCATTCCATTGAAGCGCTCATTGAAACGGGACGGGCGGATGTTCTTCAGCTGCAACGCCTGAAGAAGAAAAAACTCCAGCTAAGAGACCAGATTCTCGTGCTGGAAACACAGCTCTTACCTGACATTATTGCCTAAATTGGAGGCAGAGCTCTATCCTACGTATACTATTGGTATTTCTTGTTGTAATTGGCTTGAAACACGCCGTGTTATTTCTATAATTAGCGCTTTCTTTCCAGACGCTCAAAGGGTGCCCGTTTTATGAACCGCACAGATCAGCCAGAAGTCGCTATCATCATGGGAAGCCAATCTGATTGGCCAACCATGAAAAATGCTGCAGACACGCTGGAAGCACTGGGAGTTTCCTATGATGCTCGCATTGTCTCAGCCCATCGCACCCCTGACCGCCTGATAGAGTTTTCCAAAACCGCAAAAGACAATGGCTTCAAGGTTGTCATCGCTGGCGCTGGCGGCGCAGCTCACCTTCCGGGTATGGCCGCGTCCATGACACCGCTGCCAGTGTTTGGCGTTCCGGTTGAGTCGCGAGCCCTTAGCGGACAGGACAGCCTTCTTTCCATCGTTCAAATGCCAGCAGGCATTCCGGTCGGCACCCTTGCAATTGGTCGGGCAGGTGCTGTCAACGCGGCATTACTGGCTGCTTCCGTACTGGCACTCAATAATCCGGAGATCGCCGCCAATCTGGATGACTGGCGCGAAAAGCAAAGTCAGGCTGTAGCCGAAAAGCCAGTCAATCCGGAAGAATAAGAGTATCATAGGCGCCCATTTGCAGGCGCCTCATTTGTTTCAAGCTGCCCTAATATCTAGCCCCTAACATCTGGAAAGTTTTCGAAATGGGTTCCGCACTACGTCCTGGCGACACGATTGGCATTTTGGGTGGAGGCCAGCTTGGCCGTATGATCGCACAAGCTGCCAGCAGGATGGGGCTGAAGTGTCATATCTACTGCCCGGATGAAAACAGCCCTGCTTTTGAGGTCGCAGGTAAGAAGACCATTGCTGCCTACGAAGACGAACAGGCGCTCACCCGGTTTGCAAAGAGCGTCTCAGTCGTCACCTATGAGTTCGAGAATGTCCCCGGTGAGACAGCCCGCATTCTGGAGCAATTTGTTCCGGTTCGCCCTGGCCCACATGCGTTGAAAGTCTCCCAGGATCGCCTGACAGAAAAGACCTTCCTTTCAGAAAAAGCAGCCACGATGGTCGCTCCATTCATAAAGGTCGATACGCAGGCAGAGTTGGAAGCCGCTCTCATGGAGCTGGGCGGTCAGGGCGTACTGAAAACACGCCGATTTGGATATGATGGCAAAGGCCAGATCATGATCTGTGAGCCTGAGAATATCAAAGGTGCCATGAGCAAGCTCGGCAATCAGCCATCTATCCTCGAAGGTATCGTTCCGTTTGAAAAAGAGATTTCCATTATCGTTGCACGCGGGGTAGATGGAACTGTCAAATGCTACGACCCAGCAGACAACTATCACAAGAACCACATTCTGAAGACCTCCTACGTCCCGGCAGACATCCCGGCGCAAACCACCCAGGAAGCCATCGAAATGGCGACTCGCATCGCCGTAGCGCTTGACTATGTCGGAGTAATGGGTGTGGAACTCTTTGTCGTCAGAAATGGCGAGGCTACAGAGTTGAAAGTCAACGAGATCGCACCACGCGTTCACAACTCTGGTCACTGGACAGAAGGCGCCTGTCCGGTTTCTCAGTTTGAACAGCATGTCCGCGCAGTTGCAGGCTGGCCACTTGGCATGGCAACCCGGGCACATAATGTCATCATGGAGAACCTTATTGGTGATGACGTAAACTCATGGGAAGCAGCTTTGCTGGAGCCGAACGCTTGCCTGACCCTTTACGGCAAAGCAGAAATACGGGAAGGCCGAAAAATGGGCCACATCAACCGCCTCTCCACAAAACTGTGACCCACCAACTCTACAACGGAAAAGCCCCCGAAGATCGGATCATCTTCGGGGGCTTTTGTTTGTTTGAGCAGAACTATCCCAACCTCACCAAGCCAAGTTTATCGCGTTTCCGGAACCGGATCAGCAACAGGATACCAGTGATAAAGAGACCGCTGGCCAAGCCAACCCAGATCCCTTCTGGCCCCCAGTTAAAGGTGAACGCCATCACATAAGAGAGCGGTATACCAATAAACCAGTACCCGATAACTGCAATAACCATCGGCACTCGCGTATCGGAAAGACCACGCAGCACCCCACCAGCAACCACCTGAATGCCATCAACCACCATGTAAACGGCAGCGATAAACACCAGTGGTACACCAAGGCGTATCACATCAGCTGCATCTGGATTACTGCTGTCCAGATAAAAGGAAATCAGCGTGTCAGGAATCGCAACAAATAACACTGCACCGAGAATACCAATCACAATGGACCAAATCAAAGCCACCCAGCCAGCGCGCGTAATACCATCAGCATCACCACGGCCAGCAGCGATGCCAACACGCACAACAGCAGCATTAGCAAAGCCGAGCGGAATCATAAACGCAATACTGGAAAGCTGAACCGCAATACCGTGGGCTGCAAGCTCCAGCGTCCCAATCCAACCCATCATCAGCGCAGCAGCAGAGAACAAACCCACCTCAGCAAACAGCGTGAGGGAAATAGGCCATCCGAGACGCAGGATTTCATATAGTGCAGGCCAGTCAGCCCGCCAGAAGCGGACAAACACGTGATACTTGCGAGATTTCTCCTCCCAAAACACATAGGCAATCAAAATTACACAGGATGCCAAAGCTGACACAACAGACGCAATCCCGGCACCCAGAATGCCAAGTTGAGGAAAGCCGAAATAGCCAAAGATCAGCACATAATCGAAAAGCGCATTGACCACAGCACTTACCACGGTCGCCCACAAAACAATTTGCGAACGTTCGATGCTGGTCAGGAAGCTGCGTAGCGCCGCCACAAATAAGGACGGATACATCGACCATTGAACAACGCGCAGATAATCCGCTGCAATGGCAGAAACCTCTGCGTCTTGCCCAAGAGCCAGCAATATACTCTCACCGTTCCAAAGCACGACCATCGCAAAAGTCGTATAAATGAGGGAAATCCATAGGCCCATACGCGAAGCACGGCGCACACTACGTACATCACCTTTACCTTCGGCTCTGGATGCCAAAGGCATAACGGCCTGCAGGAATCCCAGCCCTGCGAGCCATGTTAAAAAAAACAATTGTAAAGCCAGCACGGATGCTGCCAGCTCTGTTGCACCAAGCCAGCCGATCATCAATGCATCAGTGGCATTGATTGCCATCTGCGCAAGCTGCGCACCGATCAACGGCAGTCCCAAAATAAGCGTTGCATTGGACTCCCCCCACCATGCAGACACATTTGTGGGTTTGGCAACGCTGGTGCTTTCAACCCGCGTCATCATAAGCTCCTGAAGAAAAGGGCATGGAACCCCTCCAGAACTTGAGTCTCTCAAGAACATAAACGAAGCTGGGTCCTGCAATTTATCGCAGTGCCTCGCTGGGAGGAAACTTCCTATCATAGAAACAGAACCGACAAAATCCGAGTGGCTTCTTGCCTAAGCAATACCCCTAGTGAAAATGCCGATTACGCTACTTTGCAAAACTCTTCGGGAATGTCCAGAGGAATAAAGCAAGGCGCATTATCACCGCCATAGACCATAATATGCCCGCAAGGCACTTCATACCAGCCTTGCCCACCCTTTTCCAAAGGTTCGGAAACAACGCTCAAATTACTGTTATGTATGCGGTAATATAGGCTCGGGACAATCTTATCACTGGAGCAACGCACAGCATAAAGGCGCTCACCATCAGTCAAGGCCATCGCTACACGCAATGGAGCAATGACATCGTTTCGACGCATAATCTCAAGTGTTTTCGTGAACACCTGTTGCACAGCTCCCACAGGATCAACATCAAGACCATGACTCAGCATGGCAAGAAACAACGCTTCACTGTCTGTTGTACCCTGCCGGTATCGATAAAAGTCATCATTAACCAGGCCCTCGATCTGCCGGCGGATATCATCATACCCCCCAATCTGCCCATTATGCATAAACATCCACTTGCCAACAGCAAACGGATGACAGTTTGAACGGGATGTCACGGTACCCGTGGACGCACGCACATGAGCAAAGAACAAAGAGGATTTGAGATGCCTGGTAATACTTAGGAGGTTCTCATCACCCCACGCAGGCTGGGTATCGCGATAAAGCCCCGGCTCTGCCCTGTGACCATACCAACCAATCCCAAAGCCATCACCATTGGTATTCACCTTGGCTTCCGCACAGTGCAGGCTCTGCGCAATCAAAGAATGGTTGGGCATTGAAATCAACTCTTCCATAAAAATTGGAACTCCACGGTATGCAAGCCAGCGGCACATTACGTCATTCTTTCTTCTGGTTGACTACTCAAATGTGGTCCTTGATTATGCAAGATCCATCTGCACACATAAACCCCTTCTCCAGAACCAAAGTAACGAGTTTTCTCAGAGACCGTTCCGTGGATCTGAAGAGGGCCCCTCAATTGCAGCTCTTGCGAGTAAAACGGGCACACTCGACTCATTTGCAAAAGCTGACATAGCGAACGGCGTTCAACGCTAATTCCATTCAAATTTTCCCCTTGATTTCCACCGTTAAGAGAAGCTCCTGTGACTTTTTTCAGCACCATAAGAAAGATTCAACCATATGCAGGTTATGGTTGTATTTTCTCCTTAAATTTTCAGATTCTAAGTTATAGTAGAGTTTGAAAGCAATTATTACTTATCTTTTACTTAAAAAGGTTGCATGACAATGCGCTAATTTGAAGAAAATGTGCGAATGCTGCTGGGATCGCCTTGTTCCACCAGAGGTATTCCTACCTTTCCCATCTATAAATTAACATAGATTCTCAAGTAAGGAGGTAGACAGCCTCCACGCAGTCTGCTAGTTACCCCGTCAAGAAGCGACGCATCAGCGGCGACGGTGTCTTGTGACACATAAATATGCGCCAAGCATCGCTATCAATCATTTCATCTGTATCATTTCGGATACGTAATCCGGAATGCCCGAAGATAAGGATAAACGCGTGCAGGTTCTCGTTCGCGATAATAACGTCGATCAGGCGCTTAAAGCGCTTAAGAAAAAGATGCAGCGTGAAGGCATCTTCCGTGAAATGAAGCTTCGTAGCCACTACGAAAAACCATCTGAAAAGAAGGCTCGCGAAAAGGCTGAAGCAATCCGCCGCACTCGCAAGCTGGCTCGCAAGAAAGCACAGCGCGAAGGCCTGTTGGTCGGTAAAGGTCGTCGTTAATCCGATGGCAGCCGGGACATAGCACAGCTAAGGTCAAGCGATGTTTGACTTAAAACGTATGAGTGGCCCGGAGCTGGAATTCAGAACGGACTAACCGGCAAGTCGGTTAGTCCGTTTGTTGTTTCTGCTGGTGCATTCGACCTTTTTTTGCCACACTGGAATGCAGGCTATAGTGTCATAGCAAGGACTCTTTAAGGATGGGGGCACATTCTCGTGAACAATAAACTGGCTAGAGGCATTTGTGCGTGTCTGCTCGCTTTTGGCGTTGCAGCGTGCCAATCCAATTCATCCGGCCTTGTTTATCAGAATGTGCCTATCGACAAAGCTGTTGGCTCTTCCTCCAACATCGATAGTCTGACTGCCGTTATTGATGCAAACCCAACCGATGCTGACGCCTACAACAAACGCGGCATCGCCTACGCAAAAGCCGGACGTCTTGATCAGGCTATTGAGGACTTCAACAAATCTCTTCAACTGAGACCAGACTCTTATCAGGCTTATGCAAACCGTGCATTAGTGGAGCGCCGCAAGGGCAATACGTCCCAGGCAGTTCAGGATTACACCTCAGCACTCTCCGTCAAACCAGATTATGTGAAGGCCCTGAACGGACGCGGCAACACCTACCGCTCTATCGGCCAGAACACAGCCGCACTTCGCGATTACAACGAAGTCATTCGCCTGAACTCCGGAGATGCGCAGGCTTACCACAACCGCGGCATCATCTATCAGGCACAAGGTATGCAAGAAGCGGCTCTTAATGACTTTTCATCTGCTGTTGGCCTCAACTCCCGAGCGTATTCACCTCTGATTGCACGTGGTGTAACTTACCTTTCTCTGAACGATCCAAAATCTGCACTCAAAGACTTCAACGCTGCAATTGCGCTCAACGGTAAGTCCGCATCAGCCTGGGCAAACCGTGGCCGCGCAGAAGAAGCTCTGGGCCAGATTACAAAAGCTCGTCATTCCTACAGCAGAGCATTGCAGATTTCTTCGACAAACCAGATCGCGAAAGAAGGCTCCAGCCGCCTGTCAGCTTCCTCTGCAGTTCCGCAGGCTTAGCTCGCCGAACGCCCCCCACACCGTTTCCCGAAGGCCGGGCTCTCCGGCCTTTTTTACTGCCCTGTTTCCGAAGATATCGACAGCATCCAGTTAATCTCATCACGCCAGTTAATCATGCGAATGGGCGTCCCGTGAGACCCTGTTTCGAACAACAGAAAGCGCGCAGGATACTGCTTCTTTTTACCAGTGATTGCCTTAAACAACTGATACTGCTTTTCCCAGCTGTAAACCCTGTCAGCGCTACCGTGACCGAATATAATCGGCACACCTGTCTTGTAGGCTTCACTTGTCAACAACCGTCGGTCCGTCGCTCCTCCCAATAAAAGGAGGCCGGATAGCGGCCCCGCTACACCGGCATGATCCGCAAGCCCATAGCAAACCTGCGATCCCATAGAGCCACAGGCCACAATCACTTTGGCCTGTGGAGTTTCCTTCCGGTATTGCGCAATCAGCTCACGAATTTCCTGCGTACCGCCGGGGCTTTCAAGCTTCACATCAGGAGACAGGTAAACGCCATTATTGCGCACCATCAGGTTTTTCAGGCGATTAAAGTTGCCACCAAACGTCCAGTCAGCATTTCCCTGCTTTCGATTACCGCCCTTTCCATGCAAATAAAGCAACAACAGTTTGGTGTCAGCATCAGGACTACCAACCCGGATGTGCTTACGCATATTACCTGCAAGCACAGCCGATCGTTCCCGCGCATACCAGGAAGGCCTGCTGGAAACGTAACGTGCGTCAACGCGTCGCTCCGGTATTTTGTCCCGATCGCGTAAATCACGCTGAATCTGATAGTCGAGCCGCACAAAAGCCCCGCCCAATGCCTGCTCCAGCACACGCGGATAGTTAAACAGCTCGTCTTTATAGGGCTTCAATTCAAAGCCGACAGCCGGTGCGAATGACAAAACCACCGCGAGTAAGTTTGCAACCAGGTACCCTGAAACCCTGAAGTGATCTCGCATGCAGCACCTCCAAAACACAGCCGTCTCTAGGGGTTCAGGTAATCATGCATAACCCGTCCATCCGGTAGCGTTAGATCCGTGATGGAAGGAACGCCCCGGTGTGATCTGAGCATCGGAAGCCCCGCCACAGGTGCATTGGCATGGTGGAACAATTGCAAACTTGCCGGACCAGACCACGCATCTTTCACTGTCACGTCACACACCTCATAGGCAACCAGCTGAGCTATAGCCAAAGAACCATCAACATCTGGTATTAGTTTCAGGTTCACTTGAGTTTTCTGAAGTTTCTCGAAAATGGCATCAGGCTGACACTGCGTGCCATGCTCTACATCAGAAAGAAGATGCTGGTACTTATAACCCATGGTTATAATTGCGATGGTCACATCGTCAAAGACCAGATGCCCCGTCAAAGTCGCTCCTGATATACTTAATTCTGGTTAACCCAGCTTTTTTGCCCCCCCCCGCAGATCTCGCGCCCGCCGAAAATCGGCGGTGTAACATCAAGAAACATCTGCTGAGTGAAGTTCAAGGGGTGATCGCCAAACCTGGCCGGAATCACTATGCCAGCCTCAGTGTAGTCCCCAAAACCGGAGGAATCTGGCATGCGGATCACCTCGAACATCACTGTGTCAGATCCGTCCGGCTTCAAAGGTTCAGGCAGAGCTTCACAAATAGCGCCGGGATCACCTTCATAGGAGATCACAAAGAATTCGCGATCGGCAAACCTGTATGGCCCCTTGGGAAAAGCAGGTGAAGCAATCGGCGTAGATGCCGGCTCAAGAATATCCGAAATCTTCATGGGCCGCCCAGATCATGAAAGAATGTGAACCGTGGCCAGATCTCTGGCCAGCGCTCGCTCATCATAAGCCCCGATACTTTGGATGTTGCCCCTTGGTTTTTTGGGGTGACACTTTCAGATCTCACCCAAAACACTTTTTAATCAGCCTGTTACGTTAATTTCTTTGAATGTAATCAACGGCGCTTTTTCGCGGACAACCCAGTTCAACGCACCAAGCTTTGTTTTAAGTATCGGATGAACCAGTCCCAACACACGCAATTCACTCCCTCCGGTGTCCGCATGGGTTTGATTGACACGGCTTGCGATATTGAGTGTGGTCGTTGACTGATCAGCGCTCCAACCAACTCTGTCACCTGCAACAAAGGCAACCTTGTGCCCTGTGGGGGTCGTTCCAACCGGAATACCCTCAACCAGCTCAACAGAAGCAAGGCGTTCCGTATTAATATGATAATCAGCAATCATCATCAGGCCCAGCAGGTAATAATAACCCGCCTCCTGAGAAAGCCCCGGGCGACCCTCTTGGTCAACCAGATCACCACGGCCACGAACACCTTTCAACGAGTGCAGGCTGGCAACAAAAACAATCTTTTCGCCGCGCGTCAGGGAAGTTGCGCTCAGGAACGCTTGTGTGTTGCGCTGACTAATGGCCATCTCTCCAAGCATCGTGCGCATCTTCTCATCAGCAACGGTTGGGCTGGCTTTGAGAGTCTCGCTGAAGTTGGCCGTCGCCAGAACTCCGTTAACCGCTGTACCGGCGCCACCTGGAATAAATACAGCTGCGAGATTGGTCAGACGGCTAGAGGTAGCATAGGCCCAGGCAGCCTCATCAAGGGCGTCAGAAAGTGGAGGAAACGTCGTATAAGGATCTACATTCGCGGCAACGGCGATATGGCGCCGTGCCTTATCCCATCCCACAACAGCCGCTGCAACGCTCTCAACCGCAGATGTCTTCTTACCACTCTGTCTGGAAGGAGCGGTCGCCCCGGAGTTTCCCGTGATGGTATTCACGGTACCATCCAGTAACAAGCCAACGCCATCAGCAGTGGAACTCAATGTCTCTTCAGGAGAGGTTACCAGATCTCCGAGAAATGTCAGAGGCCTGGCAACCGCAGTTACAACGCCCTCACCTGCTTGAGAAACCCTATCCAGCTCCTGGATACCCTTCAGCGCATGAAGCTCATTAATGCGCTTTTTCAAAGTCGCCGTGCCGCGCACCTTATAAGTCGTGCCATGAACTTTCAGGCTGTAAACAAGCAATGTCCCGTTCCGCAGAATCGGCGGGACAATCTCATAGTTGCTACCCCGCACAGCTACACCTTCTTCCTTCAGGATCCGGGAGAAACCACTATCCGTTGGGGCAGAATGAGATGGCGATGAGACAACCGCAATCACGATGAAGATTGCAAGCAATAAGGAACAGCGCAGAAGAACGCGAATAGTTTGCGCAGTAGACATGTGATACCCGAACTCAGAACAACTCTAGCTAAAAGCCCTATCCTTCAATAATGATCAGAAAAGGGCGTCGCCTTTGGCAGATTTAGGAGTCGAAACGAAGAATCGCAGAAGCACACAGCTCCTGCGATTTTCAAAACCTTTGAAACCTGAGGGTTTCTTAGATTGTCAGTACAGCTGTCACCACACAAGCAAACAGGAATACGATTCCCGGTGCAATGTGCGACCTGTCACCAGATGCCATGCCAACACCGACTGCAATCACTGTTGCCACTGTGGTGATGCTGGCCCATACCGTACCGGCAGTACCACCAAATCCAATCATCGCAATAACGAGTACAAATGTGAGAGCTGCAAGAATCCCAACCTTTGAGAAGTTGATAAAGTTCTTGTAGGTCTTCTCGTGTTCCTCATAGTCCATAACAGACGCGCTCCCGTCAGCCATGTTTCCCCCTTGAAACAAGTATTTTTCCTGATACTGCTCTTTAACATTACATAGTCCGTTCACGCAACTTCCCTAATGAACCGCTCTGGAAATAACCTGGGTGCGGGGATAATCCCAACGGTCTGAGTATGTGCCTCAATCCTCACCAGTCAAACCGCATAAGTCCAGTTGATGCTTTTGATAGGCACTCAGCGCATCCAACTCAAACCCATCAATCTGCTCGCTGAACAGACGATGGAAGTTAAGCTCGGCTCGTAAGTGAAGGAACACCGATCCAAGCCCAATGGCGGCCCGGTCCATAAAGACAAAGTAACGAGGTATTTTAACCGGCCCATGCTCTTTGAGGGACTGATGCACCCGAAATGCCTCCTGCCGTCCATAAGCTGCGGGAGACACACCATCGGCAATCGAGCGCACTCTGTCGCTGAGCAATGGGCCAAAAATGAAACTTGCCCAGATATTCAAAGTCTCAATAAGCTCACTCGTCAGCCCGGTAAAACCCCACGTCTCATAAGCAGAAATAACTCGGTCCTGATCACCTTCAAGCAGACCATGATACAGATCCACTACGCCCTGCACAAAATCTGGCGGAAAGATGCGCACACATCCGTAATCCAGTAAGTTTACGCCAGCTGGTTCCGCGCCATCCACAAAGATCGTGTAGTTCCCCAGGTGAGGATCACCATGAATCACACCATAATGTGCAAACGGATGCCACCAGGCCTTGAACATAACTTGCGCAATCTTATTGCGCCCTTCCAACTTCTCTTGCTGACAGGCCAGAAGTGGGCACCCTTCCAGCCAACTCATGGAAAGCAGGCGCCGCGTTGACAGATCTTCAAACACTTCAGGGACCTGAATCTGCGCATCTGCAGCAAAAATATTGGCATAAAGCCTGGAATGTTGTGCCTCTCGGAGATAATCCAACTCTTCCCGTAATCGGTCTCCAACTTCCTTCGCAATTTCAGAGGTCTCAATCGCGGGCCTGAACCGCCGATGCAGGGCAAGCAGCATATGAAACTGGTTCAGATCAGCTTCAACCGCACTGTCCATATCCGGATATTGTAGCTTACAGGCCAGCATCGTACCATCCTGATCATAAGCTCGGTGCACCTGACCAAGAGAAGCTGCAGCCGCAGGCTTCTTCTCAAATCTATCAAACTTGTCTTGCCAGCAAGGGCCAAGCTCAGCCCGCATGCGCCGCTTGACAAAAGCCCACCCCATAGGAGGTGCATTTGCCTGAAGGCTCGCAAGTTCCGCTGCATATTCGGGAGGCACGGCATCAGGTATCGTTGAAAGAAGTTGCGCCACTTTCATCAGTGGCCCTTTGAGTTCACCAAGAGATTCTGCGATGAAGGCTGCATTCTTCGCAGGGTCCTGATCCCAGCCTAAGAGCTTGCCAGTCGCAAGCCTGGCTGCAATGCCACTCATATTTCCACCAACCCTGGCGTAACGGCCAAGGCGGGCGGTCATTCTGTTTGCTTCCCGGTCACGAGATGAAGGCATATGGGGTTCCTGCGTCTCACACTCTTACTGCAATATATACCGCAGTGCAGAACCTAGAGCATGTTGCGTCTGATTGGTATCAAATCCTTCCGCCTTGAAGAAATTGTAGCACTCTTTTCAGTAAAAAGATCGCAAACATGTCCAGGGGCCTGGCACTGCTCTTCATATGTGTATGCTGCTGCCCGTCGGATCAAAGCCTTGAGTTTGGAAAAGGCTATCTCTATGTGGTTGAGGTCAGGGCTGTAGGCCTGTTGAGTAGAGCTGGTCACTACGAGCGAACTCCTGGTCGGCAGGGTTATGCCAACGGCTACAAGCCCAAACGGATCGATACCCCAGC
>CANNAV010000016.1 GCA_947502585.1 uncultured Pseudovibrio sp.
CCGGAACGCGAAACCGGCATCACTGAAATCAGAGAGAGTGCATGAAACAAGCGGACAACTTACTTGACAAACACCGACTGGCGCAGCTTACTCATTCTGGTCCGACGGGTTTGTCTGGCCTGATTTCTTCAGCGGACTGGTCATTGCAGCAGGCACTCTTGTGGGTATAGGGGCTTATTACTCACTCACCGTCGCAATGCGCACCGGGCTGGTGTCAGTCGTCACCCCCTTCCGATACTCCCGATTGTTATTCGGCCTGCTGCTCGGCTTCCTGATTTTTGATGAAACCGCAGACGCCATGACGCTGGCTGGCTCCGCAATTATCGTGTTGAGCGGGCTGTATATTCTGGCGGGTCATTCGCGGGTTAAGGCACAGGCCTCCAGGGGGCAAAGGAACCAGCCTGAAACGAGAAAAAGGCCAGTTCATTTCTGAACCGGCCTTTTTGTATTCAATCGGAAAAGCTTAGTCTCTTGCAGGAGCTGGAGCAGCTTCCTCGCGAGGAATTTCCTTGCCAGTTTCCTGATCGACAACTTTCATGGAAAGGCGAACTTTACCGCGCTCATCAAAGCCCATCAGTTTAACGAAGACTTTGTCGCCTTCTTTGATCACGTCAGTCACTTTAGCAACTTTGCGTGGAGCCAGCTGGGAGATGTGAACCAGACCGTCGCGTGCGCCGAAGAAGTTTACAAATGCACCGAAGTCAACAGTCTTAACAACTGTGCCTTCGTAGATTACGTTAACTTCCGGCTCAGCAGCAATGGAGTTGATCCAGTTAAGAGCAGCTTTGATCGCTTTACCGTCAGCAGAAGCCACCTTAACGGTGCCGTCGTCCTCGATGTTTACTTTCGCGCCGGTCTTTTCAACGATCTCGCGGATAACTTTACCGCCAGAACCAATGACTTCGCGAATCTTGTCTACCGGGATTTTGATCACTTCAATGCGTGGAGCATGTTCGCCGAGTTCGGAACGTGCTTCAGTGATTGCAGTTGCCATCTCTTCGAGGATGTGAACGCGACCGCCTTTAGCCTGATCAAGAGCGACTTTCATTATTTCTTCGGTGATACCGTCGATCTTGATGTCCATCTGCAGCGCAGTGATGCCGTTTGCAGAACCTGCAACTTTAAAGTCCATATCGCCGAGGTGATCTTCGTCGCCAAGGATATCGGAGAGAACTGCGAAGCGCTCACCTTCCTTGATGAGACCCATTGCGATACCGGCCACAGGAGCCTTCAGAGGTACACCAGCGTCCATCAGGGACAGGGATGCACCACAAACGGAAGCCATGGAGGAAGAACCGTTGGACTCAGTGATTTCCGAAACAACACGCAGGGTGTATGGAAAATCGTGATGCGCAGGCAGCATTGGGTTAACAGCACGCCATGCCAGTTTACCGTGACCGATTTCACGACGTCCAGGGGAACCCATACGACCAGCTTCACCTACAGAGTATGGAGGGAAGTTGTAGTGCAGCATGAATGCCGACTTGGTGGTGCCTTCAAGCTTGTCAATGAACTGCTCATCTTCACCAGTACCAAGTGTTGCAACAACCATTGCCTGAGTTTCACCGCGGGTGAACAGGGCGGAACCGTGCGCACGTGGCAGCATGCCAACTTCAGAAACAATAGAGCGAACAGTGGAAAGGTCACGACCATCGATACGGGACCCGGTATCAAGGATACGGCCACGAACGATCGCAGCCTCAGCTTTCTTGAACAGGTCAGAAATGACGGTCACCTCAGGAGCGCCTTCTTCACCGGTTACAAGGGCTTCAACAACTTTCGCCTTCACAGCATCAACAGCGTTTTTACGCTCTGTTTTGACAGTGATGGAGTAGGCCGCACCGAGTTCATCAGCAGCCAGTTCCTGAACTTTTGCGAACAGATCAGAATGATCTGGCAGGTTCAGTTCACGTGGTTCCTTAGCTGCTTTTTCTGCCAGCTGAATGATGGCATCGACAACTGGCTGGAATTCACGGTGACCGAACATCACAGCGCCAAGCATAACTTCTTCAGTCAGTTCCTGAGCTTCGGACTCAACCATCAGAACAGCGTCGTTCGTACCTGCAACAATCAGGTCCAGATCGGTTTCTTCCATCTGGTCAACTGTCGGGTTCAGAACATATTCGCCGTTGATGTAACCAACACGAGCGCCGCCGATCGGGCCCATGAATGGAACGCCGGAGATGGTAAGTGCTGCAGATGCGCCAACCATTGCCAGAATGTCCGGGGCGTTCTCGAGGTCATGAGACAGAACAGTGAGAACAACCTGAGTTTCGTTCTTGTAACCATCTACAAACAGAGGACGGATCGGGCGGTCAATCAGACGGGATGTCAGGGTCTCGTGCTCGGAAGGACGGCCTTCGCGCTTGAAGAAGCCACCTGGAATGCGGCCAGCAGCGTATGCCTTTTCCTGATAATTTACGGTAAGTGGGAAGAAGTCCTGACCTGGCTTTGCGGTTTTCGCAGACACGACTGTCGCAAGAACTTTTGTCTCGCCGTATGTTGCGATGACTGCACCGTCAGCCTGACGGGCAACCTTGCCGGTTTCAAGGATGAGCGGCCGTCCGCCCCAATCTACTTCCACGCGATGTATATCAAACATATCTTTATCCTAACGTTCGCCTCAGTGCCTGATGGTCGTCATCAGACTTGAGGCTGCCATTTGCCGGCAATGCACACACCAAATTCCTGAGCAACAAGGACGCGATGCCTTTTCAGGTCGAACGATTGCAGGCAAGACAGCAAGAAGCTCCTGTCTGGTCAAGCTTCCGGCAATCCTGCCAGGTCTTCATCCGCCTGCTTTCATTCCGGAAGAGAGCGGTCTGATCCGGAATATACCTCTCGAAATTTCCAGAAATACCCTGGAAACAAGAAAGGAGATGGAAAACGCGGCGAGCTTTCGCTGCCGCGCTTTGAAGTCTTCGTCTCAGCGCCGAATGCCCAGACGCTCTATCAGGGACTGATAACGGGCAACGTCTTTGCCCTTAACGTAGTCAAGGAGCTTACGACGAAGTGCTACCATTTTAAGAAGACCACGACGTGAGTGGTTGTCTTTCTTGTGACCCTTAAAGTGGTCAGTCAGAACTGTAATACGGTGCGTAAGAATAGCAACCTGTACTTCCGGAGAGCCAGTATCACCTTCTTTGATCGCAAAGTCTTTGATCAGCTCAGCTTTTTTTTCAGGCGTAATCGACATCAATTTTTCCTTATCCAGTAGCAGTCATACTGCGTATTATCAAATGCCAGTGAGGCATGCGCTCTTATGCAGAGCTATGCGTTGAACTCGGGCCGTGCCAAGATGTCGTCCAGCAGGGTCAGGCCAACACATTATGCCGGGCAAGCTCGCGCTTCCCAGCGGCGGGACTATGACTGAAAAACTCTCAAAAAACCAGAAGAATCTTGATGTGCCTGCAGCCATAAATCCCGGTAGAACAGTTCGCCTTCCAGTGACCGCGTTCCACGTTCATTTACATACACGCGGAACGCTTCCCTTTCAGAAAAACTTCAGAGATTAAAAACTCGTTTTGGTTTAAAATGGCCTTTTGACACTTCACCAAAGGCAATCAGCTTACCTCCGGAAACCACATAGATTTCTTCGGAACCAATCGGCGCATTTGCACCACGTAACAAGACGGGATTTCCACGCCTGACCTTCGCTGCTGCATCGGGAGTGATCCTCACTTCCCTGAACTGGTGAAGTGCGATTTCAACCGGCTTTATGTATCCAATCAGTTCCGGATTTTCCAGGGGGTTGAGGACCGGTGGCTCTTCTCCTTCTTCGATTTCTACGGCCATAACGTCATTGGCGGCACGAAGTTCATCCAGAGTAACCATCTGCTCTTCACCGAATGGTCCTACCAGCAACCGGCGCAAGTTGGTAACATAGCCACATGTGCCAAGGCGCTCACCAAGGTCGCGCGCCAGAGAACGGACATAGGTTCCCTTGCCGCACTCGGCTTCAAAAACGGCACGGTTCTCATCAGGACATTCCACCAGATCCAGGCGGTGCACAACAATTGTGCGTGCATCCAGCTTTACGTCCTCACCATCCCGGGCGAGATCATAAGCGCGGTTTCCATCAACTTTAATGGCCGAAAAAATCGGCGGAACCTGTTCAATCATGCCGCGAAACTCAGGCAATGCCGCGAGGATTTCGTCTTGCGTTGGCCGTACATCGGAGGACTTGACCGTGTCACCTTCTGCATCATCAGAGGTGGTTTGTATGCCCCAGGTCACCTCAAAGCGGTAAATCTTCCGCCCATCCATGATGTATGGGACTGTTTTGGTGGCGTCTCCAAAGGCGACAGGCAAGCAGCCTGTCGCAAGCGGGTCAAGCGTTCCTGCGTGTCCGACTTTTTCAGGATGAAAAATCCTCTTCAACTGACCCAATGCATCATTTGAAGTCAGATTCAGAGGTTTATCCAACACAAGCCATCCGTTTACAGGAAAACGAGGTCTGCGTCGCTGCTGTCTGCGCGCCATATTACCAACTCTTAACTCTTTGTATACGCTTCTCTTTTGAGAGCAATTCTGGCCTGAAACCCGCGATATCAAATTCAGCAATGTGCCTTGCAAAGCTTAGTCGTGGTTATCATCATCATCGATACCGCCTTCAGCAAAATCTTTACGGATGCCGGGCTCATGCAGGAGTCGGGTAATCAGATCGTCGTCGTCAAAACGTGTATCGGCTACAAACCGTAAGTCACAGGCGTATTTCATAGTGACATGCCGGGCGATTTGTCCACGAAGGTATTTCGCATTGCGTTTGAGTGCTGCGAGAACAACCTCAATGTCGCGACCTCCCATCGGCATAACCAGAACGTCTGCCCATCTCAGATCCGGTGACATACGAACTTCCGGTATTGTAACAATGACGCCATCGAGATCAGGATCCGTGATCCGGCCACGTGTTAGGATGTCTGACAGCTCTTTGCGGACAATCTCACCTACACGCAACTGACGCTGAGACGGCTGACCTGCAAATTCATCGCGTGCTTTTCCCATTTTCATCTCTCAATTTGCTTTAAGTCTGGAACAACAGAGCGCCGACGGGAATAAATCCGCGCCGGCGCTGCTGAGTGTCTGGTTCGCTCGTTTAGCTCTTCACTCTGTTAGAGAGAGCGAGCGATCTCTTCTACCTGGAAGCACTCGATGACGTCACCGACGCGCATGTCCTTGTAGTTTGTAAAGTTCATGCCGCATTCAACACCGGATTCAACTTCTTTGACTTCATCTTTGAAGCGTTTAAGTGTCCCCAGCTCACCTTCGTGGATGACGACATTGTCACGCAGCAAGCGGACCTGAGCGCCTCGCTGAACGACACCTTCGGTGACCAGACAACCCGCAACACGACCGATTTTGGTGATGTTGAAGATTTCTTTGATGTCTGCGTATCCGAGGAAGGTTTCGCGACGCTCTGGTGCAAGCATGCCAGACATAGTGGACTTCACATCGTCTATGAGGTCGTAAATCACGCTGTAATAGCGGATCTCGACACCTTCGCGACGTGCAGCTTCCTGAGCCTGTTTGTTTGCACGAACGTTGAACGCCATGATTGGTGCTTTGGACGCAATCGCCAGAGTGATGTCGCTCTCGGTGATACCACCAACGGAAGCTGCCACAACACGTGCACCGACCTCGTCGTTGCCAAGTTCTTCGAGTGCGCCCTGGATTGCTTCAGCAGAACCCTGCACATCGGATTTGATGATGAGTGGGAATTCTTTTTTGCCTTCTTCCTGCAAGCCCTTCATCATCGCTTCCAGCGAGCCACGGGACCCGGCAATACGTGCTGCAATCTGATCGCGTTTCTGGCGTTGACGATATTCGGAAATCTCGCGTGCACGGCCTTCGTTCTCTACAGCGGCAACCATGTCACCTGCAGATGGCGTGGACTGGAAGCCAAGAACTTCAACCGGTTTGGAAGGACCAGCTTCCTTAACCTGCTTGCCGTTCTCGTCGATCATAGCACGAACACGACCCCACTCCGAACCAGCGATAACGATATCCCCGACCCTGAGAGTACCCTTCTGAACCAGAACAGTAGCAACCGGACCACGACCTTTATCAAGCTTCGCTTCGATAACTGTACCTTCGGCAGCGCGATCCGGGTTGGCTTTCAGCTCCAGAACTTCAGCCTGCAACAGGATCATTTCGATCAGCTTGTCGAGGTTAGTACCTTCTTTTGCAGAAACTTCAACGTCGATCACATCACCACCCATGGTTTCTACCACGAGGTCTTCACGGAGAAGATCGTTGCGAACGCGGGAGGGATCAGCACCTGGTTTGTCCATCTTGTTGATTGCGATGATGAGCGGAACACCAGCAGCCTTGGCGTGCTGAATTGCTTCCCTGGTCTGTGGCATCACACCATCATCAGCAGCAACCACGAGGATCACAACATCGGTAGATTTTGCACCACGTGCACGCATCTGAGTAAACGCTGCGTGACCTGGTGTATCGATGAAGGTGACCTTCTGGCCATTCTGTTCAACCTGATATGCACCGATGTGCTGAGTAATGCCGCCAGCTTCGCCGGAAGCAACGTTTGCCATACGCAGAGCATCAAGAAGTGACGTCTTACCATGATCAACGTGACCCATGATCGTTACAACCGGCGGACGGCTGGAAAGATCAGTGTCATTGTCCTCAACTGTGAAGAGGCCTTCTTCAACATCCGCTTCAGATACGCGTTTAACGGTGTGACCCATTTCAACAGCGATCAGTTCAGCAGTATCAGCATCAATGATGTCGTTGATCTTCATCATCTGACCCTGCTTCATCAGCAGTTTGATAACGTCAACTGCACGTTCAGACATACGCTGAGCAAGATCCTGAATGGAAATTGCCTCCGGGAGTGTTACCTCACGAGCCACTTTCTCGCGAACAACCTTCTGACCCTGACGTTTTTCTTTCTCGCGACGACGACGCATGGATGCCAACGAACGGCTACGACCTTCATCTCCGCCGGTTGCACGCGTAATTGTAAGTTTTGACTTACGACGATCATCATTGCCTTTTGGAGACGGTTTAGGAGCTACGACAGGCTTCTTAGGACGTGCAGCTGGCTTCAATGCCTTTTTGCTGACCTCCTTACCGGTTTCCATGCTTTCAGGTGGTGCTGTAGACACGCCACCTGGGCGACCGCCTGGACGCGGGCCATTCAGATTTGGCGGCTTACCATCACGCATTGGTGGACGACCACCACGATCACCGCCTGGACGAGGACCACGATCACCTGCAGGGCGCGGACCACGGTCGCCACCTGGACGAGGGCCACGATCACCTGCAGGGCGCGGACCACGGTCGCCTGCAGGGCGCGGACCACGGTCGCCACCTGGACGAGGGCCACGGTCACCGGAGCGCTGAGGACGAACACCGGAACGTGCAGGACGTTCTTCACGCTGTGCTGGCTTTGGAGTTTCAGCAGCTTTTGCAGCCGCTTCAGCTTCACGCTTAGCTTTCGCTTCAGCTTCGGCCCTGGCACGTAGAGCAGCTTCTTCAGCTTCACGCTTTGCGCGAGCTTCGTCTTCTACACGTTGTTTTTCGGCTTCAACAGCGCGCTGTGCAGCCAGAATTTCCTGACGCTTCGCTTCTTCAGCGCGACGTCTGGCATCTTCGACTTCGCGAACCTTAGCCATTTTCAGCGCTGCCAGCCGTGCATCTGCTTCGCCCTTGGTCAAGGTTTTCAGAACGGCACCACCGTTCTGACCGCCACTTCCACTGCGGCGCTGCCCCCCACGCTGGCTGTTATTGTTGTTACGGTTGCCACTGCGACCGCCGCCTTCACCGCGCTTTTGAGCATCACCCGCACCACGGCGAGTTTGCTGAGGACCGCGGGCTTGCTGCTGTCCCTGACGCTTTTCCGGGCGTGACTGGGAGGCTACAGGAGATGAAGAGGAAGCTGCGGCAGGTGCAGATGCCGCGGAGCCTTCCTGGCCCGGCACAACTACACGGCGCTTCTTCTTTTCCACGACGACTGCCTTGGAGCGGCCGTGGGAGAAGCTCTGCTTAACAGTGCCCTTCTCAACACTGCCTCCGCGTTTGAGGCCCAGCGTTTTCTTTTCCCCGCCGGTGGGATTGTCGTGGTTGTCTTTGGTATCGTTCATATTGCCTTCAGTCCTGCGCCACTGCACCCTTTGTACCGTCATCGTCAGCTCCGACAGAAACTTCACGGAATTGCGCAAGGCGTTGCGCGTGCTTCACGAAGTTTCTGCCTGCCTCGCCGGCCAGCAGTACAGCATGTATAACGTTTTCCCGATCCAGATGCGTACTCATCTGTTCCGAGGTAAACAGGCGGATCACGCTGAGACGATCCACCTTGCCAAATCTAGAAGCGGCAATGGCCGCCAACTTACGCACACCATCTTCAGAGGCTTCAGTGGCGTGCACCACAGCAAGAACACTCTCCTTTTTGAGAGCTGCCTCGACCTTCGAAAAGCCAACATGTAGATCGCCAGCTTTCCGGCTCATGGACAGTGCGCCCAGAGCTGCCTGCTCCAGCAGTGTGTCGGTGTGGTCGGCCAAACCGTCTTCAGCGTTTACCTGCTCCTTAAAGCCTCTCGAAAAAGCGCGCTTTTTAATCGCTTCCTGCAAAACAGACTTCTTTGCCGACACCCAGACCCCACGTCCCGGGAGGGTGCCTTTCATATCAGCTACAACAGTTTTGTCAGGAGCCAAAACGAATCTGAGAAGATCTGTCACCGGCAGAACTTCACGCTTAACCGTGCAGGTACGTTCTGTCGGTTCATTTTTTCTCGGCACTTCGTTTTCCAAACCTAACTATTACTGTTACTTTTCATTCAGTTACGGAGATGTAGAAACCAGCAGCCTTATACTGTCAATTCAACACACCCCCGTATAAAACTTTTTTCTGCAGTTAAGAGGCTACAGATTATTCAGAGGACAGCTCGCCTTTTGCGTCTTCTGCACCGCTCTCTTGCGCCAATTCCTCGTCGGCGTCAACCGGAGTCTCTTCAAATGTTTCGCCTCCGAAGCCTTCTTCTTCGACTTCCAGCTCTTCTTCAGAGACTTCCACAAGGTCTTCAGCAGAAATCCAACCTGCGGCAACACGTGCTGACATGACGACAGCCTCCGCATCTGCACGAGACAGATCAAAGCCGCTCAGAGTACCTTCCACGCGAATGGTTTCTTTATCCTTGCGTTCAGTCCAGCCAACGAGATCGTCAGCTGCACAGCCGGCAAGGTCTTCCATGGTTTTGATTTCGTCTTTACCCAAAGCAACGAGCATCACAGTAGTAAGACCCGGAACCTGAACCAGCTCATCGGAAACACCAAGCTGACGACGCTCTTCTGTAAGTTTTACTTCCTGCTCTTCCAGGTACTCACGTGCTCGAGCCTGAATTTCGTCGGCTGTTTCTTCATCGAAGCCTTCAATGGACGAGATTTCGTCCAGGTCAACGTACGCGACCTCTTCTACAGAAGTAAAGCCTTCAGATGCGAGAAGCTGAGAAACCATCTCGTCAACATTCAATGTATTCTGGAAAAGATCGGAACGGACCTGAAATTCTTTCTGACGACGCTCGGACTCATCCGCTTCCGTCATAATGTCGATGCCCCAGCCGGTCAGCTGAGATGCAAGCCGTACGTTCTGACCGCGACGACCGATTGCCAGAGAGAGCTGATCATTGGGAACAACAACTTCGATACGCTCAGAATCCTCATCCAGAACAACCTTAGCAACCTCAGCAGGCTGAAGTGCATTTACAATGAAGGTTGCTGCATCATCATTCCAGGGAATGATGTCGATCTTCTCACCCTGAAGTTCACCAACAACAGCCTGAACACGGGAACCGCGCATACCTACACATGCACCAACCGGATCAATCGAACTGTCGTTAGACAGGACTGCGATCTTAGCGCGAGAGCCCGGATCACGTGCAACCGCCTTGATCTCGATAACGCCGTCATAAATTTCCGGCACTTCCTGTGCGAACAGTTTTGCCATGAAGTGAGGGTGTGTACGAGACAGGAAGACCTGTGGACCACGCTGTTCACGACGCACATCAAAGATCAGTGCGCGAATGCGATCACCATTTCGGAAGATTTCGCGTGGGATCAACTCATCACGACGAACGATTGCTTCACCCTTGCCGGTGTCAACAACAACGTTGCCATATTCAACGCGCTTCACGACAGCGTTAAGTACTTCACCAATGCGGTCTTTAAACTCATCGTACTGCTGATCACGCTCAGCTTCGCGGACCTTCTGAACGATGACCTGTTTAGCGGACTGAGCAGCGATACGTCCAAAATCGAGTGGTGGTAATGGATCTGCCATGAAATCGCCGACGGTTGCGTCCGGGTTGCGCTCCTGCGCGTCAACCAGAGCAATTTCGGTCGAGATATTCTCGACAGTCTCAACGACCTGCAGCAAACGCTGAAGGCGGATTTCACCGGTTTTTGGATTAATCTCGGCACGAACTTCAGTCTCGGTGCCATAACGGGAGCGAGCGGCTTTTTGGATTGCATCCTCAAGAGCAGCAATCACAATGCTACGGTCAATCGACTTTTCGCGGGCGACCGCTTCAGCGATCTGCAGCAGCTCCAAACGATTTGCGCTGATAGCCATTCCTCATCAACTCCTTACACGCCCTGCCTTCATTCACCAGCAGGAATATCAAACAAAAGGGTAGCTCGTTAAAACCGGAGCCACCCATAACCCATTGCGCAACAAGAACAGCTAATCGTGATTGAGGTAACTGTCATCGTCCGTAGGCTCCCCACGGGCTGCTTTTGCGGCCTTATCGGCTTTCAACGCCGCATCGACCAGTTCATCAGTCAAAACCAATACAGCTGAACCAATTTCATCCAAAGGAAGACGAGCAGTCTCATCCTGACCTTCCTGTACATCGGTCATTCTGATAAGCGCGCATCCATCTTCCAAACCCACGATGTGTCCACGATATCTCTTACGCCCAGCTTGCGGCACAGACATTTCGATTTTCGCGACATGTCCGGCCCAGCGCTCGAAGTCGCCTGGGCGAACGAGCGGACGGTCAATGCCCGGAGATGAAATCTCCAGATGATAGGCACCCGAAATTGGATCGTCCACATCCAGCGCCGGGGAAACTGCGTGGCTGATTTCTTCACAGTCTTCAACAGCCATCGTCCCATCCGGGCGCTCTGCCATGATTTGAAGGGTGCAGCCATTGCTTCCGTTTACACGGATGCGCACCAGTCGATAGCCCAGATCAGCAATAACTGGTTCGACAATTTCAGCTACGCGGGCCTCGAGGCCCTTTTCCTCTATAATCCGGGGATCGGTTTCGTCCACTTGGTACCTATCGTCTTAATGCAAAGACATGCTTAGTGCCTTTGACAGTTATTTCGGATACCTGAATTTCGACAGTCAGGCATCAATACCGACCTAGCTAATAAAAAAGAGCGGGTCCCTTTGGGGCCCACTCCTCAATGCTCTTCACTGAGCCGATAGAGAACTCTTGCGCTGTACTATAGTCATTTGACCGCAGTATGCAACAGAAAATCAAAGATCAGCGAAGACAAAAGCGAGAGCCTTTTAGGTTTTCATCTCTTCAACCCGTAAAAATGTCAGGTAACGGCCAATTCTACCTTCACAGTGTGCCTTGCGTTCGTATCGCGTACCTGGCCAGTTGTGCCATGGCGTACGCCAGTCAGAAGCGCATTCTGCACTCCACTCAAAGGCTGGATGCCTGCGACAATTGGACAGTGTCCAATCCACGTAGGTGTCGATATCACTGGCAAATCGGTATTCACACCCCGATTTCAGAGCACGTGCAATACGTGTCAGATTGATCTGGTTTACAAAGCGGCGCTTCCAATGCTTCTTCTTTGGCCATGGGTCCGGGTAAAGTTGGCAGGTCATGTCCAATGATGCAGCAGGAAGCCAGTCGAGCAACTTACCCGCATCATCATCATACAAGCGGATATTCCTGAGACCAAATTCTTCAATGCCCGAGACAGCCTTGACAATACCAGAGCTGAACGGCTCACACCCTATAAATCCGATATCAGGACTTTCTCTGGCACGATAAATAAGGTGTTCAGAGCCCCCAAAGCCAATTTCAAGACAAACGCTCTTTACTGGAACGGGAAACAACTCTGCCAGATTTTCTGGAGGTGTTTGTGTCAGGTTCAACGCCACTTGTGGCATAACATCCTGAAGTAACCGCGATTGTCGCGGACTTGCCGGCTTTCCGACGCGCCGGCCGAAAAAAGAGCCTTTGTAGTGATCTACCATCGTTCTCATAAACACAAACTGGCCAGAAGTCGCCCGGCCAGTTGTTCATTCTCTAGCGTTAGAGGTTAAGCATAGGCTTTTTCTACAGCATCACGCAGGTTATGGACAAGGTCGATTTTTTCCCAGGAGAACCCGCCATCACCCTCAGCTTCCCGGCCAAAGTGACCGTAAGCTGCTGTACGTGCGTAGATTGGCTTGTTCAGGTTGAGGTGCTCCCGAATGCCGCGCGGGGTCAAACTCATGACTTCGCGGATTGCAGCTTCGACGCGCCCCCCTTCAAAACGGCCTGTACCATGCAGATTGACGAAGACGGACTGCGGCTCGGCGATACCAATCGCATAAGCTAACTGAATGGTGCACTTGTCTGCCAGATCAGCCGCAACCACGTTTTTAGCAAGGTAGCGAGCAGCGTATGCAGCAGATCGGTCAACTTTGGTCGGGTCTTTACCCGAAAATGCGCCCCCACCGTGTGGAGCTGCGCCGCCGTATGTATCCACGATGATCTTGCGACCTGTGAGGCCACAGTCGCCGTCAGGGCCACCGATCACGAACTTACCGGTTGGGTTGATGTGCCAGATAGTGTTACTGGTCACCCAGTCACCTGGCAGTGCTGCACGGATGTAAGGTTCGACAACAGCACGCACATCGTCTGATGTCATGGTTTCATCCAGATGCTGAGTGGACAGCACTATGGATGTCGCCTCGACCGGCTTGCCATCCTCATAACGAATGGAAACCTGGCTCTTCGCATCCGGACCAAGCACTGGCTCGTTGCCGGATTTGCGGGCATCTGCAAGCAAACGCAAGATCTTATGGGAGTACAGGATCGGAGCTGGCATCAGCTCTTCAGTTTCGCGGCATGCATAACCAAACATAATGCCCTGATCGCCGGCGCCTTCGTCCTTATTGTCGGCAGCATCTACGCCCTGAGCAATATCAGCGGACTGGCCATGCAAAAGAACCTGTACATCCAGATCTTTCCAATTAAAGCCAGTTTGCTCATACCCGATATCCTTTACAGCAAGGCGGGCAATATGGGCCAGATATTCTTTTGTGAGAGAAGCCGGGCCACGGGTTTCACCTGCAATAACGAGCTTATTCGTTGTTGCAAGCGTTTCACACGCCACGCGGGCTTCTGGCATTTCCTTTAGAAAGGCGTCGACGATCGTATCTGAAACACGGTCGCAGACTTTGTCGGGATGGCCTTCTGATACTGATTCCGACGTGAACACGTAGTTCTGACGAGCCATTGGCAAGCGTCCTTCTGGGAAGAAAAATGTAATTGAAGCGACGGCATATCCGTCGCTTCTGGTGTTACATCAAACAAGGAATGTCGATTACGTCAAGAAATTTAGATAAAAATTGCCGGTGAATTGCGAAATGTTACGGGTCCCAAACTTACTCTTCTTCCCCGGCAAGGCTCTTGACCAGTTCTACAACCTTCTTGCGTACTTTCGGGTTTTCAATGCGAACGAAAGCCTTGTTAAGAGCTAAACCATCAGAAGATGACAAAAAGTCGACGACGTACGTGGTTTGCGGATTATCACCGACGCCAGGCGTCTCCTCCGGAGTTCCCGGAGCATCTTCAAAGAAAAAGGCGACAGGCACTTTCAGTATGGTAGCAATGTGCTGCAAGCGGCTTGCACCAATCCGGTTGGTCCCTTTTTCATACTTCTGGATTTGCTGAAATGTAATACCAAGGCTTTCGCCAAGTTTTTCCTGACTCATGCCAAGCATCATGCGGCGCAAACGGACACGGCTGCCGACATGAATATCGATAGGGTTTGGTGCTTTTTTGCTGGGCATTTTCAAAGGCCCTCTTCTTTGGTTTTTTACGGTGCCTTACCGTGGTTTTTATTTAGAGCGTGTTCCGTTTGGCTGGATTCATTCAAACGATAAGAATTCGCTCCCACAAAGACGTTAGAGCACGATGCGAAAATGCAAATGACACGCAGCGCACTGAACGAGAGCGCATTTCAGTAACTCTCGCAAGAACACAATTCATCAAACCTGCATTTCGACTATTGCCAAAACAACCTCTGACAGAGGCATCGGTGGCAGGCCCATAGGGTTTTCCTGAGGCCAATACTTCGATCCGGACGAAAACCCTTACGTGTATCAGATGACGACATTTGCGTGCATTCGTCAATCTCTACGGGTAGGTAATAATTTCTCCATCACCAATAGGATACTAACAACTACTAGAATAATTCCCCAAAAAATTGAATCACCCATCCTTACGTAGGGTGTGGATCTCAGTATTTCAGGCAATTCAAAATTGAAACTACCTTTTTTATTTAAAACAACTTCTGCGAGTATTCTACCATTGGAATCTACTAGCCCAGAAATACCAGTATTTGCGGACCGCACCAGTGGTATGCCTTGTTCAACTGCTCTAATTCGTGCCTGCGCGAAATGCTGGTATGGACCTGCTGTTTCGCCAAACCATCCGTCATTTGTTAGGTTTACGAGTAAGTTAGGCCGCTCATATTCTGGAAGAACAGTTTGCGGAAAGATTGCCTCATAACAAATCAGAGGTTGGAAAATAAGTGAATTTTTTAAATCTATTTTTTTGTACCGCTTCCCTGCAGTAAAATCTGCCGGAGCAGGAACAATGCGCTCCACACCAATGGATTGCAGAAGCCAGCGCTTCGGCAAATACTCCCCAAACGGAACCAGTCGCACTTTGTCATAAATATCGGTGAGTGCACCTTCGTCTGACACAACAAAAGTACTATTAAAAAATCTATTACCGTTCTCAGACAGTACGCGACGAATACCACCTGTAATCAACGTAGTATGTTGGGGAAGCATTGCTCCGATGGCTTCCAGAGCCTCAGGTTCTTCATCCAGCAGAAACGGAAATGCTGATTCAGGCCAGAAGATGAGGGTCTCAATATCCAGGTTCAGCCCCGCGAGTGCCTGCTGTGTTTGCTGCAGGTAGAGCGGCAGGAGCCTTTGCCTGTTTTCGGGCTTCCACTTGTCAGCCTGAGGTATATTGGGCTGTATTACCAGCACCTGAAGCCCGTCAACCGTCTGTGGAGGAGCCTGCAACCTATTCGTTCCGTATGCAACCAGGCCAGCCCACACAAGCACACATACACAGATATAGAAAGCAGCAGCTTTACGCCTCCGGTCAATCAGCACAACAGGCATCGAAAACAGGAGCAGCACAAGAAAACCGACGCCGTAAATTCCCATAACAGAGAAGCTCTGCATCAGTGTAAGGCTTTCCGCGAATGCATATCCCCACACATTCCATGGAAAGCCTGTAAGCATGTGTCCACGCAGCCAGTTGGAAAGAGCCAAAGCAACCGCAAAAAGCAGAACACGTGAGATGCCGCGCGTCCAGAATAAGGATGCACCGGCCAGAACCAGTGATGGGATCAAAGCAAGAGCACCGGGTAGAATGACCAGCGCAAAAGGGATCATCCAGGCGTAACTCTTAGCGTCTACCAGGAACGCTTCTGCAATCCAGAATAACCCGAGCAGGAAAAACCCAAAGAAAAACGCCCAGGAAACGCAAAAAAACGCAAAAAAACGCGTTTTAAGGTTCCCTGCTCCCTGCCACTTTGCTCCATCGAGAAGAAGGATCAGCAGTGGCAGTGTCACCCAAAGAACAGGAAAGGCGCCATAGGGAGGGAATGCAAAGGCAGACGCTGATCCCCCTGCAAAAGCAAAAAGTCCGCGTCTCCACCCTGATGATTCCCCAAGAGTTCTTATCAGAGTTCGCGACTTATCAATGGCAGAGAACACTCACCACTCCCGAATGTCAGAGGTAAATATTCGATTTTGCGGCGCTTATTCTGCAGCTTCAGACCTGCGTGGGCGGATTCTCTGAACTGCCACGCGCTGATCAACACGCCGCTTGGAAATACGAAGTCGTTTAATGCGGCGCAAGTCAGCATCAACCACTTCGAACTCGAAGGCTGGTAAGGTCTTGTCTATAATCAACTCACCACGAACCGGGACCCTGTCCAAAATGGAGAACAGCAGACCACCAAGTGTGTCCACTTCTTCCGTCTGCTCTTCGATGAGCTTGAAGTCCGCTCCGAGCTCCACCTGAAGGTCTTCCAGGTCAATTCGAGGATCAACCACCCAGACTCCGGGGCTGACATTCATGATAAGCTCTTCTTCGTCCTTATCATGTTCATCTTCGATGTCGCCAACCACAGTCTCAACTATGTCCTCAAGGGACACGAGACCATCAGTTCCGCCGTACTCATCAATCACCAGCGCCATTTGCACGCGCGTTACCTGCATCTTCTTCATCAGATCAGAAGAAGACATGGATGGTGGAACAAAATGCAGAGGCCGGGTAAGCCCTGTCGCATTCAGTGGCGTAGAGAGGTCAACGCAAGATAGATCAAGCAGAGACTTTTCTTCTTCTGACTGCTCCGATGCGCTCTTTTCCGGCTTCACCAAGGTCAGGGGCACATCACTATTCCTGGCATTGACAGCCAACTCGACAAAGTAGGACATAAGATCCTTGATATGGACCATACCCCGAGGGTCATCCAGGTTGTCGTGATAGACTGGCATGCGGGAGTGACCAGAAGCCCTAAACAAGGCCATCACCTGACCAATCGTCGTCGTGTCTTCCACGGCTTCAATATCGGCACGCGGTATCATGACATCTTCAACTCGAGATTCGCGTAGCTGGAGGATGTTAGTCAGCAACTCACGCTCTTCCTTGGTGAAGGCTGCATCAGCCCCTTCACAATCGCGGGCGAGTTCATCTTCCAAATCTTCGCGCAATGAAACAGCTGCGCTTTTTCGGAAACCTCTAAAAGGATTTAGGTTTGATTTCAGCCTGGTCAAGACACCAGGCTTCATCGCTTGTGGTTCAGAGGTATTTTCGGCAACATCTGTGCCAGCACTCCGTTCAGGCTCAGTAGTATCAGCCTGAACGAAGCTGCTTGCACCTTCTGTACTTCGAGGTTCCGGGCTCATCTCTCTCTCATTGTTCCCCGTATTCACCGTGAATACCGAGGGTTATTTATCTGCCAATAATGGCGCATCTTTGTATGGATCGGGGATTTGCAGGCTCGCCAAAATCAGGCGCTCTTCCGCTTCCATTTCTTCCGCTTCGTCATTTATCTGGTGATCATATCCAAAAAGATGAAGGGTCCCATGAACAATAAGATGAACCAGATGGTGTTCAAATGGAATTTCAAGCTCTATAGCTTCACGCTTTACCGTTTCATTTGCAATAATAATATCACCCAATAGCGGGCCAAATGGCGGTTCCTCGCTATCGTCACCCGGAAAGGACAAGACATTCGTCGGCTTGTCTTTCTCGCGCCACATCTTATTCAGTTCCTGAATATGGGCATCATCGGTGAAGACAAGAGAGACTTCTGTGTTTTCTATTACACTCAGCTCACTTGTTGCAAAAGCAGCGACAATTGCCTTTTCAGCAATAGCTTCCAACAGTTCTTCATTCTCCCAATCGCCTGCTTCAATCAGCAGGTCGATGTGCACCGGGCAAGCTGTATTCATTCCTTACAGCCTTGCTCTTCGTTTTCTTTGGCAGTTTCTTCAGCTTGCCTGCGTTCTTTGGCTTCCAGCCGACGGCGGCTTTCATTGTCGTAAGCGCCAACGATACGCGCCACAAGCTCATGACGAACAACATCGCTCTCTGTGAAGTTCACACGAGAAATACCCTCGACACCGCTCAGAATCTTCAATGCTTCACGCAACCCAGACATCTGGCCGGGAGGCAAATCGACCTGACTTGGGTCACCTGTTACGATCATCTTGGAGTTTTCTCCCAGGCGCGTCAGGAACATCTTCATCTGCATTGCTGTCGTATTCTGGGCTTCATCAAGAATAACGATCGCGTTTGACAGTGTGCGGCCACGCATGAATGCCAGCGGCGCCACTTCAATCATGCCACTTTCTAAGCCACGCTCCAATTTCTCCGGCGCCATCATCTCGTTGAGGCCATCATAGAGTGGCCGCAGATACGGGTCGACCTTATCCTTCATATCGCCTGGTAAAAAGCCCAGACGTTCGCCAGCTTCAACAGCCGGACGGGACAAGATCATGCGATCAATCTCCCCACGCTCCAGCATTGCAGCAGCATAGGCAACCGCAAGGAAGGTTTTTCCTGTACCTGCGGGACCAACGCCGAATGTCAGGTCAGAACGGTCCATTGCCCGGATATAAGCGTCCTGAGCGGCAGTTCTGGCGACCAGCGTTTTGCGACGTGTTGCGATCTGCGCAAATGCCATGCGGGATTTGGGTTCCAATGTTGGCAGCGAAAGTTGCGCTTCAGCAGCTTCTGCCAGACGGATTGCGCCATCGACATCACCAGGAGCGATGTCGTGGCCACCCTGAAGACGCGTATAAAGCGACTCCAGAGCAAGTTTAGCCTGCTCTGTTGACGTTTTGTTGCCGCGAATGGTGACCTGATTTCCGTATGCAACTGCCTCAACACCCAATCGCTGTTCAATCAGCGCAAGGTTCTGGTCGAACTGACCGAACAGATCGCTCACAAGCCTGTTGTCTTCGAATGCCAATACCACATGCATCATATCTGATGCCGCAATGGGGCGCATGGCCGTCCTTGAAGCGGACGTTGTCTGGGCTCTGCCCTTCAAATAATGCCTCCGTTCGCTTTTCCGCGAGAATCTGGAAGCATCATGCACCTAAACAAGGCGGCCTTCCAGACTATTTGCGCTGGCAGCGACAATTTCTACCGATCCGATTTCACCATACAGGCCCAACGGTGCATTTACATGAACTGGCTGGAGCCATGGTGAACGACCTGCAAGCTGGCCTTCTCTGCGGCCTTCCTTCTCAAACAGTACATCAATTGTTTTTCCAATCAATGATGCATTGAAGTCTTTTTGCTGGGCGCTGAGCAGGTTTTGCAATTCGGCCAGACGCCCGGACTTCACCTGTTCGTCGATCTGCTCGTCCAGCGTTGCACCCGGTGTACCCGGACGTGGGCTGTATTTGAAGGAGAATGCAGAGCCATAGGTAACGCGTTGAATCAAGTCCAGCGTGTCTTTGTGGTCCTGATCGGTCTCACCTGGAAAACCGACGATAAAATCGCCGGAAAGTGCGATATCATCACGCGCTTCACGAATGCGGTCGATCAGACGGAAGTAGTCATCGCGGGTGTGTTTGCGGTTCATTGCCTTCAGGATCGCATCAGAACCTGACTGCACTGGTAAGTGCAGATAAGGCATCAGAGTATCAAGATCACGGTGAGCTGCAATCAGGCTGTCTTCCATATCCCGTGGGTGGGACGTAGTGTAACGCAGACGCTCAATACCGTCAATCTTAGCTAGCCGGAACAGAAGCTCACCAAGGCCCCATTCGCGGCCATCTGGTCCTTCGCCATGCCAGGCGTTAACGTTTTGGCCAAGCAGAGTCACTTCACGGACACCAGCCGCAGCCAAACGCTCGGTTTCCGTAACGATCTGTTCTACCTTACGAGAGATTTCAGCACCGCGGGTGTAAGGCACCACGCAGAACGTACAAAACTTATCGCAGCCTTCCTGAACGGTCACAAATGCGGTTATTCCGCGCTTATGGACTGCTTCTCTGGAAAGGGTTGCGAGATGATTGAATTTCTCCTGAATATCAAACTCTGTCTCGACGACCTTTGCCCCGTTGGATGCTCTGTTCAGCAACTCTGGAAGGCGGTGGTAAGACTGAGGGCCGACAACGAGGTCAACAACAGGCGCACGGCGAGAGATCTCTGCACCTTCAGCCTGAGCGACACAGCCAGCGACAGATACCATCATCTGCTTGCCGTCTTTGGCTTTCGCTTCCTTCAGTTTGCGGATACGACCAAGTTCAGAATAGACCTTCTCTGCCGCCTTCTCGCGAATGTGGCATGTGTTCAGGATAACCAGATCCGCATCATCCGGATTTTCTGTTTTGACGTAACCGTCGTTGCTCAGCGCATCGTTCATACGCTCAGAGTCGTAGACGTTCATCTGACAGCCATAGGTCTTGATGAAAACCTTACGGGTCGCCTCGTTTTTCTCCGGCGCCTCCGCAGTGTTTTTAGATTGGCTCAGGTTTTCGTTCTCTACAAGGTTATCCATTAAATCCTCAAGTGGATCTGCTGCCGGGGTATACTTTTCTCTCAATGCCCGGCAATTCGAGCGCACCTGCCTGTTTCAACAGAAATGCCAGCTCGTCATTTTCAGAATTTCGGAGAGCTTTACTCTGTTTTACACAGAAAGAGAAGCCTTGTCTTGATCAGGCCTGCGCCCGCTCTTCCTGTATGCGAACATTTCCCTGCAATGATTCAATGGTCATCCCTCTGACCCGCTCTTCCAGGTCGTGTGTTAAGCGTTTGCGATTAGTCGCTTTATCGATAGGAATGGGAGTTCCCCACGTCAATTCGACATCCAACCCGCCCTCTTTAATGACAGACCACAGATGACCGGCAAGTTCCATGTCACCATACCAGGCAACATGAGCGCGCCAGAAGCGTCCCATTGGCATCCCTTGCAGGCGCGTGTAAGCAATTGAGAGTGGTTGCACATAGGCTACGTCTTTTTCGCCTACATTCATTGCGTGATGAACAGCACCGACAAGTGCAGACCGGAATGGTAATACTTCATTGCCATTGCTGGATGTGCCTTCTGCAAACAACACCATCGCATCGCCCTGAGCCATGCGCTGAGCGACTTCCTGCGCGACGCGGCCAGTGGCAGTTCTTCGATGTCGATTGACAAATACTGTCCGCTGAAGCTTGGCAAACCGGCCAAAAATCGGCCATCCGGCAACTTCAGACTTCGCAATAAAGCTCAGCGGCCTGGTGCCCCCGATAACGACTATATCCAGCCAGGAGCAATGATTGGAAGTGACGAGAAGAGGGCGCTCCGACGCCATTTCTCCATGCTGCCGGACCCGCAGTCCAATCAAACGAGAAGCTGCTTTGTGCCAGAGCAGAGGGATTTGTCGCTGAACCGGCCAGCCGAGCTTCATTGCCAGCCACTGGGAGGGCACGAGGGTCACCGTTATGAGTGTCAGTGCGGCAAGTATGCAGACTGCTTTCACAGTTGCCATGCTCGGCCCCTATTTTTCATCTAGCGGAATACCGTAAAGCTCCAGGCGATGATCAACAAGTTTGAAGCCCAACCTACGTGCGACTTCCTCCTGCATCTTTTCGATTTCTTCACTGCGGAACTCAATCACATCCCCTGTGCGCAGGTCGATCAGGTGATCGTGGTGCTCATCAGAAACCGTTTCATATCTGGAGCGACCATCGCGGAAATCGTGACGTTCGATAATACCTGAATCTTCGAAAAGCTTCACTGTCCGGTAAACAGTTGAGATAGAGATCTTGGGGTCGATCCTGGAAGCTCTTCTGTAAAGCTCTTCCACATCCGGGTGGTCTTCAGCAGACTGGATTACATCAGCAATCACGCGGCGCTGTTCTGTCATCCGCATACCTTTATGAGCACATATTTCAATCAGCGTCATTTTTTCTTCTGCCGTCATTTGCCCCAATTCCTCAAAACCACACAGGCACCACAGTTTCAGTCTGCGTTGGTATTCTAGCTCCCCAAACTGTAAGAGAGAAGAACCAGTTTCACTGTAACTCGGTTTACGCTTGATCTAAAAGCCTCATTTCACATGCGTAGTGTCGCTTAAACGAGATCGCAACGCATAACAAGCGCTGTTCCACTGCCTTCGCTGGCCGCATAATACGCTTTTCTCTCTCCAACCTGCTTGAAGCCCAAATTTTTATAAAGCTTCAGCGCGAAGCTGTTCGCCTCATCCACTTCCAGGAAAAGTGCTTCGGTACGATCACAGTAAAGCTGGAAGATGGCCGCCTCCATTAGTTGGCGTCCTATCCCCTTCTTCTGATGCTTAGGGGAGACTGCAATTGTCAAGACTTCGGCTTCTCCTGCGATTGAGCGGATCACAACAAAGCCCAGATCGATTTTGCCAGTCACACCAGAGGTGCGCGCGGCAAGGAAGAAGACCCCTTTTTGCTCAAAGATTGCTGCAAGTTCTGCCGTGCCCCAATTCTGCCTGAAGCACTCGGCTTGAAGTTTCGCCAGTTTAGGCAGGTCGTCTTTCTCAGCGCGCTCGATAACCGGCCGCTTTTCTGATGTCCACCAGGACTTCATTGACGGCGTACCTTTCCTTTCTCACCTGGAACAGCATCAGGCGCCCGAAGGTAGAGCGGCATCGGAGCTTTGTCCTGAAGCTTTGCACCTTTACCGAGCTTAGCGATGTAGTCAATTGATGCTGCAGCGGCATCACTACAGACGCGAGATTTATCTACGCCGGCAGCATTGGCGACAGCCTGTGCTGCAGAGCCCGCCAAAATGGTCTCAGCATCAAGGCTGTGTGCGAGATCCTTAACGGTTGAAACGCGGGCCTCTCCAATCGGAGCACCAGTTTCATCAAACATTTGACAATAAACTTCATTTCGGCGCGCATCGAGAACCACCAGAATTGGTTTTCTTACGGGAGCAGCGTCCAGAGATTCGTGAGCGATTGCAGCCAATGTTGTGACCGAAACAACAGGCTTTTCGAGAACCAGCCCAAACCCACGCGCAATGGAGAGCCCTACACGGAGACCTGTAAAACTACCCGGACCAACATTTACGACAATACGGTCCAGTGAGCTAAACGTGGTTGAGGAATCCGCCATAACACTCGCAACCATGCCCATAATGCGTTCAGCATGACCCCGTCCAAGATCTTCGCTTTGGCAGACAATATCCTCAGTACCGCCTTCATAAGTTAAAACGGCGGCAGCACAGGTACTTAGTGCGGTATCAATAGCAAGCAGCTTCATAGGTTCGGCTTATCGTCAGGGCATCTGGTTGTCGAGCAACCAATTCGTTTAACACCTGGGGTATTTGGGGGGCCTGCAACAAAAAGGGCAGCTGGTGCTGCCCGTTTCAGACTATTTACATCAGAAAAAGCTACATTTGTCTAACCTCTTGAACTTCTGGGATGAAATGCCGCATCAGGTTCTGAATGCCGTGGCTCAGTGTGGCTGTTGAGGATGGGCAGCCTGCACAGGCGCCGCGCATGCTCAAATAAACGATACCCTCGCGATATCCCCTGAATGTTATATCGCCACCATCCTGAGCAACAGCAGGGCGTACGCGGGTTTCGAGCAGCTCCTTGATCATGCTTACAGTCTCTTCGTCGTTCGCGTCGAAGAACTCTTCTCCTGTATCTCCATCACCAGTTTCCTCACCTTTCAGGATTGGGGTGTTAGCCATGAAGTTTTCCATAATCGCACCAAGAATAGCCGGGCGCATATGCTGCCAGTCAGTTTCGTCCTTGGTTACAGTGATAAAATCATGACCAAAGAAGATGCCAACGACGCCTTGAATAGTAAAAAGCTTCTCTGCCAGAGGCGAGATCGTGGCTTCTCCTGCCGAGCGAAAATCGCGTGTGCCTTCCGACAATACCACGCGGCCTGGCAAAAACTTGAGAGTTGCCGGATTTGGTGTCGCTTCGGTCTGAATGAACATGTTTTTGTTTCCGATTTTTATGCCAAAGAGCTTTCGCAAGCAATCTAAGCACAGTTTACACTACTTAACGCTTCAGCAATAACTGTTTTCAAGCTCTATATGATAGGTAAATCTGATCAGGCAAGAGCATCAAGCGCATCATCGTCCAAATTACCTGGCACGATGGTTGTCGGAATCGGAAATGTTCCAGCCGATTTGCCTGCAATAGATGAAACAAGAGGCCCAGGACCTTCTTTACTGGTTCCTGCTGCCAACACAAGAATCGCAATGTCTGCATCTTCTTCAATCAGGCCGATAATCTCATCTGACTGGTGACCTTCACGGACAACCAACTCTGGTTCTGTCCGGGCGGCAGCCCTTACCTTTTCAGCGGCTTTTGCCAAAATGGTGTCTGCATTGTCACGAGCTTCCTGACGCATAATGTCCTCAACTCCCAGCCAGTGCTGGAAGTTTCCGGGTGCAATAACATAGAGCAAGAGCACAACGCCGCCGGTACGGGCCGCACGCTTTGAGGCGTAAACAATGGCTCGACCACCTTCCGGAGTATCATCGACGACAACGAGAAACTTACGGTTGTGACCTTCTTCATTACTTTTGCGAATAGCTACCATTTCGGCATGCTGCCACCTGAGGTGGTATGCGGCAAGTATTTTTCCTTGCCATATACCGTTAGGTTTTCTTTTTCCTGCTGATTTTTTGTCAGTCAGAGGATGAACTGAGACAAATCGACATTCTTGGCCAGTTCGCTGACATTAGATTTCACGTAGGCTGCATCAATTGCGACCTGCTCACCAGACTTATCCGGCGCGGCAAAGGAAATCTCATCCAAAACACGTTCCATCACAGTCTGCAAGCGGCGCGCACCAATGTTTTCGACCGTCGCATTCAAATCAACAGCGACTGTCGCGATCTCATCAATTGCATCCTCGGTAAACTCAATGCTAACGCTTTCCGTTGCCATCAGTGCAACATATTGCTTGATCAGACTGGCTTCCGTATCTGTCAGGATCTTGACAAAGTCCTCTTTCGTCAAAGCTTTCAGCTCAACGCGGATCGGGAGGCGACCTTGAAGTTCAGGCAGAAGATCTGATGGCTTTGAGACGTGGAATGCACCAGACGCGATGAAAAGAATGTGGTCTGTTTTCACCGGACCGTGCTTTGTTGAAACAACAGTACCCTCAATCAGTGGCAGTAAGTCGCGCTGAACACCTTCACGGGACACGTCACCACCATTACGGCCATCTTTTCCACAGATTTTATCGATTTCGTCAAGAAACACGATGCCGGATTCTTCAACCAGCTCAATCGCCTCCTGAATAATTTTCTCTTCGTCAAGAAGCTTGTCAGATTCCTCTGCCAGAAGCAGCTTATGACTATCTTTGACGCTTGTACGCTTTGGCTTGGTCTGACCACCAAATGCCTTGCCCAGCATGTCAGAGATATTCATAACACCAACGCTGCCTCCTGGCATGCCAGGAATATCAAAACTAGGCATTTGTGGGTTAGTGCGCACCTCAACTTCTATTTCTTTATCGTCGAGATCACCCTCACGAAGTTTCTTGCGGAATGTGTCGCGGGTGGATGGGCTCGCATTGTTGCCAACGAGTGCGTCCAGTACACGCTCTTCGGCGAGCACGTGCGCTTTTGCTTCCACTTCTTTGCGGCTTTGTTCACGGACAAGCGCAATGCTGGACTCAACCAGATCACGTATGATCTGCTCTACGTCGCGACCAACGTAGCCCACCTCGGTGAACTTGGTAGCTTCAACTTTTGTGAAAGGCGCATTAGCAAGCTTTGCCAGGCGACGAGAGATTTCAGTCTTACCAACACCGGTCGGGCCGATCATGAGAATGTTCTTTGGCTGCACTTCTTCACGCAACTCATCATCCAGCTGCTGACGACGCCATCTGTTGCGCAGTGCAATTGCCACGGCGCGTTTTGCATCATGCTGACCAATGATGTAGCGATCTAATTCGCTAACGATTTCCCGAGGAGAGAAATTTGTCATTTTCTTACTTTCTGGTTCCGGATAGGTGGCAGATATGTAGTGAGTGTGGTTCCTGCAAGAGGGCGCATGACGATCCGCCGCGCCGCGTTCCATCCTGAACCAAGCAGCAAGACAAAACTCCCAAGCAAGACAAGGGAGACAGCAGTTAGTTGCGTCTCAGAAAAGTCGGCAGACTCCAGCAAATAGGCGAATGCGAAGCCGAGATAACTCAGCGCTGCAACCAACATTGCACGGCGGTCAATGACGAGAGCAACCGCACCAAACGCCAAGACAACTGGGATGGAGACAAAAGCGTAGGCCTCAGCCTGCTGTTCAAAGTACACCCCACTTAAGATAGAGTGAACGATAAGCGGAGCTGCAAGCAGGTGAAGCCAGAAAGCCTTGTCTGTATTGAGCGTTTCCCGCCTGGGATCTTTGGTATCAAAGTACATTGCGCAGGCGAATGCAAACAGGCCACAAACCAGCGAGACCTGAGACAGATAATCGAAGATTTTTGTGTCGGTTACCTGTGTCAGCACGCCAAGCATAAGGGCCATAATCCCGGCGACGATAACCGTCAGCGTGATCGGAACCTTGAAGCGCCAGTAAAACAATGAAGCACCAACCAGGGCGAAGACGGAGCTTAAAATCACCTGAATGGCCTCAGAGTCGCTACTCAGGACATCAGGTGTGAACAGGCCAAATCCAACGAGCGCAATTGAAGCTCCGAACAGGCCTACCAGCAAAATTGAAGGGAGAGCCAGCTTTTTGATCCTGGTGAACCATTCGGCCAGCACCCATATGATGATTGCAGCGGTACCCGCAACGGCCGCTGTTGGCAGGCCTCCCTGCGTGAGAGGTCCACCCAGGCCAGTGACATATCCAACAAACAGGATCAGGATACCCAGGCTGATGAAAACATCATGAAAACCTCGCGTAAACCGGACTTCTTCCGGGTCTTGAAGGTTTTTCGCGGTTTGCTGGATCTGAATATTTTCAGCTTGAATGGATAGATAGGAGACGAGTTTATCAGCCTGATCTGCGCTGATAATTCCCGCGGAGATCGCTCCGGTGAGAGATGCTCTTGATATCATCAGTTCCTCGTCAAATCCAAATGGAACAGTAAAAGCTTTAAGTATCCGTGGCTTAGTAAATCAGGCTGATCTAAAAATGCTTTGAACGCAAAACCGAAGATCGAAACTCATTAATCTCAAGTCTTTTCTGTGGCGGTGGTTACTCTTCGTCAAGCATTTCGACGGTGACGTTGCTGTTTGTGTAGACGCAGATGTCTGCTGCAATCGTCATGGACTTGCGGCAAACCTCTTCTGCGGTCAGATCCATATCGACAAGAGCACGTGCCGCTGACAACGCGAAATTGCCACCAGAACCGATGCCCATAACACCGTTTTCCGGCTCAAGTACATCACCCGTACCTGTCAGCACCAGAGAGTGCTTTTTGTCAGCAACCAGCATCATAGCTTCCAAACGGCGTAAATAACGGTCCGTCCGCCAGTCTTTTGCCATCTCAACACATGCACGCATCAGCTGGTCCGGGTATTGTTCAAGCTTGGCTTCAAGGCGCTCAAACAACGTGAACGCATCGGCTGTAGCACCTGCAAAACCTGCGATAACCTTACCACCTGCCAGTGGGCGGACCTTACGGGCAGTGCCTTTGATGACCGTTGATCCAAGAGACACCTGACCGTCTCCAGCAATTACGACTTTGCCGCCTTTACGCACGGTCAATATAGTTGTTCCGTGCCACTGTTCAGGCTCACTCATTCATTTTCTCCAGAGCTCTAACCGCAACGGAACAAACTCCCGCGCAACTCAATTTGAAATTTGTGTCTGGGGTATTATGTATGTAGTCACTTCCGCATTGCCAATGCGAAAAGGCAAATAAACTCAGTTATCCCGTAGCTTTACGCGGCTTGCCTCGCTGGCAAAGCTGCCAACAAGCTTATGCAATGGCCTGATTTGATGATCTTTTGTGAGGTTGCCATTTTTTTCGAAGAATCTGCTTGCGAAGTTAATTATGGCCAACTCTGACAGCACAAGGCAACCTATAAACACTTCCATAATCGCTTTTTGGGGGCATGAGGCCTCTCCAGGAGCCATGTGCACCGGGAGAACTCCCCCTGCGTCATAGATCGATTTACAGAAAGCTGAAGCGGCTCTTCCACTCGCAATTGAATGTGACTGATCCAGTCCAGTGTATTTTTAGCTATGGAGCGATGGAGGACTTATATTCCGGGTTGGCTATAAATACCCAATAATGGGTCGCTATGAACTTTCGGAGCCTGAATGCATTTTCTGGAATGCCGATATCATTTCCAGATCATCATCATAAACAGACCGGCGATAGTCAGCAAGGCTGATCGTGGTTACTTCTGCATTGGCAATCGTCAGATGTTTCGCCATCAACTCCGTCCGCATTCTATTATAGGACTCTATCGGGGTGGATCCGGAAAAACGAGTATCTTTGGATTCATAAAGCTATCCTCGCGACATGGGTGCGCCTCCTCTTGTTCATGAGCTGCATGATTCCGGGTAAAGGCGGTACGCAGAATATCTTATGCTACCTAAGTGTAAGGTTTATGGAGGACATGCGTTTTGGGGTTTTTGGCCGCTAAACGCCTGCCTTTGAAAAATCAAAATGGTTTCCTGAAAATCCAGACACGAGCTGGCGGGAAATTCTTCACGATCCATCCTGTTTTCGACCAGCTGAACATTCTGGAATTCAACGTTACTGGAGAGGCGAGAGAATATGAGAACTGGATGAAGGGAGCGCCGGGCCTCATAAGGTCGAAGGCATCACGAATGCACTTCAAACGTAATTCCATCGGTCTGGACACGAGCGGCAGGCCTGAAACCACTGCGCACAGTGAATTTGGAACGATATGCCCAAGGCTGGAATGCATGTTGTAAGCATCACCTTCAACTACATTCAGTCCCTCAAATTTCTCACTGAGGTGCTTACAAAAATCTGCGCTGTACTCAAGGCAGGTCAGTCGGCCTTTGGAGATACCCGCTTCCAGAATAGCTTTCGTAATAGGCCCTGTGCCTGGACCCAACTCTAAAACCGGGTTATTTGACTGGGCAGGAATAAATTCTGCCATTTTCTGAGCAAGAACAGGGCCGGACGGAGTGACTGCTCCAGTCGTGAGTGGTGCTTCCACCCACGTCCGAAAAAACCTGGAAGGTTCACGAAATTTGTTCAAGGCGTTTCCTGCTCGTGACCTCGTTTCGTGAAACATTCAACTCTCCGTAGCATAGACAAAGGATACTACTGAGATATTACCGATTGGTGCCGATTTAAAGAGCTATGCCTTGAAATTCTCCAAAAAATCTTTTGCTTTTGCAAAAAAACCAGTAGACTCTGGATGGTTTTCTCCTGAGGATTCACCTTCGAATTCTGAAAGAAGTTCTTTCTGCCTCTTCGTAAGATTTGCTGGCGTCTCGACGGCAACTTGGATATACATGTCGCCCTTCTGACCAGAGCGCATTATCGGCATTCCTTTACTGCGTAACCTGAACTGTTTTCCGGTCTGAGTACTCTCAGGAACCTTCACGCGCGCTGTATTGCCATCTAAAGCCGGGACTTCAAATTGGCCACCCAGAGCAGCAGTTGTCATTGAAATTGGCACACGGCAGAAGATGTCGGCACCGTCGCGCTGGAAGAATTCATGCGGACGAATGGACAGGAAGATATACAGATCACCAGCCGGACCACCGCGTGCACCGGCTTCGCCTTCGCCTGACAAGCGAATACGCGTACCATCCTCGATGCCTGACGGAACATTCACGGAGAGCGTACGCTCTTTCGTTGTCCTGCCACTACCGCCACAGCTGTCGCACGGATCAGTAATGACCTCACCACGACCCTGACAGGTTGGGCAAGTACGCTCCATGGTAAAGAAGCCCTGAGCCGCTCTGACACGCCCAGCACCACCACAGGTTGTACAGGTGGACGGGCGACTTCCGGATTTTGCGCCGGACCCGCTGCACGGCTCACATGCTACTGAGGTTGGCACCTCGATTTCGACGGACTTACCTTCGTAAGCTTCCTCAAGAGAGATCTCCAGATTGTAACGCAGGTCTGCACCGCGCTCACGGCCAGAACCACGACGACCACCTCCTCCGCCAAAGAACTCGTCGAAGATGTCTGCCATGGACGAAGCAAAGTCGCCCGGACCTGCTCCACCGCCGCCGCCACCAAAGCCGCCGTTTTCAAAGGCAGCATGGCCAAATCGATCAAAGGCAGCACGCTTTTGCGGGTCTTTCAGGATTTCGTAAGCCTCGCTTACTTCCTTAAAGTTTGCTTCCGCTTCATCATTCCCAGGGTTTCGGTCAGGATGGAATTTCATCGCGAGTTTGCGATAAGCGCTCTTAAGTGCCTTTTCGTCGACCTCCCGTGCCACCCCCAGCACCTCATAGTAGTCGCGTTTAGACATTATGAAATAAGCTCCAAAGACGTGATGTCTATCTGCGTTCTGAAGCCTCAGGAGAACGTCAGCTCAGTCCGAGGTTATTGTGGGCAGTCCTGGTCCAATCGTTCTTCGCAGCGAACTAATTCGTGGACTGCACTCATCTTCAAAACAAAACTGTTTATAGTTCAGCTGGTGATTGAAGTGCAGCTTTAAGCACAGCGCACACATCACCAACTACCCATATGTAGGAAGCATCACCCTCAAATGCAACTGCATCGAAAAGGTTCTCTTCGACTAAAATCTTCCATACAGCCGGGGAATACTTTAATAAAGCTTACCTCGCAAGCCCATCGCAGCTTGCGAGGTAAAAGTATTAGTTAGCTGGACTTTTTGTCGTCTCTAACTTCTTCGAAGTCCGCGTCAACAACATCGTCAACGGGCTTTGGCTCACCATCGTCTTCAGCTTCCTCGCCAGCTTCAGCCTGAGCGTCCTTGTACATTGCTTCGCCAAGTTTCATGGAAACTTCAGCAAGAAGCTGTGTTTTCGCCTGAATGTCTTCAAGGTCATCACCTTCGAGAGACTGCTTCAGAGCTGCAAGAGCGCTTTCGATCGCAGACTTGTCTTCTTCAGAGACTTTATCGCCGTACTCTTTCACAGATTTCTCGGTGGAGTGATGCAGAGCTTCGCCCTGATTTTTCGCCTCAACCATTTCCTTACGCTTTTTATCTTCTTCAGCGTGGGATTCAGCATCTTTCACCATCTGCTCGATGTCGGTATCAGACAGACCACCAGATGCCTGAATGCGGATCTGCTGTTCTTTGCCGGTGCCCTTATCCTTCGCGGATACATTCACAATTCCGTTAGCATCAATATCGAAAGTAACTTCAACCTGCGGCACACCGCGTGGTGCTGGTGGGATACCAACCAGATCGAACTGGCCGAGGATTTTGTTGTCCGCAGCCATTTCACGTTCACCCTGGAATACACGGATGGTCACTGCAGTCTGATTGTCTTCAGCTGTAGAGAACACCTGCCCCTTCTTGGTTGGGATTGTGGTGTTGCGGTCGATCAGACGTGTAAACACGCCCCCAAGAGTTTCTATGCCGAGGGACAGCGGAGTAACGTCCAGAAGCAGAACGTCTTTAACATCACCCTGAAGAACGCCAGCCTGAATTGCTGCACCCATTGCAACAACTTCGTCCGGGTTCACGCCTTTGTGTGGCTCTTTACCGAAGAACTGCTTAACGACTTCCTGAACCTTAGGCATACGGGTCATACCACCAACGAGGACTACCTCATCGATTTCACCAGCTGCGAGGTTTGCGTCTTTCAGCGCTGCTTTCATTGGAGCAACGGTGCGCTGTACCAGATCGTCAACAAGCTGCTCGAACTTCGCGCGGGTCAGCTTCAGGGTAAGGTGCTTAGGACCAGAAGCGTCTGCAGTGATGAACGGCAGATTGATTTCTGTCTGAGAAGAAGAGGACAGCTCAATCTTTGCTTTTTCAGCAGCTTCTTTCAAGCGCTGCAGAGCCAGCTTGTCATTCTTCAGGTCAATGCCCTGCTCTTTCCTGAATTCGTCTGCGAGGTAGTCTACCAAACGCATATCGAAGTCTTCGCCACCGAGGAAGGTGTCACCGTTGGTGGACTTCACTTCAAATACACCGTCACCGATTTCCAGAATGGAAACGTCGAAAGTACCACCACCAAGGTCGTAAACTGCGATGGTCTTACCATCGTTTTTGTCCATGCCGTATGCAAGGGCAGCTGCGGTCGGTTCGTTGATGATACGCAGAACTTCAAGGCCAGCGATCTTACCGGCATCTTTAGTTGCCTGACGCTGAGCATCGTTGAAGTATGCAGGAACAGTGATAACTGCCTGGGTGACGTTTTCACCGAGGAAGCTTTCAGCTGTTTCTTTCATCTTCTGCAGGATGAAAGCAGAAACCTGGGATGGAGAGTACTTCTCACCCTCAGCTTCAACCCACGCATCACCGTTGTCGGCTTTTACGATTTCGTATGGGACGAGCTTTTTGTCTTTAGCGACGGTCGGATCATCAAAACGACGACCGATGAGACGCTTAACTGCAAATAGGGTGTCTGTTGGGTTGGTTACAGCCTGACGTTTTGCTGGCTGGCCTACAAGGCGCTCACCATCATCACTAAAAGCAACCATAGAAGGAGTGGTACGCGCACCTTCTGCGTTTTCAATTACTTTAGCGTCTTTGCCGTCCATTACAGATACGCACGAATTTGTCGTGCCGAGGTCGATACCGATGACCTTTGCCATATTTTCTCTCTCCTTTCGGCAGACCGACCGAACCCCAAAGGCCTTCGGATAATGTCAGATCAGCATCCGACCCGGTCCCCAATACATTACACTTGCGTGAGTTGTCGCAAACACGCAAGAAAACTTCAATTGGCTATATAAGAGGGGCGCCCTGCCCCTGCAAGGGACGGGGGACAATATATCGACACAAGATCTACCCGAAGCCATTTTCAGAGTTAGTAAATTAAATTTTCTTTGGAAAACCATAGAATTTACCTCTCCTGCATCCCGGTCCTCTACATTACCCCCCACTTCTAAGCGGGGGGGTGTGGATAGAGTTCTTCAAGAGGGACAGAATTCCCACTTTCCTGTACGATGCGAACATGCTTTCGTGAAAGCTGCCTTGCAGCATCTACGCCGCAGGCATGGGCAATCATATCAACCTCCATCCGCACACTATGGCAATAAGCAGCCACACGGTGGCTTTTTTCTGTTGGGTCAAGGCCAGCCTGAAGCGCTTCGTTATGCGTGGTGATACCGGTCGGGCATGTATTCTTATTGCATCGCATTGCCTGAATGCAGCCCAGTGCAAACATGAAACCACGAGCGGTGACCGCAAAATCAGCTCCGGCACAAAGCGACATAGCAACAGCTGAGGGCGTAATTCGCTTTCCAGAGACGATAATGCGGATACGTTCCCGCAGACCATGCTTTCGCAAGGCATAATCGACAATTGGAAGAGCCTCTGAGATCCGCAGGCCGACGTTATCCATGAGGGGCATTGGTGCCGCGCCAGTACCACCATCTGCTGAATCTATGGTGATAAAGTCCGGTGCGTGCTCAATCCCACGGTGGTTGATTTCACGACAGAGCTTTTCCACCCAAAGGCTTGACCCTATTACGGTCTTGAAACCAACAGGCTTCCCGGCAATGTTGCGAACGCGGCTGACGAAGTCCAGAAGCTCCCCAGTATTGCTGATTTCCAGGTGGCGATTTGGAGCGTACGCCGATTGACCAACCTTGATGTCGCGAATTTTTGCTATTTCAGCTGTCACCTTTCCACCGGGCAGAAGGCCACCTTTTCCCGGCTTTGCGCCTTGGGCGAGTTTGATCTCAACCATCTTGACCTGAGCCTGGTCCGTTATTTTTTTCAGCTTGTCTTCATTGAGAGTGGAATCATCATTCCGACAACCATTTTTTGCTGTTCCAATCTGAAAGACGATGTCGGCACCACCTTCCAAATGGTAGGGAGACAGGCCGCCTTCTCCCGTGTTCATCCAGCAATTCGCCATCTTTGCACCGCGAGAGAGGGCGAGGACGGCTGGACGTGAGATAGCACCGTAACTCATACCGGAGATATTAAAGTAGTTTGGCGGGATATAAGGATTCTCGACATAGGGGCCTATGAGAAGTGGCTCAGGTTCGTCGATCTCCTTCTCCAGCTTTGCGAAGGGGGCATTCACAAACAGCGCTGTTCCTGGCAAATTGAGGCTCTTTGTAGATCCAAACGCCATTGTATTGCTCTCAGCTTTGGAGGCGCGGTCTACCCAGTTACGCTCGGCACGGTTGAACGGCATTTCCTCCCGGTCCATGGCGAAGAAGTATTGCCGGAAGAACTCCCCAAGATACACAAAGAGTGCCCTGAACCGGCCTGCAACAGGGTAGTTATGCCGGATCGCATCTTTGTGCTGGCGTCGGTCGATCACGTACAGGACGATCACAGTAATAACCGCGAGCAGGATCAGAAGAGAAACAAATGCTGCGAATATGTTTAGTACAGCTGCAAGCAATGGAGGTAAAAGGTGCATTTGTGGTTCTCCTTAACCGGTAAACCACTATTTTGAGGACTATGGGTTAAATTCACTTTCGGCATATCTCTCCAAATTTTCCGTTTTTGTAAGTGGTCCTTTCAGCAGATATGCCCGGCAAAAAAGAGATCTTAAGATGCAATTGAGCGTTAATTTTCCTAAAGGTTTCAAATACCTGCCCGAATTCCTCTCTCCTGAGGAGCAAAAAGAGCTTGTCGATACGCTCAGGCATCTCGTTAAAAAAGCTCCGTTATTCACCCCGGTGATGCCGCGAACGGGTAAACCATTTTCCGTTAGGATGACCAATCTCGGGACATTAGGGTGGGTGTCTGACAGAATTGGTTATCGTTATCAGATTCAGCATCCGGAGACCAATCAGCCCTGGCCTGAAATCCCGAGAAGTCTGCAAAATCTTTGGAACAAAGTTGGCGACTGCCCAGTCGCTCCAGAAACCTGTCTCGTGAACTATTATGCTGCAACAGCGAAAATGGGCATGCATCAGGACAGGGATGAAAAGACGTTTGAAGCCCCGGTTGTGTCGGTCAGCCTTGGTGATACAGCAATTTTCCGACTCGGCGGCATCAAGCGCGGGGGGGCGACGCAATCACTCAAGCTAAATTCAGGAGACGTTGTTGCACTCGGGGGAGATGCGCGGCTTTGCTACCACGGTATTGACCGCATTCTTAGCGGAAGCTCCAGCCTTCTTAAGGGCGGAGGCAGACTAAACCTGACTCTCCGCCGCTTCTCACCATTTTAGTCACAATATCAGGCATCCTCGAGAGTATCGGCCATAAAGAAAGCACGAATGCCGCTGGACACGAAACGAATGGTGCCTTCGACAATCTCGTCCTTATTCATTTCCTCATCATAAGGACCTTTGGAGGCCCCGGTCACAACGTAGAGCGCCTCCATCGTTGCGCTGTGCATGAGCATCATCAGCAACTGAGCACGAGGACCGGACGGAATATCGCTCCTGGTGGCTTTCGCCAGTGCCTTCATGATGCGAAGGATAATTCTTGGTGGCTCCCAGGAGTGCATAATTTTCTGACCAGATTCCGGATCTGAGAAAACCTGCCGAATGAGCACAGCAAACGGAACCAGCTTTCCTGTATCTCTTGAGATCCCCTGTACGATCAGGGGCTCCATAAATGCGCGGGTTATCTCTTCCAGATCGGGTTCTCGGCCGCCAACTTCAAGTGCGTCCAGACGTTGCATGCGCATATCGTCAATTTCGCGAAGGCGCCGCATGAAGACGGCACCGATGAGATCATCTTTGCTGCCAAAGTGATAATTGACTGCAGCAACATTAGCATCAGCTTTCTCTGTGATCATTCTTACAGAAGTTTCCGCAAGACCATGTTCAGCGAGCAAGCGTTCTGCGGCATCAAGTAACCGTTCACGGGTCCCCAGTTCAGAACTGTCTGCCACAGCGTCACCTCCAGAAATATATTTGAAAATTGTTTTGATATTTCTTGATTACTTTTAGCAGCACTCCAGAAACATCAAATACTTCTCTTAACATAAATTTCTTTTAGCACGTTTTATTAAACAACAACCCGCTTATAATTCATATCATCAATTGCAATTACTACATAAAACTTAGATAAATTTATGCAGTAACTTAGTACGACCCAATTAATTCCAAGGTTCCCATATATAGCCGGAAAAACAAAAAAACGGGAGGGTAACAACTCCCGCTTTTCGCAGTTTCAACTCAAAATGTCTTAGTGATAGGTGCCGTAGGCAATTGCCGAAAGAGCGATTGCCATAACCCAGAGAGCGGCACGACCAGATCGGCTATGCTTCGCTTCTGACTTGCCAATCGCATCTGCGGTTTCTTCATCGAATCTCAAGCCATTTTTTGCCATTGATTCCAGCTGGTTGGAAAACTTGCTCGCACGATCAGCAATAATCGGCAGATCACTTGCCATCCGCCCTAAAAGGCTCACCCCTGTAGCGAGATCCGTGATGTGTCCCATTGGACCAAGGTTTCTCTGAATCCAACTGGTTACAACAGGATCAGCTGTGCTCCACATATCCAGATGTGGATTCAGTGAGCGGGCTACACCTTCTGCCAGAACCATGTTCTTCTGTAGCAGAATCAGCTGAGGCTGAGTGTGCATATTAAACATCTCCGTCACTTCAAATAGCTGGGTCAGCAAACGTGCCATTGAGATCTCACTGGCGTCGTGCCCGTGGATCGGCTCACCAATTGCCCGAATTGCTTGCGCAAAAATATTCACATCCTGATCTGCAGGCACATATCCGGCTTCAAAGTGAACCTCAGCAACTCTCAGATAATTGCGAGTGATGAATCCATAAAGGATTTCCGCCAGAAAGCGGCGCTCAGACAGGCCCAGGCGACCCGTGATCCCTAAATCCACCGCAACCAGTGTTCCGTCCGGTTCAATGAAGAGATTGCCCTGGTGCATATCCGCATGGAAGAAGCCATCACGCACAGCGTGACGCAAGAAAGTCTGGATCACTATATTGCCCAGCTCAGCCAGATCATGGCCAGCTTCTTCGATACCTTCCAGATTGGAGAGCTTTACGCCGTCAATCCACTCCATAGTGAGCACGGATCGAGAGGTGCGCGGCCAATCCACACCCGGTACGCGAAAACCTTTGTCATCCTTGCTGTTCTCACTCATCTCAGAAAGAGCAGCAGCTTCCATGCGCAGGTCCATTTCTAAAATGACAGCATGCTCATAAGTCTCAACCATCATGATTGGACGAAGGCGACGACTGGCCGGGCTAAAGCGCTCTGCAAGGCGTGCAGCAAGGTAAAAGCCCTTCAGATCACGCTTAAATCCGCGTTCCACACCGGGGCGCAGTACTTTGACGGCGACTTTTTCCAGTTCACCATCACGGTTTCGAATGTATGCAGGGTGCACCTGAGCAATTGAGGCAGCAGCGATTGGCTCACCAAACTCTTCAAAGTGGTCTTCGATGGTTTTGCCGAGTTGTTCTTCAACTGTTTTACGTGCATATCCCGTTGGAAACGGAGGAACGTTGTCCTGCAGGGCCGACAGTTCTTTTGCAGCTTCTTTGCCAACCACATCCGGGCGCGTTGCAAGAAACTGTCCTAATTTAATGTAGGAGGGTCCAAGACGGTTCAGCGCATCTGTAAGGCGGGCTGCTGCATCTTTTTTCTCAATACCGCGACGCTCAAGTATACGGGCGATGCTGATAGCCAGGCGCGGGCCAGGAGGAAGGTCCGGCAGAGAAACAAGCCCGAACACACCTTCGCGGGCCATAACATAACCTGCGAAGACCAGACGCATAAATGGCACAATATTTGCAATCATAACTGGTTATATTTTCCAGCCGGAGTGAAGTGCAGCGATACCGCCGGTGTAGTTTCGATAAGTGACGCGCTCAAAGCCTGAATCGCGTATCATCTGCGCAAAACGTTCCTGATTTGGAAACTTGCGGATAGATTCCACGAGATAACTGTATGGGTCGCCATCCCCTGTCACCGCCTGCCCGATTTTTGGAATGGCGTGGAAAGAGAACAGGTCATAGGCCTTATCAAGCGCCGGGACATCGACCTGTGAGAACTCAAGGCACATGAAGCGACCGCCGCGTTTGAGCACACGGTGAGCTTCTTTCAGTGCTTTATCGATTTGCGGAACGTTCCGGATACCGAATGCGATGGTATAGGCATCAAAGTGCTTGTCAGGGAAAGGCAACTCTTCTGCGTTACCCTGAATGAATTCAATGTTTCCAGAAAGACCAGCTGCACTTGCACGGTCTTTGCCGACACCCAGCATCGATCCGTTGATATCGCAAACGGTTGATTTGACTGTCCGGTTAGAACGCTCCACCACACGGGTTGCAATGTCTCCAGTCCCACCAGCCACATCCAGATGTCGCCATTCACGGGCGCCATTCTTTGGCGGGTTCATGCTGGAAACCATCGCATCTTTCCAGAGACGATGCATCCCGCCGGACATCAGGTCGTTCATCAGGTCATAGCGGGATGCCACCTTGTGGAAAACATCATCCACCAGATCCTGCTTTTCACCATCGCGAACTGTGCGAAACCCGAAGCTGGTTGCCATTTCAGCCGGGTCTGTTACGGATGCCTGCTCAGGGGTTGAGAACTCACGCGCCATAATCAAATCACTCCATTTCGCGGGCGAACATAGTACAGCTTGTTAGAAAGCGCTATTCCAGAACACGATCTTTGCCCAGTAGCAAACCATTGTACCAACGGATATCTTATGCCTGAATTACCGGAGGTTGAAACAGTCCGTCGCGGATTGGCTCCCTTTTTTGACAATGCAACAATTTGCAGAGTTGAACAACGCCGACCTGATCTTCGTTTTCCTTTTGACGATAATTTCATAGATCGCCTGGAAAATCGCAGAGTTATTTCCTTTAGTCGTCGTGCGAAATATCTACTGCTTGATCTGGACAGTGGGGATGTTCTGGTGATGCACCTTGGCATGTCGGGCTCGTTCCGCTGGATCGGGACTGAGGATCATGAACCACCGCAAACCGTTGAAATGTATCATGCAAAGGGCAAACATCCTCAGCATGATCATGTCGTCTTTCATGTTCGTCCAGCTGATCAGGAAACGATCGTAACGATCATTTATAATGATCCTCGACGTTTTGGATTTATGATGCTCATTCCAAGAAGTGAATTGGCTACACACCCGATATTCGCAGAAATGGGGATCGAACCTCTTGGCAATGAGCTTGATGGGGCCTACCTCGCCAAACTATTTGAGAACCGGAAGACCTCTCTCAAGGCAGCTTTGCTCAACCAGAAGCTCATTGCAGGACTGGGTAACATTTATGTGTGTGAAGCTCTCTGGCGAACGGGGCTAAGTCCTTTCAGCAGCGCATCCACACTTACGGGTAAATCCGGTAAGCCGCTCAAAAAAGCTGATAAGCTTTCCAGCCACATTCGGGAAGTCTTACAGGAAGCAATTACATCCGGAGGGTCTTCTCTCAAAGATCACCGCCAGGCAGATGGTTCTCTCGGGTACTTCCAGCATAACTTTTCCGTCTATGACCGTGAAGGGGAAGCTTGCCGGACACCCCAATGCTCCGGCATCATCGCGCGTAAAGTACAAAGCGGACGCTCTACATTCTTCTGCCCCAAGTGCCAGAAGTAAGTATGCGAGCTGATACGCCATTATTAAGGGAATTGCATTCTTTTTTTGCAACTCTCCGTGAGACAGGCATAATATCTGGAAGTGGGCAGGATAACCTGTGGTCCCAGGAATATGAAAAGGATAGCCCTATGAAAATTGGTATAGTTGGCGTTGGCGCTGTTGGAAGTACTGCTGCCTATGCTATGACCATGAACGGTGTGGGCAGTGAAATTGTTCTTGTTGATTACAACCCCAAGCTAGCTGTCGCTCAGGCGGAAGACATTCTTCACGCAACCCCGTTCAGCCGCCCAATGAACATCATTGGCGGTGATTACAGCGACCTGAAAGATGCGGGAGTCGTCGTGATTGCAGCTGGCGTCTGCCAGCAGCCGGGTGAGACCCGGATTGAGTTGCTGGGGCGCAATGCTGGCGTGTTTGCAAAAGTCATTCCTGAGGTACTGAAATATGCGCCGAATGCGATCCTGGTCATCGCGACCAATCCGGTAGATATCATGACCCAGGTTGCGACGGCGATTTCCGGTCTACCTCGCAATCGTGTTATTGGGTCTGGTACAATTCTGGATACCGCACGTTTTCGAACCTTATTGGGTAAACATCTGGGTATTACGCCAACATCTGTACATGCCGACGTTCTTGGTGAACACGGCGACAGCGAAGTACTTGTGTGGTCTGGTGCCGCAGCTGGCAACACGCCGTTGCTTACCTTTGCAGAGCAGATCAACAATCCAATCACTCAAAATGTTCGCGACAGTATTGATCATGGTGTTCGTTACGCTGCCTATTCAATCATTGAAGGCAAAGGGGCAACCAACTACGGCATTGGCGCAGGCCTCTCTCGTATTGTGAAGGCTATCGTGACAAATGAACATGCCGTCATCAGCCTTTCTGTCGTCAATGAAGAAATCGTTGGTGTGAGAGACACAGCCCTTTCAGTACCGCGTGTGCTGGGTGCCAATGGCATTGAAGCGACTCTCTTCCCAAGTCTGGATGAATTGGAACGTAGTCAGCTTCAAGCCTCGGCAATTGCGTTAGAAACGGCGGCCAAAGAAGTGCTTTCCACGCATCTGAAATAGGGAAGTTCCTGCAAGAGCTTAATTTCGGCAGTTTTATTAGGCTTTTGCTGAATTTTCTTATTCCCACCTTGGCAAGATCCTGTTTTTCACCTATGCCACAGACCTAGTTTCTGATGCACAAGCGCATACAATCGCCATTTAGCTACCCGATTAGGTTTTTGAGCGTGTCTGTGCACCACTCGCAGCGCGGAGAGTATTGATGACACAGGCGGATATCGGCCTTGTTGGACTGGGCGTTATGGGAGCCAATCTGGCTCTCAATATCGCAGACAATGGCTATAAAGTAGCGGTGTACAACCGTACTGCAGAGGGAACCCAGGCCTTCATTGAGAAGGCCGGACACCTCAAAGACATGTTCATTCCCTGCTACAGCACTGAAGAGCTGGTAGCTAATATCAAAGCTCCTCGCCCTATCATTTTGATGGTTCCGGCAGGCGCACCTGTAGATCAGCAGATATCAGTTTTGAAAGACCACCTGAAAGACGGTGACATTCTGATTGACGCAGGCAACAGCGACTTCCACGACAGTAATCGCCGCTACAAAGAACTGGCAGGCACACCATTCAACTTTGTTGGCATGGGTGTTTCCGGTGGTGCGGAAGGCGCTCGCTTCGGTCCATCCATCATGGTTGGTGCTTCTGAGGCCGCTTATGGACGAATCGAACCTATCCTGAAAGCGATTTCAGCAAAACACAATGACGAACCATGTGTCGCTTTGATGGGTCCTGAAGGTGCTGGCCACTTTGTGAAGACCCTGCACAACGGCATTGAATATGCCGACATGCAGATGATCGCTGAAGTGCATGAGGTTCTAACCGAGACGCTCAGCCTGAGACTACAGGAACAGGCCGAGATCTTTTCCAAGTGGAATGAAGGCCCGCTGGCGTCTTACCTCATTGAGATCACCGCAAGCGTCATGGCCGTGATAGATGAAGAAACCGGCAAGCCAATTCTGGACGTTATTCTGGATACTGCCGGTCAAAAAGGCACTGGTCGCTGGTCTGCTGTTGAAGCGCATCTGCTTGGTGTTCCGGCAACTGGTATTGATGCAGCTGTTGCAGCTCGCTGCATGTCTGCAAGTCGCGCGCTCCGGCAGGAAGTTGCAGAACTTTACCCGCAATCTGATGCTGTTCTAACCTGGGAAATCAAGCAGGAAGGCATTGATGCCTGTGAACGTGCCTTGATCGCCGGTAAGATTGCTGCATATGCTGACGGCTTTGCTGTGCTGGCGGCTGGCGGCAAGGAAAACGGCTGGGATCTGCCAATGGGCGACATTGCCCGCATATGGCGTCAGGGCTGTATTATCCGCTCACGCTTCCTGGATGAAATTGCGCAGGCATATGATGAAAATAGTGATCTGAAATCTCTCTATCTGGCCCCTGCCATCGCTGAACGTATGAAAGATGCGGTCCCTGGTCTGCGTGATGTGCTGAGCCTGAGCATCACCAATAGCGTGCCAACACCTGCTCTTTCAGCAGCGCTTAATTCGTTTGACATGATTCGCCAGAAGCGGACTGCTGCCTACGTGATTCAAGGTCAGCGCGACTTCTTCGGTCAGCATGGCTTTGAGCGTACAGACAAAGAAGGCTCCGGCTTCCATGGTCCATGGCCTGCTGGTGGCGCATAAGCCAGATACAACTTAAGCGTGCTGACTGTTAACCAGCCTGTGCTATGCCTGATTGAAATTTGATGCAGAAACTGGCAGGACCCCTATGTGGCCAGCCCATCCTTAAGCAGGCTGGCACGTAGGGTCTGCAAACTGAGCCTTTACTAATCCTGGGAATAAGATGTGACTGCCAATTCACCTAACGGAGCTGAAATATACCGCCGTCTCATTAAAGCTATTGAGAGCCGGGAACTGAAACCGGGCAGCCGCTTGCGAGAAGCTGAACTGGCAGAGAAGTTCGGCGTCAGCCGAACACCTATCCGGGAGGGCCTGAAGCGTCTTGAAGCGCAGGGGCTGGCGGTTCATGAGCCAAACCGTGGCATGGTTATTCCCAGTCTCGACCACAACCAGATCAGCGAACTGTACTATCTGCGTGAAGTGCTGGAAGGGACTGCCGGGCGCCTGGCAGCACAGCACGCTTCACGTGCTGAAATCGAAATTCTGCTGGAAATGGTCGAATCTGACATGCAGAACCTTGCGGATGCAGAGCGTCTGATCAAGACCAACCGCGAGTTCCATCGCCGCTTTTATCTCGCTTCCCATAATCGATATCTGGTTGAGCAGATTGATCATATGCGTCTGTCTTTGCTGTTGCTTGCAGGTACGACCCTGACGGATGATGACCGTCGTCGTCTGGCGATTGAAGAGCATGCTGAGATTGTGGATGCGATTTCAAGGCGGGATTGTGATCGCGCTGACATAGCTGCGCGTCACCACATCGCAGAAGCCCATAAGGCTCGCCTGAAGTTCTTCACTCAACTCACCTGAGTCCTCTCAAAACCTGAGTAATTTGTGTAAAGCAACTCCATTACGCACTGATTTTGATTGTGCCCGGACTCAGGCATTTGCGAAAGCCAGTACCGATGTGCGGCAAGTTCGACGGCTCCTGGCTATTTCTATGGTTTATGATGGCGGGTCACGTGCAGATGCAGTGCGCAAAGCTTTGATCCGTTGGACGGCTGCCGTAGCTCATGCAAGTTGATACTCAACAAGGCTGGGGAATTATTCAGATCTTAATCTGTTTATCCGTCTGACCTGCCTCTTCGCAATCAAGGCAGGCCTTGCGGTGTCTGGGCTTAATACGCTGTTTCTTTTATGCGATCTGGATAAGCTTTGTCATAGGCATCACCGTCAAACTCCACTTTTGACAATGCCTGCATCATTTGTCCGGCAGTTGGAACAGTTTTGCTGTCTACCTTTGCTTCTTCTGTCCAAAGGCCTGAACGGTAGATGGCTTTCTGGCACTGGAAATAGATGGTTTCGACTGTGACAAGGATGACGGATTTCGGCAGTTTACCTAACATTTTGTGTGCTTCCAGGCGGGTCAGATCCGTAGAGACTTTTGCTTTTCCGTTGATGCGGACGGTTTCTCCTACACCAGGGATCATAAACAGCAACGAGACGCGTGGGTCCTGGACGATGTTTCGCAAACTATCGAGGCGGTTATTGCCGCGACGGTCCGGGAACTCGATGGTTTTACCATCAATGACCTTTACAAATCCTGCCGGGTCGCCACGTGGGGAGCAGTCGGTGCCTTCTTCGGAAACAGTTGAAAGTGCGAAGAAAGGGGAGGCCTCGATGAAGGTTTTGTAGTGCGGAGAAATGTAGCTGACTTCTTTATCGAAAGAGGTTTGTTTAGGGTGTCCATAGAGCTCTTCGAGTTCAGCCAGGCTGGTAATTTCGTGGGAAACAGTTATTGGGTCAGTATCCTGCATGTCAATATCCTTGTTGCCGCGCACCGGGATGAAGAAAACTTCCAAAAATTGCGGTTGCGGTCTGTTGCTAGGAGAGGCTATCAAAATGAAAGGGAAAAACTAGAGGTTGCGCGCTGATGGTACTGGTCAATACGGATTTCAATCGGGTTCCTGAGGGAGCGGACTCTGGTTTCATCCAGACAGAAGACAACGTGAAAATCCGTTGGGCACGCTGGGCACAGGCCGGGTCTCCGCTGAAGGGAACTGTGACCATTGTCCAGGGGCGGACCGAGTTTATAGAGAAATACTTTGAAGTTGTTGAGGAACTGCGGGCGCGTGGTTTTTATGTGGTGGCCTTTGATCTGCGCGGGCAGGGTGGTTCTGAACGTTTGTTAAAAAACGAACGGCGTGGCCACGTTGAGAGTTTTGATGAGTTTGCGCTGGATCTGCACGCTGTTTTGGACAATGTCTCGCTGTCTGATTGCCCCGGGCCGCACTTTCTGCTGGCACATTCCACTGGTGGGGCTGTAGTCATGTATGCTAATCGGCGGCTAAAGACCAGGATTGACCGTGCGGTACTGACAGCTCCTCTGATTGGCCTTGCGATGAAGGGGCGTATGGTCAAGATGGCAGGCGCACTTGCCAGGACACTCGTCTGGATCGGTATGGGGAACGCTTTTGTTCCCGGTGGCAGTGACAAAATCCTGCTGGATTATGATGGTAATACTCTTACGTCTGACCCTGATCGCTTCAAGCGCATGAATGCTATCCTTGAAGAAGCACCTCAGTTGGGACTGGGTTCTCCTACGGTAAGTTGGTTTCGTGCAATGGGGTTGGCAACAGAACGCTTCAGAGAGCCTGAGTTCCAGATTGAGTTCGGCGTTCCATGTTTAGTCGTCGGTGCGGGAAAAGATCAGATCGTCTCGACTGATGATGCAGAGGAAGTCTGCCGCTCTTGTCCGGGCATGAGCTTTCTGGAAATTCGAGGATCTCGCCATGAGATTCTGATGGAGCGAGATCCTTATCGTGAGCAGTTCTGGGCTGCGTTTGATGCGTTTATTCCAGGAAGTGCGGCTTAAACAGCTACTTTTGCGAGTCTGGTGAGCAGCTCGTCGTGGAGGCACCTGTCGCCTGTGGCAAGCACCTGTCCGCCGTCTGCTGCACTACCTCCGGTCCAGTTGGTGACGAAACCACCTGCACCTTCGATAATTGGGATCAGGGCAAGGATGTCGTAGGTGTTCATACCACTCTCAATTACTGCATCAAAGCCTGCTGCTGCCACCATGGCGTAGCCGTAACAGTCCGTGCTGTAGCGGGTGAGGCGTGCTTCTGCGCAGATAGTGTCCCATAGCGGGCGTTCAGCTTCGTTGAACAGGGCTGGTTCTGTAGTGGTGATGATTGCCTCTGACAAGGATGCGCAACTGCGGGTTTTCAGGGTACGCTTGCCGAGTGGGCCAGTCATGAAGGCCTCGTTACAATTGCCCCAAAAGCGCTCCCTGTTATATGGCTGACTCATGATGCCCTGAGACGCCTCTCCGTTAGTTCTGAGGCCAATCAGTGTTCCCCACAATGGCGTGCCGCAAATGAAAGAGCGTGTGCCATCGACCGGATCGAGAACCCAGACATTCGCTGCGTCTTCACGGACTTGGCCGTATTCCTCGCCGATGATGCCGTGATCCGGGCGTTCAGCTTCCAGAACAGCGCGAATTGCTTCTTCTGCTGAACGATCTGCAATGGTGACCGGATCAAATCCCGCTTCCAGCTTGTTATCTATCTCGTAGCCACTGCGGAAGTGCTGTATGGTTTTAGCATCAGCCGCGTCAGCAAGTTTGTGAAGAAAAGCGTAGTCAGGATTGGAGGAGGTCATGTCAATTTATCCAGCAGGAGCAGTCAATTGCCTGCGCAGCATAGTCGGGAATTCAAAAAGTGCAATTGTCTATGGCTCTGAAGCTGGTTTTAACCTGAAAAGCTCTTGCCGCAGCCTCGTGATAATGTCTACGATTTACTGCCAGCTGATATCCTGAGTACATCGCCCTAGGGTTTTCTGAGACATCTCAATCGGCTTAACTACAGCCAAACAGGAGATGGACTGATGGGAAATGATCAGAGGAATG
>CANNAV010000017.1 GCA_947502585.1 uncultured Pseudovibrio sp.
CTTCTGACTCTTGTCGCGAATTTACTCTGCACGCGGGAAACATCAGCTGACATCCAAACCTCCAACAATAAAGATTAAAAGTTTGACGCAAAAAGGAAAAATTAAAACGTGGGGCCCAAACAGCGCTTACTTTAAGTGTGCGAATTTGGACGCCCGATTGCAATCAGAAAACCCAAGTAAATTTACGAATAGTTTATGTGTAGCCTTGAAAAGAGACTGCCAGTTTTAGGAAAAGACGAAACAGCAATTTCGGAAACAACACCCAGTCATAGCCCAGACCGATGGTTCCAGGCAGTGCCACGCTCTTTTCTCAGGCGATCCCAATAGCTCAGGCGCTTTTGAACATCGCGCTCAAAACCACGGGCATTCGGCTCATAATATTTTTGTCTGCCCATTTTTTCCGGGAAATAATCCTGTCCAGAAAACGCATCCGGCTCATCATGATCATAGCGGTAGCTCTCACCATACCCCATCTTCTTCATAAGAGTGGTCGGTGCGTTCAGGATGTGCTTTGGCGGCACAAGAGATCCATGCTCTCGCGCATCCAGGCGAGCGGCCTTATAAGCCAGATAAGACGCATTAGATTTGGGAGCTGTGGCAAGATAGACAGCAGCCTGCGCCAATGCATATTCCCCTTCTGGCGAACCAACCAGCTGAAATGCATGACGTGCAGCATTCACCTGCACCAATGCATTGGGATCAGCCATACCAATATCTTCAGAGGCCATCACTGTCAGACGGCGGATAATGTAAAGCGGATCTTCCCCGCCCTCGAGCATCCGGCACATCCAGTAAAGCGCCGCATCAGGATCTGACCCGCGTATGGACTTATGGAGTGCAGAGATGAGGTTGTAAAGCCCGTCCCTAGCCTTGTCGTAGATCGGCGCCCGTCGTTGCACCACCTCCGCCAGGCGTTCTGTATCGAAGACCTCATCATCGCCGGCCGTACGCCAAACGTCTTCCGCCAGAGTCAGAGCAGACCGGCCATCACCATCTGCCATACGCACGAGTGAAAGACGCGCGCCCCCATCCAAAGGCAAGTCACGCCCCATCACCTTTTCTGCACGTTTGAGCAAATCAACCAGCGCATCTTCGTCAAGAGAATGGAACGTCAGTACATGCGACCGGGATAGCAACGCTGCGTTCAGCTCAAAGCTTGGATTTTCAGTAGTAGCCCCCACCAGGGTAATGGTGCCATCCTCCATCACGGGCAAAAAGCTATCCAGCTGAGCGCGGTTAAAGCGATGGATCTCGTCAACAAACAGCAAGGTCCGTTTGCCGGAAATCTGACGCCCTCTTGCACGCTCAAAACACTTTTTGAGATCAGCAACACCGGAGAAAATGGCAGAGATCTGCTCAAATTCCAACTCCGTAGCGTCCGCAAGCAAACGGGCAACAGTAGTCTTGCCAGTCCCTGGAGGTCCCCAGAAGATGAGAGACCCCAGAGAGCCGGACTGCAGCATACGGCTTAAAATTCCAGAGCCACCCAAAAGGTGGCCTTGTCCGACAACATCCTCCAGAACACGAGGCCGCATGCGGTCTGCAAGCGGCCTGTCTTCCAGCTGATCCATCCCATTTGCAGAAAACAGATCACTCATGGTCTATCAACATTCCTCCGTGCAGTCCTGAAGCGTGAAACGCTTCAGGACTGCATTATCGCAAACTTACCTGTCGTAGCTGACCATCACGCTTGAAAGCTATGTTCCAGATGCGCTGCTTCTTACCAGTCAGTCTGGAAAGGTCTTTGGTGCTCTCAACTTCTGTGCCATTGATCTCAACCACGATATCACCGGGTTTAAAGCCGACGTAGGCAGCAGTACTACGGGCTTTAATATCAGCGATCACAACACCTGAAAACTCATTGTACATATGCAGTTCTTCTGCCACAGCAGGAGAAAGGTTCATAACCCGAACACCAGTAAATGGCGAGCTCCCTTTGATCTCTCTTGCATCTCTGGCCACAGTTTCCGGTGCACGTTCCAGGCTGACCTCAACCGTTAATGTCTCATCACCGCGCATCACCTCAAAACTGGTCATACCGCCAATCTTTTTAGTTGCAAGGCGATATCCAAAAGCATCAGGATCATCCACCTGCATACCGCCTACAGAAAGGATCAGGTCACCCACACGAATACCAGCACGGGCAGCAGGGCTTTCCTTCTGAATACGCGTCACCAGGACCCCGCGCGGACGCTCCAGCCCAAGGCTTACAGCGATATCGGAGTTTACCGGTTGTACACTGGCGCCAACCCACGGGCGACGCAAGATGCCTCCATCATCTACAGCAGAAGCAACTACTTCCACCATATTCGCCGGGATAGCAAAACCGATACCAATCGAGCCACCGGAACGCGAGAAGATCGCCGTGTTCACGCCGACAAGATTGCCGTTCAGATCAACCAGCGCGCCGCCCGAATTACCCGGGTTAATGGCTGCATCCGTCTGAATGAAGAACTGGTAGTCTGAGACACCCACCTGGTTTCGGGCGACAGCAGACACAATGCCCTGCGTCACAGTCTGCCCAACACCAAACGGGTTCCCAATCGCCAGCACCAGATCGCCCACCTCAAGTTTATCAGAGTTGGCAAACGGGACGACAGGGAATGCCCCTTCTGCATTGCGCACCTTCAAAACCGCAAGGTCTGTGCGTTCATCCATCAAAATGATATCGGCATCAAACTCACGACGGTCAGAAAGTGCAACACGTATCTCATCAGCGCCTGCAATAACGTGATGGTTGGTAATAATCGTCCCATCAGCAGAGACGATCACACCGGAGCCCAGAGAACTTTGAACACGACTGCGCGAACGAGGTGCAAACCGGTCAGCCTGCTCACCAAAGAAACGGCGGAAGAACGGATCATCACTAAACGGGGAAACTCTGCGGCGCTCTTGAACGGTACGGCTCGCGTACACATTCACCACTGCTGGCGCAACCTTCTTCACCACAGGGGCGAAGGAAAGTGAAACCTCAGCCTGAGATGCTGGAACAGTCTTCTCACCAGCCAGAGCACTGGTCCCTTGTATTCCAACAATGCCAGTAGTCCCAAGAACTGCACAAAGAAGCAAGTGAGCAGCAGACTTCCTGATTTGACCCATTCTTAAATCCCTTCAGCAAGAGCCCCCGGTTCAAAATGACTTTTCAATAAATTCGGGAGTAGCGGATTACAGATAAGTCTGCAATATGGAAATGAAAAGGCCAATCAACTGGTTTTAAGCAGCAAGCTCGTGCTTGTTAAAAGCCCATGTGGATTTTAAACCAGTAACAGTTTGAAGAGCCTGAACAGATTACATCTTTCTCAAACGCAAAACACCGGGTCTCCCCGGCCCCTTACGCATCCCGATAAAGCCTGACAGAAGTCAGGCTACCCGGATATTCTCAAGGTATTCTTCTACTATGCTCTTCAGCTCTTCGGACTGGTGCGTCAGCTGATTGGCAGCACCAAGAACATTCTCTGCTTCATGGCCTGCATCACTTGCGATCATGCTCACACGGGTAATCGCCTGAGCAACCTCAGAGCTACCGGAAGTCACCTGATGAATGTTGCTGGAGATATCCGTTGCAGTCACCGCCTGTTCCTGAACGGCACCAGCAATTGCAGTTGCCGCTTCATTCACGTCAGCAATAACCGAACTGATGTCCTTGATAGCCGCAACAGCCTTTTCAGTCTCAATCTGAACAGACTGTATCTGAACGCTGATCTCTCCGGTTGCCTGACCAGTCTGGTTTGCAAGGCCTTTAACTTCCGAAGCAACAATCGCAAAGCCCTTACCAGCTTCGCCTGCACGTGCCGCCTCAATCGTCGCATTCAGTGCCAACAGATTGGTCTGATCTGCAATGTCATTGATGAGAGATACAACTTCACCAATGCGTTGTGCAGCTTCCTTAAGACCGTTCACAGACACTTCAGCCGCTGCAGCCTTCTCAGCAGCTTGCCTGGAAACATCGGCTGAACGACGAACCTCACGGTCAATCTCACCAACGGTCGCCGAAAGCTCCTCGGTAGCACCGGCAACCGCCTGAAGATTCATCAGGGATTGCTCGGAAGCAGAAGACACCGTCTGTGCTTCAGTGTTGGTCTGCTCGGAGATGCTCGCCATACTCTTTGCAGTTCTCTTCAGATTACCGCCAGCATCAGTCACAGTGGTCAGGATGTCACGAACGCCAACATCAAAGTTCCTGTTCAGGGCACCCACACGCTTCACACGCTCTTCCTGCTCATGTTGCTCCCGCACCTGCTTCTCATCCAGCTCTCTTGCGCGGACAAGACCAGCCTGGAAGGATTGTACGGCTTGGCCAATATCGCCGATCTCATCTTTCCGCTGAGCAGAGATAATCTCCACATCCAGATTGCCACTCGCGATCTGTTTGAGATTAACGGACAAACGATTAAGCGGGGTGGACAGACTACGCGCCATGAAGACGCCGATCGCAGCAACTATTACCAATACGAATAGTCCACTGATTATGATTTCTTTAGCAAGGGCGTGGACAACAGCGAGTGCTTCGCTCACGTCTGTCTTTGCGACGATTACGACCGGCAGTTTCTCAAAGCCAAGTGGCAGGGCCAGAACAAACTGGCCCTTCACCTCTCCAAAACCAACGTTGCTCTCCGTGTTTGCCCAAAGGTCTTCGACAACTTCCTCAACTACCTCCGGGTCATCTTTCTTCACCAGCGCTGTCGGCACGTCAGACAGAGCCTGATTGGAAAGGATTGTTCCGTCTAAGCGTGCCAGATAAGTCTGGCCAGTCTCACCCATGTTCTCACGATTTTGCAAAACGCTATCGAAAAACTCAGAGCCAAGACGAATGGTGATCACACCCTTAAAGGTTACCTGATTGAAGTCTTCAACAAACACAGGAGCTGAAATCAAAAGGGATGCAGGGTTCCCGTCAGGCGCATATTGAGCAATCTCAGAGTAGATTACATCGCCTTCTGCGGCTTTCGCTGCCTTATTAAACTCCTGACTGAGTAATGTTCCGTAAAGTTTGCCTTCCTTTACGCTCTCAAGAAATTCAGAGGACTTGGTTGCTGAATAAATCACAAGACCGTTTGCATCCATGATGAGGATGTCTGCATAACCTCCACCGGTTACGCTGGCTAAAAAATCTGGATGAACCACGGCATGACGCCAAGAATAAAGTGTCTTGTTACCCTCCCCTGTCAACTGCAGACGATCAGCAACCGAGGATCCGTCCTTTTGGAAGTAGCCAAGGACATCGTCCTTATCAGTGCTCAAACCTTCAATAGAAGCAAGCAGGTCAGTCATGGTAATGCGCATCGCGTTACTCTTCACCAGACGCTTGATATCGCTATCAACGCGTTCCAGTTTTTCCTCAAGAGTATCCCGACGAGCCTTTGCCACAAGTACGAGCTGTGTTTTGCTAGCTTTAGTCAGCGCGCTCTCAGCACGCGTATACCCAAGGAATGCCACAACGGCGCCCGCAATGATTGCAAGACCAACCATAATGAATGGAAGTCGAACAGCAATACGATTAAAATAACTTTTGACTCCCGGTGAGGATACCGAGCCGTTCTTATCAGATTCAGAACGCATATTAGCCCCCTATTAATACGTTGGGAGCATAATTGGGATACTGTGTTAATCTCCTCTTAAAACAAATACTTAAACGCAATTCATATCGAAGAAATGTCTACTTATCAATATAATTTAGCAGAATTTTCTCCCAAAATTTGAAGCTGACTTAACTATCACAGATTGCAGCGCCCGCTCTGCGAACCCGACTGTCGGTCGTAATCCAGGCATTAGGATACAGAGCGTCAGAATAACTGCCAATCACCAGATTTACGCCGACAGGTGAGCAAAAATTATAGCTGAGGCCTGCAAAGCCTGATGCGAAACGCAACTCACTCGTATCTCTGGAAAGTCAAATCTGCCATATTCAATCCGTTATGACCAGTCACGCCGACACGCCATAACTCTGTTCCTTGACGATGGCCACGTGGCCATTAAAAACAATGCGGCCGGCGCTCAGTAAAGCTGTTTTGTATGGGTTGAAAGAATTTCCTGATCGCAGGCTCAATGGCATGCGGAGTAACTCTGACCAATGCAATGACGTTGATTGAGACAGCAAACTGAATGACCTCAACCCGCAAGACCACCTCACCGACATACTTGCTCGCATCAACGATCATAAGATCAACCGCCTAGCTGAACAATTGCTCAGGAGCTGGAAACCGCTGCAAAAGCGATCTCTCCGGAAAATTCACAGGTTCCTGAACAGGCGGTTACCGTAAACGCGGCGGACTCCAATTTCACTCCGGCAACAAAAAAGGGCACCCGACGGCACCCTTTTTAAAAACTGCTTGTGCGAAAACTTATGCAGCAACTTCAGCTGTTTCGCCAGCTTCTTCAGCATCAGCGCGTGCACGATCTGCAGCGCCTTTCGCCTGGACGTCGCGGTCAACCAGCTCAATAACAGCCATTGGTGCATTATCACCATGACGGAAACCTGCCTTCAGTACGCGGGAATACCCGCCCTGACGGTCCGCATAACGCTCTGCAATGGTATCAAACAGTTTAGATACCATTGCAGTGTCGCGGATCTGGGATATTGCTTGACGACGTGCATGCAGATCGCCGCGCTTACCTAAAGTGATGAGCTTCTCGATGATTGGACGCATCTCTTTTGCTTTCGGAAGCGTCGTAACAATCTGCTCATGCTGGATGAGCGAAGCTGCCATGTTAGCGAACATCGCTTTACGGTGGCTTGACGTCCGATTGAGCTTGCGGCCGGAATTACCGTGGCGCATGGCCCTCTCCTTTGTTAAGTCAATTGCGATCTCGTGTATCAGACCGCCGGAACCTAAAGCAAAACGCTCGGTTCCTGTTCCTCTAATATTGGTGGTCTTCGTAACGCTTAGCAAGCTCATCGATATTTTCAGGCGGCCAGTTTGCCACCTCCATACCGAGATGCAGGCCCATTTGCGCCAGAACTTCTTTGATCTCGTTGAGAGACTTACGACCGAAGTTCGGTGTACGAAGCATCTCTGATTCTGTCTTCTGAATGAGATCGCCAATATATACGATATTGTCATTCTTCAGGCAGTTTGCCGAACGCACAGACAATTCAAGCTCATCAACCTTTTTCAGCAGTGCCGGGTTGAACGCAAGTTCTGCAACTGTGTCTTCCTGAACTTCACGCTGTGGCTCTTCGAAGTTCACGAAGATAGACAGCTGATCCTGCAGGATACGGGCAGCAAATGCTACGGCATCTTCAGGGATCACAGATCCGTCAGTTTCAACAGTCAAAGTCAACTTATCATAGTCAAGGACCTGACCTTCACGGGTATTCTCAACCTTATAAGAAACCTTCTTAACCGGAGAATACAGGCTGTCAACCGGAATCAGACCAATTGGAGCGTCTTCTGGACGGTTAGCGGCAGCTGGAACATAACCCTTTCCGGTGTTCACAGTGAATTCGATGCGAACTTCAGCACCCTCATCAAGGTTACACAGCAGCAGACCTGGGTTAAGTACCTCTACATCACCTACAGTTTCAATATCGCCAGCGTAGACCGAGCCAGGCCCCTGCTTACGCAGAACCATACGCTTTGGTCCCTCTCCTTCCATGCGAAGTGCGATTTCCTTGATGTTCAGAATGATGTCAGTCACATCTTCACGAACGCCAGGAATAGATGAGAACTCATGGAGAACGCCATCGATCTGAACCGCAGTTACGGCAGCGCCCTGAAGGGAGCTCAGCAGAACACGGCGCAGTGCGTTACCAAGAGTCAGGCCGTAGCCACGCTCCAGAGGCTCTGCGATCACAGAAGCTTTAAAGCGTGCATTATCGCCGGCACGAATGTCGAGTTTGGTTGGCTTGATAAGCTCTTGCCAGTTTTTTTGAATAGTCACGTTCATAAACCCTCTGGCTATCCCGTTGGCCTCAGGACCAACAATTCGTTGCCTGGGTGGAAACTTGCCTAACGAACTGTTAGGCGCGGCGACGCTTGCGTGGACGGCAACCGTTGTGCGGGATCGGAGTTACATCACGGATAGATGTAATAACGAAACCTGCAGCCTGAAGCGCGCGCAGAGCGGACTCACGTCCGGAGCCGGGACCACGTACTTCTACCTCGAGAGTACGCATGCCGTGTTCAGCAGCCTTACGACCAGCGTCTTCGGCAGCGACCTGTGCAGCATATGGGGTAGACTTACGAGAACCCTTAAAGCCAAGCGCGCCGGCGGACGACCAGGAGATCGTGTTTCCCTGAGCATCGGTGATGGTGATCATGGTGTTGTTGAACGTAGAGTTCACATGCGCGACACCTGAAGAAATATTCTTCCGTTCGCGACGACGCACACGCGTCGATTCTTTAGCCATTATAATTCCTAACTTCGATATCTACACCGCCGTATAGCCGGCGGCTCCACCGGATAACCGGCTAGTTATTTCTTCTTACCAGCGATCGCTTTAGCAGGGCCCTTACGGGTGCGAGCGTTGGTATGAGTGCGCTGACCACGAACAGGAAGACCACGACGATGGCGCAGGCCACGGTAACAGCCAAGGTCCATGAGACGCTTAATGTTCATTGCAGTTTCACGACGAAGATCACCTTCAACAGTGTAGTCAGCGTCGATTGCTTCACGGACTTTCAGAACTTCTGAATCAGAAAGTTCGTTGATACGGCGCTCTGCAGAAATACCTACTTTCTCGGTGATTTCCTGCGCGAACTTCGCACCAATGCCATGAATGTACTGCAGCGCGATAACTACGCGCTTATTCGTCGGAAGGTTGACGCCAGCAATACGTGCCACGTTTGTTTTCTCCAATTGCGAGGGTACAACTGTTCCCTCTCCCATTTTTTGCCGATAACACACCTGCAACCCGACAGGCTGAGGGCGCACCATCACACAGCAAAAAGATCAGCCTCGGCTCCCCAAGGAAAACCGGCGCCAATCGATTATGGTGTAGATGTGCGCCAGCTATACTTTATTATAAAGGCAAGCGCAAGCGCCTGCCTTCAAAAAGCGCGGACTAAACCGTGCTCAAAATCGTATCGATCTTAGAAGCAACCTCGTCAACGGACTTCATTCCATCAACGCTCATCAGTATGTTCCGCTCACTATAGTACTTAATAAGCGGTGCCGTCTGCTCGTTGTAAACTGCAAGACGTTTATTCAAAGATTCTGCATTGTCATCGGACCGGATTTCAGCGCTTTCACGAGCACGTGTTTCGATGCGCTCAAGAAGGATACCTTCATCAACTTTCAGCTGAACAACAGCATCAAGCCTCTGGCCCTTCTTCTCAAGCAGCTCACCAAGAGCGTCCGCCTGAGCAATGGTGCGTGGGAAACCGTCCAGAATAAAACCTTTTGCACAATCAGCCTGGTCAATACGATCAGAAATAATAGAGCAAATCAGCTCATCGGAAACGAGTTCACCATGTGCCAGAACATCCTTAACCCTCAGGCCAACTTCTGTTTCAGATGCGACAGCCGCTCGAAGCATATCTCCAGTGGAAAGCTGGACAATACCATGGGCCGCAACAAGGCGAACTGCCTGAGTGCCTTTACCAGCACCAGGAGGGCCAAGAAGAATCAATCTCATCTACGTTTCCCCCTCAACTTCGTCTTCTTCACCAAACCCTCGTACTGATGAGCAAGAAGGTGTCCCTGGATTTGAGAAACGGTATCCATGGTGACGCTGACAACAATAAGCAGAGACGTACCACCGAAGTAGAACGGCACACCTGTCGCTGAAATCAGGAACTCTGGCAACAAACAAATGAGAGTAATGTATATTGCCCCAACTACCGTGATGCGAGTTAGCACATAGTCAATGTACTGCGCAGTTCGTTCGCCTGGACGAATTCCTGGAATGAAACCACCATGCTTCTTGAGGTTGTCCGCTGTCTCCGACGGATTGAAAACAATCGCAGTGTAAAAGAAGCAGAAAAAGATGATTAATGCTGCATAAAGAGCCATGTAGGCTGGTTGGCCATGTCCCAGCAGCGCAGTGATTGTTGTCAACCACCCCATCAATCCGGTTGAATCACCGGTTTGAAAACTGGCTACAGTGGCTGGTACCAGCAACAGGGAACTCGCAAAAATCGGTGGAATAACACCCGCCGTATTGAGTTTGAGTGGCAGGAACGATGAGTTCCCCTCAAACATCTTATTGCCCTGTTGGCGACGCGGGTACTGAATCAGCAACCGTCGCTGAGCACGTTCCATAAAAACAATCACACCGATAACCACCACAGACAGCACAATTACTGCAAGAATGATTGGAGTTGCAAGCGCACCCTGACGACCAAGTTCCAAAGTGGAAGCAATCGCAGAAGGAAGCCCGGCAACAATACCGGAGAAGATGATCAAGGAAATGCCGTTGCCGATGCCGCGAGAGGTGATCTGTTCACCCAGCCACATCAGGAACATTGTACCACCAACAAGGGTAAGAACTGTCGCAATACGGAAGAACCAGCCCGGATCTATAACAATGTTCGCGCCAGCCTCAAGCCCAACGGAGATACCGTAGGCCTGGAAAGTTGCCAGGATCACTGTACCAAAGCGTGTGTACTGATTGATTTTTTTCCGGCCTTGCTCACCCTCTTTCTTCAGCTGTTCCAAAGCAGGGACAACAGAAGTCATAAGCTGGATGATAATCGACGCAGAAATGTAAGGCATAATGCCGAGGGCAAAAATAGCCATACGCTCGACAGCGCCACCGGAGAACATATTAAACAGGCCAACAATGCCGGTTTGTACGTTTCCAAAGGCCTGTGCGAGCGCGTCAGGATTAATTCCAGGCAGAGGGATATAGGTTCCGAATCTATAAACCAAAAGCGCGCCTAGTGTGAACCAGATCCGCTTCTTCAGTTCCTCGGCTTTAGCAAAGGCAGAAAAGTTAAGGTTTGAAGCAAGTTGTTCGGCAGCAGAAGCCATTCCGCGCTCCGGTCAGTTTGGATACACCCCGAAAAAAGACAAGGCTGTTAAGCCTTGCCTTCCTTGATTAGGACCTTGCCACCAGCTTTTTCAACTGCTGCTACAGCAGTTTTGGAAGCACCGGCAATTTCGAAAGTTACAGCAGATTTCAGTTCACCGTCGGACAGAAGGCGTACACCATCAAGAACACGGCGAACAACGCCAGCTGCAACAAGTGTTTCAACAGTAACAGTTGCGGAAGCATCAAGCTTACCAGCGTCGATTGCTGTCTGAACACGCCCCACGGACACAATATTCATGTCCTTAGCAAAGATATTGGTGAAGCCGCGCTTCGGAAGACGACGATGCAATGGCATTTGCCCGCCTTCAAAGCCCTTGATAGCAACACCCGAACGGGACTTTTGACCTTTGACGCCACGGCCGCCAGTCTTTCCCTTACCGGAACCGATACCGCGTCCTACGCGGGTTCGGTCCGAAACAGCACCGGGGTTATCCCGGAGTTCGTTGAGCTTCATGATAGTTCTCCCGGTCCGCTTACGCTTCGTCTAAAATGCGAACCAGATGCTGAACCTTACGGATCATGCCGCGCACCTCTGGAGTATCCTTCAGAGTGCGACGACGGTGCATCTTGTTCAGACCCAGACCGATCAACGTAGCACGCTGATCAGCAGGACGGCGAAGCGGGCTACCGATCTGTTCGACTGTTACAGTCTTTTCAGTATTAGCCATGACACTAACCCTTGTTCTGAGTCAGCAAAAGCAAGACTTATGCCTCAGCCTTTACTGGTGCCGCATCATCGTTGTCACGACGACGAGCCTGCAAGGAAGAAACCTTGAGGCCACGACGTGCTGCAACAGAACGCGGGCTGTCTTCTTTTTTCAGTGCATCGAAAGTCGCACGAACCATGTTGTACGGGTTGGAAGTACCAAGAGACTTCGCAACAACGTCCTGAACACCAAGTGTTTCAAACACAGCACGCATTGGACCACCAGCGATGATACCGGTACCGGCGGGTGCTGCACGAAGTACAACTTTACCTGCGCCGTGACGGCCTTCAACATCGTGATGGAGCGTACGACCTTCACGAAGTGGCACACGAACCATAGTACGCTTAGCAGCTTCAGTTGCTTTGCGGATGGCCTCTGGCACTTCGCGAGCCTTACCGTGACCAAAGCCAACGCGGCCTTTCTGATCACCAACTACGACAAGAGCGGCGAAGCCGAAACGACGGCCACCCTTTACAACTTTAGCGACGCGGTTAATGTGAACGAGCTTATCGACAAATTCGCTGTCGCGCTCTTCACGATCCCGGTTATCCTGTCTCGCCATAATAATGTTTCCCGTTCTCTAGGAGCACCAAAAGGCGCTGATCAGAAGCTCAGACCGCTGTCACGTGCTGCATCTGCCAAGGCCTGAACACGGCCATGGTAGATGTAACCACCACGATCAAACACCACTTCTTTAATACCAGCAGCAATAGCGCGTTCAGCAATAAGCTTGCCTACTGCAGCAGCAGCATCTTTATTACCGCCGTTTTCTACTTTTACGTCTTTCTCAATTGTAGACGCGGACGCAAGGGTTACACCCTTGGTATCGTCGATGATCTGAGCGTAAATCTGCTTGGATGAGCGGAAAACGGACAGCCGAGGACGACCGTTCGCTACCTTTTTTATCGAACGGCGCACACGGGCGCGACGACGTTCGAAAGAATTTCCATTCGCCATGGTCCGTACCGTTACTTCTTCTTGCCTTCTTTACGAACGATGAACTCGTCCGCATAACGAATACCCTTGCCCTTGTATGGCTCAGGCGGGCGATATTCACGAATGTTCGCGGCAATCTGCCCTATCTGCTGCTTGTTAATGCCGCTGATGACAATTTCTGTCGGCTTCGGACATTTGATATCCACACCCTCAGGAATGTCAAACTTGACATCATGAGAGAAACCAAGAGCAAGATTAAGGGCCTTACCTTGAACCTGTGCACGGTAACCAACACCGGTAATCGCCAGCTGCTTTTCGAAGCCGGAAGTTACACCTGTGATAAGGTTAGCGACCATGGTGCGGGACATACCCCACATAGAACGCGCAGTCTTTGACTGGTTGCGCGGATCAAGACGGATACCATCATCCGTCATTTCGACCGAAACGATATCGTTGACCACGAAGGAGAGTTCCCCCTTCGGGCCTTTAACGATAACACTCTGGCCGTTGATCGTTGCCGTTACCCCGCTTGGCACGGGGACTGGCTTCTTGCCAATTCGAGACATAAGATCAACCTGTCTGTTATTTTAGTTTATCGTGCAATGCCGCGTCAGAAGACGCGACAAAGGACTTCACCACCCACATTTTTCTCGCGTGCATCGTGATCTGCCATTACGCCCTGAGGAGTAGACAGAATAGATACACCCAGGCCGTTTGCAACGTGCGGGATGTTTTTGACCGAAGAATATACGCGACGACCAGGCCTGGAAACGCGCTCAATCGTGCGGATCACTGGTTCACCGTCGAAATACTTCAACTCAATTTCAAGTTCGGACTTGCCTGCACCAAAGTCAACAGCGGTATAACCGCGGATGTAACCTTCAGAAATCAGAACGTCCAGAATGTGCGTGCGCAACTTAGAAGCTGGTGTGCTTACTTTAGACTTGCGACGCATCTGCGCATTACGGATGCGCGTGATCATATCCCCGACTGGATCGGAAATCGACATAGCAGTAACTCCTTACCAGCTCGACTTCACGAGACCCGGAATTTTGCCCAGGGAACCCAGCTCACGAAGCGCAATACGCGACATCTTAAGCTTGCGGTAGTAACCGCGTGGGCGACCCGTGACTTCACACCGGTTACGTACCCGTGTAGGCGCGGAATTGCGCGGCAGCTCTGAAAGCTTCAACCGTGCATTGAAACGCTCCTCAAGGGACAAGCTCTCGTCCCTGGCCATGGCCTTCAGGGCAGCACGCTTGTCAGCATATTTACTAACAAGAGCTACGCGCCGCTTGTTTTTCTCGACCGCGCTTTTCTTCGCCATCGTCTGTCCTCGTTCCTTTCCCGTATACCGCTTTTATTTGCGGAACGGGAAGTTGAACGCGCGCAGCAGTTCACGCGCTTCGTCATCGGTTTTAGCATTGGTACAAACAACAATGTCCATACCCCACATCTGATCTACTTTATCGTAGTCAATTTCAGGGAAAACAATGTGTTCTTTTAGTCCCATAGCGTAGTTGCCACGTCCGTCGAAGCTCTTCGGATTCAAGCCTCGAAAGTCACGAACACGCGGAAGCGCTATTGTGATCAAACGATCCAGGAATTCGAACATCTGGTTACGACGAAGTGTAACTTTAGTACCCAGCGGCATATCTTCACGAACCTTAAAGGTCGCAATAGACTTTCTAGCACGGGTAATAACCGCCTTTTGACCGGCAATCAAGCTCAGATCTTCTGCAGCGATGCGAGCCTTCTTGCTGTCACCAACAGCTTCACCAACACCCATGTTCAAAACGATCTTTTCGATCGATGGAATCATCATCGGGTTGGTGTAGTTAAACTTCTCCTGAAGCTCACCACGCACTACATCATTGTAGTGCGTTTTGAGCCGCGGAGTGTAAGTAGCGTCAGCCATCAATCACGCCTCCTGAACGCTTAGCAACACGAACAGTGGCGCCTGCATCATTAGTCGTGAAACCGACGCGGGTCGGCTTGCCATCCATAGGATCAGCAATGGCAATATTGGAAAGCTGAATTGGAGCTTCCTTTGTGATGATACCACCTTCGCTCTGCTGGGTCTGGCGCTGGTGACGTTTCACCAGATTAACGCCACGCACGACAGCGCGGTTGTCAGATGGGATCATCTGGAGAACTTCCCCAGTCTTTCCTTTGTCACGACCGGCAATTACAACGACCTTGTCGCCCTTTTTGATCTTCGCGGGCATCAGAGCACCTCCGGCGCAAGCGAAATGATCTTCATGTGATTTTTGCCACGCAATTCACGAGGAACTGGGCCAAAAATACGTGTTCCGATCGGTTCTTTGTTGTTGTTGATCAGGACAGCCGCGTTGCGGTCGAACCGGATCACACTGCCGTCAGCACGACGGATGTCTTTAGCCGTGCGCACGACGACCGCTTTCATCACGTCGCCCTTCTTAACACGACCCCGAGGAATAGCTTCTTTGACGGAGACAACAATGATGTCGCCAACGCCAGCATACTTCCGTTTGGAGCCGCCGAGCACTTTGATGCACATGACACGACGTGCGCCGGAATTATCGGCTACGTCGAGGTTAGTTTGCATCTGAATCATGACTCGTCGCCTTGTTCTTTCTCAGCATTCTATAAGCTAGAGATGCTGGATGCGTTCACTAGCGCGTTGCTTCCAAAGAAACAACGGTCCATTTCTTATTCTTAGAGATTGGAGCACACTCTTCAATTTGAACGGTGTCGCCAACCTTGTAAGAATTTTTTTCGTCATGTGCACGATACTTCTTCGTACGGCGCACAACTTTTTTCAGCAAAGGATGGGTAAAGCGACGCTCTACCTTCACCGTTACTGTCTTTTCGTTCGCATCGCTAACAACGACACCCTGCAAAATACGCTTCGGCATCATTAGCTCCTTATGCGTTGTCAGACACGCGCTTTTGGCGCAATATCGTCTGGATCCGCGCAATGTCCCGGCGAACCTGACGGACACGAGCGGTGTTTTCAAGCTGACCAGTAGCTCTCTGGAAACGCAGGTTGAACTGTTCTTTTTTCAGTACTTCCAGGTTTGCCCTGAGCTCATCAGAGGTCTTAGCTCTTACGTCGCTAGCCTTCATGGCCTTTTCCTTTCGATGTCCGATTACTCACCAATGCGCTGGACAAACCGGCACTTGATTGGGAGTTTCGCAGCGGCCAGACGCATTGCTTCACGAGCAATATCTTCAGACACACCGTCCATTTCGAACATAATGCGACCAGGCTTTACCCGGCACGCCCAGTACTCAGGAGAACCTTTACCTTTACCCATCCGGACTTCAGCCGGCTTGGAGGACACAGGAACGTCCGGGAAGATTCTAATCCACACGCGACCCGCGCGCTTCATGTAACGGGTCATTGCACGACGGGCAGCCTCAATCTGACGAGCGGTGATCCGCTCTGGCTCCATGGCTTTCAGGCCAAAGGCACCAAAATTGAGGTCCGTACCACCCTTGGCATTGCCATGGATGCGGCCCTTGTGCTGCTTGCGGAACTTAGTACGCTTTGGTTGCAGCATCGCTTTTCTCTCGCTTTAATAGTTAAGCCGTGTGAAGGCGCTGCTTATGCAGCGCGCTCACGCCGACCGCCACCTTGGCGTTCGCTCTTGCCACCACCTTCGGTCGCACGACGTTCAGAAGCCATAGGATCATGTTCAAGAATTTCGCCCTTGAAGATCCAGACTTTAACGCCACACGCACCGTAAGCGGTGTGTGCTGTAGCAGTACCGTAATCGATGTCTGCACGAAGAGTGTGCAGAGGCACGCGACCTTCACGGTACCATTCGATACGTGCGATTTCCGCGCCACCAAGACGACCACCGCAATTAATACGGATGCCCTGGGCGCCAAGCCGCATGGCAGACTGAACTGCACGTTTCATGGCACGGCGGAAGGCAACACGACGCTCGAGCTGCTGAGCGATAGATGCTGCAACAAGCGCTGCATCGGTCTCCGGCTTGCGCACCTCTACGATGTTAAGGTGAACTTCCGAATTTGTCATCTCGGACAGCTTCTTGCGAAGACGTTCGATGTCAGCACCCTTTTTACCGATAACAACACCTGGACGACCAGAATGAATAGTTACACGGCACTTTTTGTGCGGACGTTCAATAACGACCTTGGATACAGCAGCCTGCTTAAGCTCTTTAAGCAGATATTCGCGGATGCGAAAATCTTCATGGAGAAGATCGCCGTATTCGTTCTTGCCAGCAAACCAGCGAGAATCCCAGGTCCGGTTGATGCCAAGACGAAAACCGATTGGATTAATCTTCTGACCCATCAGGCAGTCTCCTCAACTTCCCGAACCACGATTGTCAGATTGGAAAACGGCTTTATGATCCGTCCAACGCGACCACGTGCCCGCGGCTGAAAGCGCTTCATGACAAGCGCCTTGCCAACATACGCCTCGGCGACGACAAGGTTGTCGACGTCGAGATCATGGTTATTTTCCGCATTAGCAATAGCAGACATCAAGGTCTTCTTGACGTCGCCTGAAATGCGCTTACGGGAGAAGGTAAGATCAGCAAGTACTGTGCCAACCTTCTTACCGCGGATAGATGCAGCAACGAGGTTCAACTTCTGCGGGGAAACCCGCAGCATACGGCAAACTGCCTTTGCCTCGTTGTCAGGGAGCATCCGCTCATGCTTCTGCTTGCCCATCGCTACTTCCTCTTTGACTTTTTGTCAGCGCCATGACCGTAGTAGGTACGAGAAGGAGCGAATTCGCCCAACTTGTGACCAACCATGTCTTCACTGATCAAAACAGGAATGTGCTTTTGACCGTTATAGACGCCAAAAGTCAACCCCACAAAGTGCGGCAGAACGGTAGAACGTCGGCTCCAGGTCTTTATGACCTCATTCCGGCCGGATTCACGAACCTTATCCGCTTTCTTCAGGAGGTAACCGTCAATAAACGGCCCTTTCCAGATCGAACGTGCCACGATCCGTTCCTCTTACTTCTTACGCGCGTGACGAGACCGAACGATAAACTTATCGCTGGACTTGTTACTGCGTGTGCGCTTGCCTTTGGTCGGCTTGCCCCAAGGGGTAACCGGATGACGTCCACCGGAGGTGCGACCTTCACCACCACCATGTGGGTGATCGACAGGGTTCATAGCAACACCGCGAACGTGCGGGCGACGACCCAGCCAACGGGAACGACCAGCCTTACCCAGGTTGATGTTCGCGTGGTCCTGGTTGGATACCGCACCAACGGTAGCCATACAGGTGCCGAGAACGCGGCGCTGTTCACCGGAAAGCAGACGGATTACTGTGTAACCAGCATCACGACCAACGATCTGAGCGTAAGCACCAGCTGAGCGGGCAATCTGCGCACCCTTGCCTGGCTTCATTTCGATGTTGTGGATGATGGTACCCACTGGAACAGAAGCCAGAGGCATAGCGTTGCCTGGCTTAATATCCACAGCTTCACCAGCTACAACCTTATCGCCAGCAGCGAGACGCTGTGGTGCAAGGATGTATGCCTGCTCACCATCATCATATGTGATGAGGGCGATGAAAGCAGTACGGTTAGGATCGTATTCCAGACGCTCAACAGTACCAACAACGTCAAATTTACGACGCTTGAAGTCGATCAGGCGGTAGGTACGCTTGTGACCACCGCCAATGTTGTTCGCAGTCTTACGACCGTGATTGTTACGACCACCGGACTTGGAGAGACCTTCAGTCAATTTCTTGACCGGCTTGCCTTTCCAAAGATCATTACGGTCTACCTGGACCAGCTGACGACGGCCAGGAGATGTCGGATTAAATGTCTTAAGTGCCATTTTGTCCTACCCCTTACAGACCGGTCGTCACGTCGATGGACTGACCATCTTCCAGAGTGACCACAGCTTTTTTAAAGTTGCTCTGCTTGCCGATAACACCTTTGAAACGCTTGGTTTTGCCCTTGCGAACCAAAGTGTTGACTGCTTTAACTTTTACGCCGAACAGAGCTTCAACAGCTGCCTTGATTTCCGGTTTAGTTGCGGTGAGGGCAACCTTGAAAACGACCTTATTCTCTTCAGAGGCATAAGTAGCTTTCTCGGTAATCACCGGAGATACGATTTTGTCGTAGTGAACGAGCTTGCTCATCAGAAGCGCTCCTCCAAAGCTGTAACTGCCGCTTTGGTCAGGACAAGCGTATCACGACGAAGAATGTCGTAAACGTTAATACCCTGCACCGGCAATACATCTACGAGTGGAATGTTACGAGTAGCCAAACCGAAGTTTGCATCTACCTCAGAACCGTCCACGAACAACGCACTGTTCAACCCGAGAGAACCGAGCTGATCCTTCAGAACCCTGGTTTTGGCTTCTGCCGCTTTCGCATCTTCAACAACAACAAGGTTGCCAGACGCAGCTTTAGCAGAGAGGGCATGCTTCAGACCCAAAGCACGAACCTTCTTAGGAAGATCATGTGAGTGCTCACGCACAACTGGACCAAATGCCTTACCACCACCACGGAACTGAGGTGCTTTACGGTTACCGTGACGTGCGCCGCCAGAACCTTTCTGGCGTACGAATTTTTTGGTGGTACCATTAACTTCGGAGCGACCCAAAGTTTTATGTGTACCAGCCTGGCGCTTTGCAAGCTGCCAGCGAACAACACGCTGGATCAGGTCAATACGTGGCTCGAGACCAAAGATCTCGTCAGACACTGTGATCGAACCCGCTGCGTTGCCGCCGAGGGTTTTAACCTCGAGTTCCATCACTCACCTTCCTTCCCGGCTTCAGCCGCTGCAATTGCAGAGTTCTGACGGAATGCACCTGGTACAGGAGCATTCTCTGGCAGAGCCTTCTTAATTGCATCACGAACCAGGATCCACCCGCCTTTAGAGCCAGGTACAGAACCCTCAACCATGATCAGACCACGTTCTACGTCAGTACGTACAACTTTCAGGTTCTGTGTGGTGACCCGCTCCGCGCCAAGGTGCCCGGCCATTTTCTTGCCTTTAAACACCTTACCTGGATCCTGACACTGGCCTGTGGAACCGTGCGCACGGTGCGAAACAGACACACCATGAGAAGCGCGACCACCACCGAAGTTGTGACGCTTCATCGCACCAGCAAAGCCCTTACCGATAGAGGTGCCGGTTACATCCACGAACTGACCGATAAGGAAGTGATCAGCTGTAAGCTCAGCACCAACTTCGATCAGATTCTCTTCAGATACACGGAACTCAGCGAGTTTGCGCTTAGGCTCAACATTTGCAACCGCAAAGTGCCCACGCATTGCACGGTTCGTGTTCTTAACTTTTGCCGCACCTACGCCCAACTGAAGCGCGGTGTAGCCGTTCTTGTCTGCCGTCCGGTGAGCAACAACCTGACAGTTGTCTAGACGCAGTACTGTAACGGGCACGTGTTCACCTGCCTCGTTATAAATACGGGTCATACCCACCTTCTGTGCGATCACTCCAGAACGCATTACTGTGTCCCCTTGCCGCACTTAGAGCTTGATCTCGACGTCAACTCCGGCAGCCAGGTCGAGCTTCATCAAAGCATCAACTGTCTGTGGAGTTGGATCGACAATGTCCAAAAGACGCTTATGAGTGCGCATTTCGAACTGATCACGGCTCTTTTTATCAACATGCGGTCCGCGAAGTACTGTGTACTTCTCAATCCGCGTCGGCAACGGAACTGGTCCACGCACTTGTGCACCGGTCCGTTTCGCCGTGTTCACGATTTCCTTAGTGGAAACGTCAAGAACACGGTGATCAAACGCCTTCAGGCGGATCCGTATATTCTGACCGTTCATGACTACCCTTAACCGAGCAAGGCAACTGCGATCCAACGCAAGATCGAACCGCAGCCCAAACTCAATTCTTATTCGATGATTTCAGCTACAACACCAGCACCGACGGTACGACCGCCCTCACGGATAGCAAAGCGCAGACCATCTTCCATAGCGATTGGTACGATAAGTTCAACTGAAACAGCAACGTTATCACCAGGCATCACCATTTCCGTACCTTCCGGCAGAGAAACAACACCAGTCACGTCAGTCGTACGGAAGTAGAACTGTGGACGGTAGTTGGTGAAGAATGGAGTATGACGTCCACCCTCTTCCTTGGTGAGAATGTATGCCTCAGCCTTGAACCTGGTGTGAGGAGTAACGGAACCTGGCTTACACAAAACCTGGCCACGCTCAACTTCATCACGACCAACACCACGGATCAATGCACCAATGTTATCGCCGGCCTCACCCTGATCGAGCAGCTTACGGAACATTTCAACGCCGGTAACAGTGGTCTTGGCAGTATCTTTAACACCAACGATCTCAACTTCGTCACCAACGTGAACGATACCACGCTCCACACGACCGGTTACAACAGTACCACGGCCAGAGATAGAGAACACGTCCTCGATCGGCATCAGGAATGGAAGATCGCGTGGACGGTCAGGTGTTGGAATGTACTCGTCAACTGCGGCCATCAGTTCAGCGATTTTCTCGGAACCAATGCTTGCGTCACGATCCTCCAGAGCTGCAAGTGCAGATCCAGCGATGATTGGAATATCATCACCTGGGAATTCGTAGGAAGAAAGAAGTTCACGAACTTCCATTTCCACCAGCTCAAGCAGTTCTTCGTCATCAACCTGATCAACTTTGTTCATGAAGACAACCAGAGCAGGCACCCCAACCTGACGAGCGAGCAGGATGTGCTCACGGGTCTGTGGCATTGGGCCGTCTGCAGCGTTAACAACAAGGATCGCACCGTCCATCTGCGCAGCACCAGTGATCATGTTTTTCACATAATCAGCATGCCCCGGGCAGTCAACATGTGCGTAGTGACGAGCATCAGTTTCATATTCAACATGTGCTGTTGAAATAGTGATACCACGAGCACGCTCTTCAGGAGCGCCATCGATTTCGTCATATGCTTTAAAATCACCGAAGGATTTAGTAATCGCTGCGGTCAGTGTAGTTTTGCCGTGATCAACGTGGCCAATCGTGCCAATGTTGACGTGCGGCTTATTACGCTCAAATTTTTCTTTAGCCATCGGATCTCTCCGTTCTCTCTTGAATCCCCTGGACTGCCTGATGAGGTTTAGGCGTATTTCGCCATAACTTCGTCAGCAACAGCCTGCGGGACTTGGTCGTAATGATCGAACACCATGGAATACTGCGCACGCCCCTGTGACATGGAACGCAAGTTGTTTACGTAACCAAACATGTTAGCCAGCGGAACCATAGCAGTGATAACGGTCACGACACCGCGATTTTCGGTACTGGCGATCTGTCCGCGACGGGAGTTCAGATCACCAATCACGTCACCCATATAGTCCTCTGGAGTGACAACCTCAACCTTCATGATAGGCTCCAGAAGCTTGGGCCCAGCTTTAGCCACAGCTTCGCGGAAACCAGCACGACCTGCGATCTCAAATGCGAGCACAGACGAGTCAACATCATGGTAAGCACCGTCAGTAAGGGTAGCTTTAATGTCGACCATCGGGAAGCCAGCGAGCGGACCGGAGGACATGACGGATTCGATACCTTTGGAAACACCAGGGATGTATTCCTTAGGAACGTTACCGCCAACAATCGTGTTAGCGAACTCAAAACCGACACCAACTTCATTCGGTTCAATTGTGAGCTTAATGCGAGCAAACTGACCAGTACCACCGGACTGCTTCTTGTGGGTATAATCCACATCAGCGGTCCTGGTTATGGTTTCACGGTAAGCAACCTGAGGCGCACCGATGTTTGCTTCAACCTTGAATTCACGCTTCATGCGATCAACAAGGATGTCCAGGTGAAGTTCGCCCATACCAGCAATGATTGTCTGGCCGGACTCTTCATCTGTTTTCACCCGGAAGGACGGATCCTCAGCAGCCAGGCGATTCAGGGCAAGACCCATCTTTTCCTGGTCACCTTTGGTTTTAGGCTCTACAGCGATCTCGATAACCGGATCCGGGAACTCCATGCGTTCCAGAATAACAGGCTTCAGAGGATCACAAAGAGTATCACCAGTGGTCGTGTCCTTCAGTCCCGCGATAGCCACAATGTCACCTGCATAGGCTACATCAATGTCATCGCGGGAATTTGAGTGCATCTGCATCATACGACCGACGCGCTCGCGCTTACCTTTAACAGTGTTAAGAACGGAAGTCCCCTTACTCAAAACACCAGAGTAAATACGTGCGAAGGTCAAAGACCCAACGAATGGATCGTTCATGATCTTAAATGCGAGCATACCCAGTGGTTCTTCATCAGAAGATTCACGGGTAGTTTCTTCTTCAGTCTTACCATCAATACCCTTAATTGCAGGCACTTCAACCGGAGAAGGCAGGTAGTCAACAACTGCGTCGAGCAGTGGCTGAACACCCTTGTTCTTAAAGGCAGTACCGCAAAGCACAGGAACGAAGTCACCTGCGATAGTACCTTTACGAATAAGCTCCTTAAGCTTTTCAGTAGAAGGCATTTCGCCTTCCAGGTATGCTTCCATCGCTTCTTCGTCAACTTCAACAGCTGCTTCGATCAGCTTATCGCGGTATTCAGCAACCTGGTCAGCAAGATCAGCAGGAACGTCCAGCTCATCCCAGCTTGCGCCGAGAGCTTCACCATTCCACACCAGAGCCTTCATCTTCATCAGATCGACGACACCAGCAAATTCGGCTTCAGCGCCGATAGGCAACTGCAGGCAAACAGGGGTTGCACCGAGGCGCTTTTCGATCATCTCCACACAGCGGTAAAAATCAGCACCGAGCTTGTCCATCTTGTTGACGAAGATCATGCGAGGAACGTTGTATTTGTCAGCCTGGCGCCATACGGTCTCAGTCTGAGGTTCAACACCAGCATTCGCATCGAGAAGTGCAACAGCACCATCAAGCACACGCAGGGAACGCTCAACTTCAATAGTGAAGTCAACGTGACCCGGGGTATCAATGATGTTCAGACGCTTACCGCTCCAGTAGGCTGTTGTAGCAGCGGAAGTAATGGTAATACCACGCTCCTGCTCCTGCTCCATCCAGTCCATGGTAGCTGCACCATCATGAACTTCACCGATCTTATGGGACTTGCCAGTATAATACAGAATACGCTCTGTTGTAGTCGTCTTACCAGCATCTATGTGAGCCATGATGCCGAAGTTACGGTAGTCCTCGATTTTGTGCGTACGTGACATAGCGCCAGCCTCTATCTACGGAGGTTACCAACGATAGTGCGAGAACGCACGGTTAGCTTCAGCCATCCGGTGGGTATCTTCGCGCTTTTTAACAGAGTTACCACGGCCATTCGCAGCATCCAGCAGCTCACCGGAAAGACGCCCAACCATAGTGGTTTCGTTACGACCGCGAGCTGCAGAAATCAGCCAGCGGATAGCAAGTGCCTGACGACGCTCTGAACGAACTTCGACCGGAACCTGATAAGTTGCACCGCCAACACGACGGGAGCGAACTTCAACCTGTGGCATAACGTTCTCAAGCGCCTGATGGAACATCTCGAGCGGACTAGCTTTAGCTTTAGATTCGATCGCATCGAATGCACCGTATACGATGCGTTCGGCGGTGGATTTTTTACCATCGAGCATTACTGCGTTCATAAACTTAGTAACGACGATATCTCCGAACTTAGGATCCGGAATAACTTGGCGCTTTTCAGCGGCGTGACGGCGGGACATATCGGTCTATATCCTATTATTTCGGACGCTTAGCGCCATACTTGGAACGACGCTGCTTACGATCTTTAACACCCTGAGTGTCAAGAACGCCACGGATGATGTGGTAACGAACACCAGGCAAATCCTTTACACGACCACCACGGATCATGACAACGGAGTGCTCTTGGAGGTTATGACCTTCACCTGGGATGTAACCAATAACCTCAAAGCCATTGGTCAAACGTATTTTTGCCACTTTACGAAGCGCTGAGTTAGGCTTCTTAGGAGTGGTTGTATAAACGCGGGTACACACGCCTCGCTTTTGCGGGCACGCTTCCATCGCTGGAACTTTGTTCCGCTTCGCCGGCACTGCACGCGGCTTGCGGATCAACTGGTTGATCGTTGGCATAATTTGCCCTTTAACTACTTTTGCTTTTCGACCGGACGCAGTTTCTGGTAGACATACGCACGCGCACCAAATCCACGAATAAGGATTCGCGAAGGGCGCTGCGAAACCAGAGGACCACGAAGGATCCGCGGTCTTGCATTCGACTTGTATTCGCCTTTGAACCCGACAACGTTTAAGCTTCAGTACTCCGAGGCTAGCCGCCTCAGGAGAAGGACATTGCTTACTGCTTGCCATAAGGTTGCCGGAACCTACTCATCAGGACACTGTTCGTCAAGTCCTTTCCAGGAGATTCTTGCCCCTGGGCTCTTAGATTCCTACCGCTGTCCCGATATTGATGCAGATTCAACACTTTTCTCGCGAAAGAACCAAAAATATAAAAGTGCTTAAGTGTTAACCGCAGTTTGACTCACCGTCAATTCCGCAGGCTACTTGGTTCTTCCAGTTAAAATTCAAAGTCAATAAGGCTCTTTAGGTGCAAATATTTCCAGACGGCGATTGCGCGTTGCCACCTCAGAACACAAACACCAAACTAATCGTCGATTGAGCCAGACCAGGTGCAACCGCCACCGTTATTTAAAAGGCAAGTGAACAATCCAAAGCTGGCTTCACATGTAAAAGGCATCTGTCGAACAGCCATGGGTCAGAACGTCCGCAGCAACGGTAATCAGTTGAAGACTGCCCCTTGGCATGCTTGAATGGGTTGCCACCCGCATCAAAGTGACGGTTACACAGACATCATACTCGGCTTTGGCCAAAGCAGCGGAGGTTTGACCATTAGGTTCACCAGAGCTTGTTTCGCTTGAATGGCTTCAATCAACGACAGAAATTCGCTTCAACCATGATATCAGGCGCGATGCGTGAATCAAACCGAACGAGGCATGTTCTGGCAGTCGTTACCATTACAATCTTCGAAGAATTACCTCTTGGGAAAATGTGCGTTACTCAAACTGGCTTCAAACACAAAGCCAGCAGATCCCCGAGCGCGTAAGCCCGACTGTATCGCTGCCTCTTTGGGACCGTTTCCAACAAAGACATAGATCCGCACATCCTCTCCTATATAGAAAAAAGTAATGGTTTCCCTCTCCCTTCCCAAACCCAAAACCGACACATCAGATCAACTCAAAAAGTGATAACTGAAACATTGCCAGCCAGTGCATCTTTGTAAGGCTGAACAAAGAACTCTTCCTCCGGCACTTCAGTGATGTAACCCAGTTGATCAAGAGCTGCATCCACGAAGCCCTGTTCACCCAACGCTTCCACGGCACGGCGGACGGCACCATCATCATCAGGGGCGGTCACCATCACATGGAATGACAGACCCTCTTCATCTTCACAGTCTTCCTCTTTCCAGGCGCGGCCCATAATCAGGTAGACCACTGGAGGAGTATCGTCGCCATCGGCTTTTTCTGTCTGATCAGACATTTCATTTCCTTCATCACGCACCCTGCTCGGTCCGGCCCGACCAGAAGAATACGCATTAATTCAAAACACCGGACGTATCCGTCAGTCACCTCAGATCTCCAAATGCAGATACGCGTTATCTTGTTCCCGGCAGTTCAGCACGTCGCACTGGTTCAGCCACTATCCATAAGCGAAAAAGCCGCCCGGAAGGGCGGCTTCATCTGAATTTAGATTTTCCGGCTCATCAGAACTGACCGTTACGACTGAAATCTTCCAGCATGGAGTCCGCAGCTCCGGCTGTTGAAGCTGACCGGCGAGCATCCTGGATGAGATCATCACGCAGCGTTGCAATCTTACGGGTGCGATTCATCGCCCCGCCTGTACCCGCAGGGATCAGGCGACCAACAATCACGTTCTCTTTCAGACCGTCCAGCGGATCGATCTTGCCGAAAACAGCTGCTTCAGTCAGAACACGCGTTGTTTCTTGGAACGATGCAGCAGAGAAGAATGAACGGGTCTGCAAGCTTGCCTTAGTGATACCCAAAAGAACTGGAACACCCTTGGCAGGATCACGTGCATTATCCACTGCACGCTGGTTTGCTTCTTCATACTCGATCTTATCGACCTGCTCACCAGAGAAGAACTCTGTCTCGCCCGGATCAGTAATTTCAACTTTCTGAAGCATCTGACGAACAATCACTTCGATATGCTTGTCATTAATTCCCACGCCCTGCAGACGGTAAACTTCCTGGATTTCGTTAACGAGGAAGGCAGCCAGTGCCTCAACGCCTTTGATCGCAAGAATGTCATGCGGTGCCGGGTTACCATCAACAAGGTATTCACCTTTCTCGATAGTGTCCCCTTCCTGCAGGTGGAAGTGCTTGTTCTTCTGGATGAGGTACTCAACAGGCTCCAGGCTGTCATCGGCAGGATCTATGATGATGCGGCGCTTGTTTTTGTAATCACGGCCAAAGCGGATCGTACCGTCAAGTTCAGCAATGATGGCATGATCTTTTGGACGACGTGCTTCGAACAGTTCAGCAACACGTGGCAGACCACCGGTGATGTCTTTCGTTTTTGCAGATTCCAGAGGAATACGTGCAAGAACGTCACCAGCAGAAACCATGTCACCTGGCTGCACGGACAAAATAGCATCAACGGAGAGCAGGGAACGAGCATCCCCACCACGATCCAGCTTCTTGATCTTACCGCTGTCATCCTGAATAACCATCGCTGGTTTCAGGTCAGCGCCGCGCTGGGAAGACCGCCAGTCAATAACGACACGCTTGGTGATACCGGTGGCTTCATCAGCCGTTTCCTGCATGGAAGAACCATCCACCAGGTCCTCAAAGCCAACGCGACCAGAAAGTTCCGTCAGGATCGGGCGAGTGTACGGATCCCATTCAGAAATACGATCACCGCGCTTGATGACGTCACCTTCATCAACAAATACCTTACCACCGTAGGTCAGACGGTGCGTAGAGCGCTCGTTGCCGTCGCTGTCAACAATCACAATTGACATGTTACGTACCATGACAATGTTGTTGCCGTCGGAGTCGCGAACCACATTACGGTTGCGCACCTTCACTGTTCCTTCAAAGTTGGATTCAATGAAGGAGCTATCAACAACCTGTGCCGTACCACCAATGTGGAACGTGCGCATGGTCAACTGAGTACCAGGCTCACCAATGGACTGTGCAGCAATAACACCAACAGCCTCACCAATGTTTACCGGAGTACCACGTGCAAGGTCACGGCCGTAACAGGTCGCACAGACACCAGTCCTGGTTTCACAAGTCAGTACGGACCGGATCTTGACCATCTGAACCTTGGCAGCTTCAAGAAGCTCCACGTCCTTCTCGTCGATCATACGTCCCTTAGGAACGAGCAATTCGCCAGTCTTGTGATTGCAGATGTCTTCAGCCGCAGTACGGCCAAGAACACGCATACCAAGGGTCGCGATCACGTTACCGGCGTCAACGATTGGCTGAACGGTGATACCACTGGTGGAACCACAGTCAACTTCAAGAATGATGCTATCCTGTGCAACATCCACAAGACGTCGTGTCAGATAACCGGAGTTCGCTGTTTTCAACGCCGTATCGGCAAGCCCCTTACGGGCACCATGGGTGGAGTTGAAGTACTCCAGAACCGACAAACCTTCTTTAAAGTTCGCGATAATCGGGTTTTCGATGATAGAGCCATCCGGCTTCGCCATCAGACCGCGCATACCACCAAGCTGCTTCATCTGCGCCGGAGAACCACGCGCACCGGAGTGAGCCATCATGTAAACAGAATTCATCTGTTTCTGACGACCTGTGTCCTCTTCAAACTCGGTCGCAGAGATGCGGCCCATCATTTCATCAGCGACTTTGTCAGTACACTTCGCCCAAGCATCAACAACCTTGTTGTACTTCTCGCCCTGAGTTATCAGACCATCGTTGTACTGCTGCTCGTATTCAGTCACCAAAGTTGTAGTGCTTTCAACCAGCGTCGCTTTGGTATCAGGGATAACCATGTCATCCTTACCAAACGAAATACCGGCACGACATGCGTTTTTGAAGCCAAGCTGCATAACCCGGTCACAAAAGATAACGGTCTCCTTCTGGCCACAGGCACGATAAACCGTATCGATCATCTTGGAGATGTCTTTTTTGGTCATTAGCTTGTTACAGGAATCGAACGGTACTTCGAAGTGCTTTGGAAGCAACTCTGCAATCATCAGGCGACCAGGAGTGGTCTCATGAATTTCAGAGGTTGGATTGCCCAGCTCATCAACAGACCTGAAGCGGCCACGGACCTTGGAGTGAACAGTGATAACACCGTTTTCCAGCGCGTGATGCAACTCACCCATGTTGCCGAAGGCCATGCCTTCCCCTGGTTCACCCTCTGCCATAATGGACAGATAGTAAAGACCAAGAACAATATCCTGTGACGGCACGATGATCGGACCACCATTAGCCGGATGCAGGATGTTGTTCGTTGACATCATGAGAGTACGGGCTTCAAGCTGCGCTTCCAGAGAAAGCGGAACGTGAACAGCCATCTGGTCACCATCGAAATCAGCGTTGAACGCTGAACAAACGAGCGGGTGCAGCTGGATTGCCTTACCTTCAATCAGGGTAGGTTCAAATGCCTGAATACCAAGACGGTGAAGCGTAGGCGCACGGTTCAGAAGAACCGGGTGCTCGCGGATCACTTCATCAAGAATATCCCAGACTTCCGGACGCTCCTTTTCAACGAGCTTCTTCGCCTGTTTAACAGTGGCAGAGTAACCCTTTGCATCGAGGCGGGAGTAGATGAACGGCTTGAACAGCTCAAGCGCCATCTTCTTCGGCAAACCACACTGGTGAAGCTTCAGTTCAGGACCCACAGTAATAACAGAACGACCGGAGTAATCCACGCGCTTACCAAGAAGGTTCTGGCGGAAACGACCCTGCTTCCCCTTGAGCATGTCTGAAAGGGATTTCAAAGGACGTTTGTTTGCACCCTGGATCACACGTCCACGACGACCATTATCGAACAGAGCATCTACAGATTCCTGCAGCATACGCTTTTCGTTACGAATAATGATGTCAGGAGCTTTAAGCTCGATCAGACGCTTCAGACGATTGTTACGGTTGATCACACGACGATAAAGATCATTCAGATCAGACGTCGCAAAACGGCCACCATCCAGCGGAACCAGTGGACGAAGATCCGGTGGAATCACTGGAACAACGGTCAGGATCATCCACTCAGGACGGTTTCCGGACTCGATAAACGCTTCAACAACCTTCAAACGCTTCGCTAGTTTCTTAGGCTTAAGCTCTGTGGTTGCTTCTGCAATTTCCTGACGGATCTTTTCAGATTCACGCTGCAGATCCATGCTGGCAAGGATCTCACGGATCGCTTCAGCACCAATCATAGCAGTGAAGCTGTCTTCACCATTTTCTTCCTGCGCTGCAACAAACTCCTCTTCAGAAAGCAGCTGACGCAGCTTTAAAGAAGTAAGGCCGGGCTCAATTACAACGTAGTTCTCGAAATACAGGATGCGCTCAAGATCCTTAAGCGTCATATCCAGCAGCATGCCGATACGGGATGGCAATGACTTCAGGAACCAGATATGCGCAACAGGAGCAGCAAGCTCAATGTGGCCCATACGTTCACGGCGTACACGGGATAAGGTGACTTCAACGCCACACTTCTCACAGATAACGCCTTTATATTTCATACGCTTGTACTTACCGCACAAGCACTCATAGTCCTTGATGGGACCAAAAATCCGAGCACAGAACAGCCCGTCGCGCTCTGGCTTGAAAGTTCTGTAGTTGATCGTCTCCGGCTTCTTAATCTCACCGAACGACCAGGACAGAATTTTCTCCGGGCTGGCGATCGAGATGCGGATATGATCGAAGGTCTGTGCGGGAGCCTGTTGATTGAACAGGTTCATGACCTCTTGCGACATCAGCTCTCTCCTAAAATGCGCAGGGCGGGGAGCGTGCTAATAAGCAGGCTCCCCTCATCCGGCATGAATACATGACTTACAGCGAAATACCCTGAAAGGTCTTATTCCGCGGCATCGATTGCTTCAGCGTCATCATTGGCTTTCTGACGCGGCTCCTTATCCTGCAACTCAACATTGAGGCCCAGTGAACGCATTTCCTTGACAAGAACGTTAAAACTCTCAGGAATACCCGCCTCAAATGTATCGTCACCCCGGACGATAGCTTCATAAACCTTGGTACGACCTGCCACGTCATCAGACTTAACGGTAAGCATTTCCTGCAAGGTGTACGCTGCGCCATAAGCTTCCAGCGCCCACACCTCCATCTCACCGAAGCGCTGACCACCGAATTGTGCCTTACCACCCAGCGGCTGCTGAGTAACAAGAGAGTAAGGTCCGATAGAACGCGCGTGGATCTTATCGTCAACCAGGTGGTGAAGCTTGAGCATATAGATGTAGCCCACAGTGACCTGACGGTCGAATTGCTCACCTGTACGTCCGTCATACAATGTAGACTGACCTGATGGCTTCATCTCTGCAATGTTCAGCATGTCAACCACGTCAGGCTCACGTGCACCATCAAAGACAGGAGTCGCGATGGAAACGCCATGACGTAGCTGGTCACCAAGTTTTGCTATGCCGTCATCGTCGTATTCCCGAACCGGCTCGCCCTTATGGTTGTCGCCGTATATCTCAACAACCTTGCCGCGAAGCTGCTCGATCTCGCCAGATTTACGATATTCATCGTAAAGTTCGCCGATCTTCTGCCCCATGCCGGCACAAGCCCAGCCAAGATGTGTTTCAAGAATCTGACCAACGTTCATACGTGATGGAACACCGAGTGGGTTCAGAACAATATCCACGTGCTGACCGTCATCCAGGAATGGCATGTCTTCACATGGGTTGATCTTGGAAACCACACCCTTGTTACCGTGACGACCAGCCATCTTATCACCAGGCTGAATCTTGCGCTTAACCGCAACGAAGACTTTAACCATCTTCATTACGCCAGGTGGCAACTCATCACCACGCTGCAGCTTCTCAACCTTGTCGATGAAGCGCTGCTCAAGCCGTTTACGGCTCTCATCATAAGAACCACGAAGCGCTTCCAGCTCGCTCATAAGCTGCTCATCTTCGACAGCAAACTGCCACCATTGAGAACGCGGGAACTCGTTCAGAACGTTTCCGTCGACCTTGACACCCTTGCGCAAATTTTTCGGACCACCAACAGTCACATGACCCATGATCATCTCAGCCAGACGGCCATAGACGTTACGGTCAAGAATTGCCTGTTCGTCGTCACGGTCTTTCGCGAGACGTTCAATCTCTTCGCGCTCGATAGCCATTGCGCGTTCGTCTTTTTCAACGCCGTGGCGGTTGAATACACGAACCTCTACAACAGTACCGGACACGCCTGGAGACAGACGCATAGAGGTGTCACGAACGTCAGAAGCTTTCTCACCGAAGATCGCACGCAGAAGTTTCTCTTCCGGTGTCATCGGGCTTTCACCCTTTGGAGTAATCTTACCAACGAGAATGTCGCCTGGTTTCACCTCAGCACCAACATAAACAATGCCGGCTTCATCAAGGTTCTTCAGCGCTTCTTCAGAAACATTTGGAATATCGCGAGTGATTTCCTCTGGGCCAAGCTTCGTATCACGCGCCATTACCTCAAATTCTTCAAGGTGAATGGAGGTAAATACGTCATCACGAACGATGCGCTCCGACAAAAGGATAGAATCCTCGAAGTTGTAGCCGTTCCAGGGCATAAACGCTACCATAACGTTACGGCCAAGCGCCAGATCACCCAGATCAGTCGAAGGACCGTCTGCAATGATATCGCCCTTACGAACACGGTCACCCACGTTCACCAACGGGCGCTGGTTGATACAGGTATCCTGGTTGGAACGCTGGAACTTCATAAGCCGGTAGATATCTACGCCAGACTTGGATGGGTCCAGATCTTCAGTTGCACGAATAACGATACGCGTTGCATCAACCTGATCAACCACACCACCGCGACGAGCGCCGATAGCAGCACCAGAATCACGAGCAACGACCGGTTCCATACCGGTTCCAACAAATGGAGCTTGCGCACGAACCAGCGGCACAGCCTGACGCATCATGTTGGAACCCATCAGTGCGCGGTTCGCATCGTCGTTCTCAAGGAACGGAATGAGCGACGCAGCAACGGACACCAGCTGCTTGGGAGAAACATCCATCAGGTCAACACGATCAGAGGTGACCAGAATGTTTTCACCTGCGTGACGACACTGAATCAACTCATTCACGAAGCTGCCATCTTCGTTCATCTCAGCGTTAGCCTGAGAAACGTAGTACTTACTCTCTTCCATAGCAGAGAGATAAACAACGTCTTTCGACACGATGCCATCAATAACACGGCGGTACGGACTTTCAATAAACCCATACTTATTCACACGTGCGAAGGTAGCCAGTGAGTTGATCAGGCCAATGTTCGGACCCTCCGGTGTTTCAATCGGACAGATACGACCATAGTGTGTCGGGTGAACGTCACGAACTTCAAAACCAGCGCGCTCACGGGTCAAACCACCTGGGCCAAGCGCTGAAAGACGACGCTTATGCGTCACTTCAGACAGTGGGTTGGTCTGATCCATAAACTGAGAAAGCTGGGAAGAACCGAAGAACTCACGTACAGCTGCTGCAGCAGGTTTTGCGTTGATCAGGTCCTGAGGCATAACAGTGTCGATCTCAACGGAACTCATACGCTCCTTTATCGCACGCTCCATTCGCAGCAGACCAACACGGTACTGGTTCTCCATCAGTTCGCCAACGGAGCGAACACGACGGTTACCAAGGTTATCAATGTCATCGATTTCGCCGCGGCCATCACGAAGATTTAGCAGCAGGCTTATCACTGACAAAATGTCGTCTTTACGCAGCACACGAACTGTATCTTCACACTCAAGGTCAAGACGCATATTCATCTTCACGCGCCCAACCGCGGAAAGGTCATAGCGCTCAGCATCGAAGAACAAAGACTGGAACATCGCCTCTGCAGTCTCGATGGTTGGCGGCTCACCAGGACGCATTACGCGGTAGATGTCAAACAGAGCACCTTCGCGACCGTCATTCTTGTCAGCTGCAAGAGTATTGCGAATGTAAGGACCAACATTAACGTAGTCGATATCCAGAACAGCCAGGTCGTGGTAGCCACGCTCAACCAGCTCATGAAGGAGCTTTTCAGTCAGCTCCTCACCAGCTTCGGCGTATATTTCCCCAGTGCCCACGTCGACAACGTCTTCAGCAAGGTACTGGCCATACAGGTCCTCATCACTGCCCTTCAGAGCTTTAACGCCCTTCTCAGACAGCTGACGGATTGTACGGGCGGTAATTTTTTTACCAGCCTCAACAACCACATCACCGGTAGCAACATCAATCATATTGCTAACGGCTTTAGAACCCTTCAGGCGTTCGCCATCAAAGGGAACAGACCAGCTGTTCTCGCCTGTACGAGCGTAGTTGATGCGACTATAGAAGGTGTTCAGAATTTCTTCGCTGTCCAGCCCAAGCGCCATCAGCAGAGATGTTACTGGTATCTTACGACGGCGATCGATACGCGCATGGACTATATCCTTGGCATCGAATTCGATATCGAGCCATGAGCCTCGGTAAGGGATCACACGTGCAGCAAACAGAAGTTTACCGGAAGAGTGTGTCTTACCTTTATCATGGTCAAAGAATACACCCGGGGAACGGTGCATCTGAGACACGATAACACGCTCTGTACCATTAATAACAAAGGTACCGTTATCGGTCATGAACGGGATATCGCCCATGTAGACATCTTGTTCTTTGATGTCTTTAACCGATTTTGCACCAGTATCTTCATCCACATCAAACACGATGAGGCGAAGCGTAAGCTTCAATGGCGCAGCATACGTCATATCACGCTGGCGGCACTCTTCCACATCATACTTTGGCGCTTCAAATTCGTAATCTACGAATTCGAGAAGGGAATTACCTGCAAAATCAGAAATGGGGAATACGGATTTAAATACGGCCTCCAGGCCTTCGTCAACGCGGTTATCTCCAACCTTATCAACTTGCAGGAATTGGTCATAAGACGCCTTCTGCACCTCAATAAGATTTGGCATAGCCGCTACATCGCGGATGGATCCGAAATACTTACGGACCCGCTTGCGACCGTTGAACGTCTGCGTCATTGTCGCTCCTCGTATCACTCAAGGTGACGGTTCAGAAAAACTACGCGTTTCATGGCAGAAAACGTAGCTTCTCAGAACCGTCCACAATAGGGCACTGTCAGGCACCCCTCCCCGTTGGGACGCTTACCCCGGCCGGGAAACCCGCCAGGGTACGGAAAAGGTCCCGGATCACTCCGGGACCAATATCTACAGAACTCAGGATTACTTGAGCTCTACTTTTGCACCAGCTTCTTCGAGCTTCTTTTTCAGCTCTTCTGCCTCGTCCTTGGAAACTGCTTCCTTAACAGCTTTCGGAGCGCTTTCTACGAGCTCTTTAGCTTCTTTAAGGCCAAGACCAGTGATCGCACGTACTTCTTTGATCACGTTGATTTTCTTCGCGCCGGCCTCAGCCAGCACAACGTCAAATTCAGTCTTTTCTTCTACTGCTTCAGCAGCAGGACCAGCAGCAGCCACCGCTACAGGAGCTGCAGCGGAAACGCCCCACTTTTCTTCGAGCTGCTTGGAAAGCTCAGCAGCTTCCATAACGGTCAGTGCGGAGAGTTCTTCTACAATCTTTGCGAGATCAGCCATTTTTCAGTACCTTGTTGTTCGAACCGTTTTCGGTCTTGACAAAAATTATGTGGTTCCGCCTTATGCGGCTTGGTCCTTCTCGGCGTACGCATTGAACACGCGGGCAAGTTGCCCGGCCGATGCGCTCGTAACCATGGCCATACGGGTCGCCGGGGTCTGAATCATACCCACGAGCTTGCCACGAAGCTCGTCCAGAGACGGCATCGCTGCCAGTGCATTCACACCGGCAGTATCCAGGTTAGTTGAACCAAGAGCACCACCAAGGATTACGAAATTTTCGTTAGCCTTAGCGAAGTCAGCAGCAGCCTTAGGCGCAGCAACCGGATCATCGGAATAAACGATGACAGTTGGGCCTTTGAACAGGTCGCTGATATGCTCTAGTTCAGTGCCTTGAAGGGCAAGCTTGACAAGGCGGTTTTTAGCAACCCTTACGGTACCACCAGCTTCACGAGCGTCAGCACGCAGCTGAGTCATCTGAGAAACTGAAAGGCCCGCATAGTGCGCAACGACAGCAACACCAGTGTTAGACAACACTTCGTTGAAATCGCTGACGAACTTTTGCTTATCCGCTCTTTCCACTTGCCTTCTCCAGTTGGCAGCAATTCTCATCGCCGCCGGTTTGCCTTTGCCGCATCAACATTGGGCTAACCCAACCTTAACAACGACGATTAGGGTCCTGTCCCCTTACGCGCCGGAGAGACGCAGCAAGGCAATCTGGTTCGAACTGCAAGGCTGAATTGCATTTTGCATATCAACCAAATCAGTTCTGCTCCATCTATGCAGGCCTTTCTCATCAAAAACTTAAACCAACAAACGTTGGCACCTGCAGTCTCGGACAGGGATGCCGAAGGACCATAACAGTCTTTCAGCGTTAAAACCTCCCAGATAAAAGCGGGAGGCAACACATATAGGCGAGGTGTTTACTCGGTAATTGAACCAAGATCAACCTTCACACCAGGTCCCATCGTGGATGAAAGGGCTACGCGCTTAACGTAGGTACCTTTTGCACCAGATGGCTTAGCTTTGATCACTGCACCAACGAACGCTTTCACGTTCTCTTCCAGCCTGGAAGCTTCAAAGGAAACTTTACCCACACCAGCATGAACGATACCAGCTTTTTCAACGCGGAACTGTACAGAACCACCTTTAGCGTCTTTTACTGCCCTGGTCACGTCAGGGGTCACAGTACCAACCTTAGGGTTAGGCATCATGCCGCGAGGACCGAGAACTTTACCAAGACGACCAACCAGCGGCATCATGTCAGGAGTCGCAATGACAGTATCGAAGTTAATGGTACCACCCTGAACTTCTTTAACCAGCTCTTCAGCGCCAACAATGTCAGCACCGGCAGCTTTTGCCTCATCCGCTTTCGCATCACGCGCAAACACTGCAACGCGCACAGTTTTACCTGTACCGTTTGGAAGAACACATGCACCACGAACCATCTGGTCTGCGTGCCGTGGGTCAACACCAAGATTGATTGCAACTTCAATGGTCTCGTCAAACTTCGCAGTAGACCTGGACTTAACAAGGCCAAGAGCTTCGCTAACTACATACTCTTTGTTGCGGTCGATACCTTCGCGAGCAGCTTTACTGCGCTTACCTACTTTAGCCATGATACTCTTACTCCGTAACTTCCAGACCCATGGAACGGGCGGAGCCTTCGATCATCAGCATTGCTGCTTCAATGTCGTTAGCGTTGAGATCTTTCATCTTAGCTTCAGCGATTTCACGAACCTGAGCTTTAGTTACGGACGCAATAGTACCGCGACCAGCAATTGCTGAGCCAGATTTGATTTTCGCAGCTTTTTTGAGAAAGAAAGAAGCCGGAGCTGTCTTGATCTCAAATGTGAAAGACTTATCGGAATAATAAGTAATAGTGGTCGGGCAAGGAGCACCTTTTTCAACATCCTGGGTCTTAGCGTTAAACGCCTTACAGAATTCCATGATGTTCAGCCCGCGCTGACCCAGCGCAGGACCGATTGGCGGGGATGGAGTAGCAGAACCCGCTGGCACCTGAAGCTTTAAGTAGCCGACAATCTTTTTCGCCATTATTCTCTCCAGAATGGATCTGTGAAATCACGCCAGGCGCATTTCACCGGATAAGAGAGCGGGCGGTCTGGCTTCCGACACACCGACGAAAGTGCACCTCACCTGCCGCCCCGTCCCGGACTTAACCGACTTTGTCGACTTGTCCGTATTCGAGTTCAACCGGGGTAGCCCGGCCGAAAATTGACACAGTCACTTTCAGACGTGCCCGTTCCTCATCGACTTCTTCGACGAGACCAGAGAAGGAGGCAAACGGACCATCGCTGACGCGAACCTGCTCACCAACCTCAAAGCTGACAGAAGGTTTCGGAGCATCGAAACCCTCCTGAACCTGATTAAGAATACGCTGCGCTTCAGCCTCGGAGATCGGCATCGGCTTCTTGTCGTTACCCAGGAAACCGGAAACTTTCGGCGTATCGTTGATCAGGTGATAAGCTTCGTCGCTCATCTCCATCTTCACCAGCACGTAACCCGGGAAGAACTTACGCTCAGCATCAACCTTGCGACCACGACGTACCTCTACGAACTTCTCGGTCGGAACCAGAACTTCGTCAAATGAATCCTCAAGACCCTGCTGCTGAGCTCTTTCTTTAATCGCTTCAGCAACTTTACGCTCAAAGTTCGAATAAGCGTGCACAATATACCAGCGCTTAGCCATGTTAAATCCTGTTCCCACTAGATATGCCCTTAAGGCCATTAGAAGCCAAGCAGTAAACTGATACCCCAGCTCATAAGCTGGTCAGCAGCAAGAAAGAACATCGCCGCCAGGAAAACCATCACGAAGACCATTAACGTGGTCACGCCAGTTTCCTTACGCGTCGGCCAAGTTACCTTCGCAGTTTCAGAACGAACTTGCTGGATAAATGTAAAAGGATTGGTTTTTGCCATCCGGTCCCGGCCCATTACACGACAGGTGGGCGCGTAGATTCTTCCACGCGCCCTATCCCTGAAAAACTCTTAATATGCCACCGACTTCGATTAATCAAGACTTTTCTCAACCAAAGAAGTGGCAGGGGCAGCAGGGTTTGAACCCGCGACCTACGGTTTTGGAGACCGTCGCTCTACCAACTGAGCTATACCCCTACACGTGCCCCGAGCATGGGACAAAACCTAACTCCGACCAACAATCAAACTACCGGAAGGAGTCGTACCGCAATATACACCGCGGCACGATATGCAAAGACCTTAAAAATCTTTATTCGATGATTTCAGCTACAACACCAGCACCGACGGTACGACCGCCCTCACGGATAGCAAAGCGCAGACCATCTTCCATAGCGATTGGTACGATAAGTTCAACTGAAACAGCAACGTTATCACCAGGCATCACCATTTCCGTACCTTCCGGCAGAGAAACAACACCAGTCACGTCAGTCGTACGGAAGTAGAACTGTGGACGGTAGTTGGTGAAGAATGGAGTATGACGTCCACCCTCTTCCTTGGTGAGAATGTATGCCTCAGCCTTGAACCTGGTGTGAGGAGTAACGGAACCTGGCTTACACAAAACCTGGCCACGCTCAACTTCATCACGACCAACACCACGGATCAATGCACCAATATTATCGCCGGCCTCACCCTGATCGAGCAGCTTACGGAACATTTCAACGCCGGTAACAGTGGTCTTGGCAGTATCTTTAACACCAACGATCTCAACTTCATCACCAACATGAACGATACCACGCTCCACACGACCGGTTACAACAGTACCACGGCCAGAGATAGAGAACACGTCCTCGATCGGCATCAGGAATGGCAGATCGCGTGGACGGTCAGGTGTTGGAATGTACTCGTCAACTGCAGCCATCAGTTCAGCGATTTTCCCGGAACCAATGCTTGCGTCGCGATCCTCCAGAGCTGCAAGTGCAGATCCAGCGATGATTGGAATATCATCACCTGGGAATTCGTAGGAAGAAAGAAGTTCACGAACTTCCATTTCCACGAGCTCAAGCAGTTCTTCGTCATCAACCTGATCAACTTTGTTCATGAAGACAACCAGAGCAGGCACCCCAACCTGACGAGCGAGCAGGATGTGCTCACGGGTCTGTGGCATTGGGCCGTCTGCAGCGTTAACAACAAGGATCGCACCGTCCATCTGCGCAGCACCAGTGATCATGTTTTTCACATAATCAGCGTGTCCCGGGCAGTCAACATGTGCGTAGTGACGAGCATCAGTTTCATATTCAACGTGTGCTGTCGAAATAGTGATCCCACGAGCACGTTCTTCAGGCGCCCCATCAATTTCATCATACGCCTTAAAGTCACCAAACTGTTTGGTGATTGCAGCAGTCAGCGTAGTTTTGCCGTGATCAACGTGGCCGATTGTGCCGATGTTGACGTGCGGCTTATTACGTTCAAATTTTTCCTTCGCCATGGGCGCAGCTCTCTATTTAATCGCAGTTCCGTCGATCAGGGCTTGAAATCTCTAAAAAGATCCCAAGGATTCGGTTAGGACACCTTCAACAAAAGCGAGAAAAGTTGGAGCGGGTGAAGGGAATCGAACCCTCGTATTCAGCTTGGAAGGCTGCTGCTCTACCATTGAGCTACACCCGCATTACCAATTTCGGATCGATGGTGGAGGAGGTTGGATTCGAACCAACGTAGGCATAGCCAGCGGATTTACAGTCCGCCCCCTTTAGCCACTCGGGCACTCCTCCCAGATCGACCAAAATTCTCTGAATGAGAACTTTTTGAAACTCATTTTGCCAAACACGGCGCTGAACCGCCAAGCAGTTGCGCCGCGTCCTGTGGCGCGTTTTATGCCGCCGGGAACGCCATCTGTCAACGTCTCTTTTGCATGTCCCTGTGCAAAATCAACAAGGCAGTTAGTTTCCCCCTTTTTTTGTCCGGGAACTAACCATCTGAATCTACGTATGACCTTGCTAAATCACTGCTCTTCACACAGAATCCTACGTTTCGATGCATTTTTTTTTCGGGAAAATGAAAAGATCACACATCCTGCTCCCCTCTCACACTCGCTGGACATGCTCCTTTTATATAAGCGGCAAAAGGGAATATTCAGTCTCCCTTCTTTATTCTCTTGAAGCCTAAACCTCACCGGAGTATCGAGAGGTTATGAGCAACTTTAAAAAACAGAAAAGCACAGGCAGCAACCGCTGGAACCCTGAGAAAAGCCTGGAGCGAGACAATGATCGCCCCCCCAGAAAGAGCCGGTCAGGTGGAAAACCATCTGGCGGATTTTCAAAGGGAAAGCCCTGGCTGAAGAAATCAGCAGCTGAAGAAGGGCCGTTCTATATATATGGCCTTCACACCATTGAAGCTGCCTTTAGAAATCCAGAACGCACACGCCACAGGCTCTTCATAACGCAAAACGCATTACGGCGACTGGAGGAGCGTAATCTGAAGATTGACGTTCCGGTAGAAGATGGCAGCCCGCGCGACATTGATAAACTGGTCGGTAAAGATGCCGTCCATCAGGGCGCTGCATTGCTGGTGGATGCCCTTCCTGAATATGGACCGGAGGAACTCAGAGACGGCCAGCTCGTTCTGGCTCTCGATCAGGTCACCGATCCGCACAATGTAGGTGCAATTCTCCGCTCCGCGGTCGCTTTGAGCGCTGACGCTGTTGTTACCACCCGTCGCCACGCCCCTGAAGAAGGCCCTGTCCTTGCAAAAACAGCAAGTGGTGCGCTGGATATGATCAAACACGTTCGCGTCCCCAACATGTCTCGTTTTGTCGATGTAATGAGAGACAAAGGCTACCAGGCTATCGCACTGGACAGTGAAGGCCCGAATTCAGTCGAAAACACAACATTTACGGACAAGACCCTGCTGGTCCTCGGCTCAGAAGGAAAAGGCGTACGTGAAGGTGTCCGCAAAAACTGCGACACCCTCGCCCGCCTCGACATGCCAGGAGAGATCAAGTCCCTGAACGTCTCCAACGCCGCGATCCTTTCCCTTTACGTCGCCCGTACGAAAATGGGGCTGTCCTGACCGTCAGCCATTGGCACGACTTACCTTCTCCCTATAATACCAATCATTATATATCAGAACTCATAGGCCCATTTTCGGCTTCCGGTTAAATTCGGCTTCCGGTTAAAGTTATTGCAGCAGGCCGTTCGATGAGTTTGCGCTATGCGTTGCAGCAGTGTTTTCAAGTTCCTTACAGGAAGCGAATGGACCTGCGACACGATAAGCAAATTGAGCTGTTTTGAAACAACTGATCGCAACTGGGACGATCGGTCAAGTCCCAAGTCTGCTGTAAATTCGGATTTCAGGTTTGGCGGAAGCTTCGCTTATTCAGTCAAAATGAAAAGGTGGGATCAAAATATCGCTTACCGCAGTCAGAACCACATGCGGACGACTTTCAGTTTGTCTGACCGTGTCAGCAGACTTAGCGATTACGAATCTCGGGAGAGAAATCTCCCGAGATTTTCATTTTGTTCTTTCTTAGCCTAGGATTTTTAGCAAATCTTGTTCTGGCCTCCAGAAGCTGACCTTCAGCGCTTCTATGAAGGGCGGGTCCATCGGCATCAAGGTACGCGTGGTCCCAAGGGATTTTAAATGCGTATTTCCTCGTGTTTTTTCTCTGGGTGAACCCGCATAGTTTTTCGCTGGCCTGTGCCTTGTTTTTCTCTGCTCAACAAAGCGGGGCGAAGAGATCTTGCAGGGTTTGCTCGTCAAAAAGGCCGTTTGTGGTTGTTTCAGGACTGGATAGAAGCGCATCGGCGAGAGCTTGTTTTTTCGCTTGTAGTGCCAGAATTTTTTCCTCGACTGTTCCTTTGACGACAAGCCGGTGCACAAAAACCGGTTTGTCCTGGCCGATGCGGTGCGCACGATCCATTGCCTGTCTCTCAACAGCCGGATTCCACCAGGGGTCATATAGGAGCACGGTATCCGCCTCAGTCAGCGTCAGGCCAACACCACCTGCTTTGAGGCTGAGCAGAAAGACAGGAACTGTCCCGCTTTGAAATGCATTCAGTACTGCCCTGCGGTCTTTAGTCTGACCTGTTAACATGACATAAGAAATACCCAGTTCGTCAAGGTCTGTAGCGATCAGATCCAACATGGTCGTAAACTGCGAGAAGACCAGAACACGTCGATGTTCCGCCGTAGTTTCGATCAGAAGTTCCAGTAGCCGGGCGCGTTTGGCACTGTCTGTGACCGCCCGCGCGGCTTCGGATTTAACCAGGCCAGGGTCGCAGCAGACCTGGCGCAGCTTCAAAAGCGCATCAAGAATGGTGATCTGTGCACCGTTCAATCCGCGAGCCTGAACCGCTTCACGCACTCTCTCGTCCATTGACGCACGTACGGTCTCATAAAGCGCCTGCTGCGGTTTAGCCAGTTCGATATAATGAGTAATTTCAGTACGAGGCGGTAATTCGGATGCAACCTCTTCTTTGGTACGTCGTAACAAGAAGGGCCGTATCCGCCGATTCAGCCGTGCCTGTGCCTGGGCATCTGCGCGCTTTTCAATCGGCGTGCGAAACACAGACACAAAAGTTTTGCGATTGCCCAACAACCCCGGCACCACCCAGTCAAAGAGCGTCCAGAGGTCTTGCAAAGAGTTCTCAACCGGGGTGCCGGTCAGCGCTAGTCGGCCGGAGCCAGGGATTAAACGCAGGGCTTTTGCCATTTGCGATGCCGGGTTCTTCAGCGTTTGCGCCTCGTCCACGATGATGAGATCCCATTTTTGCGAAGACAGGATACCCTGATCACGTGACAGCAGAGGATAGGTAGTTAGCACAAGATCCACATCGGGGATCTGTCCAGCCAGCTCCCGTCGTTTCAGTCCGTGCAGCGTCAGCAAACGCAATTCAGGTGTGAATTGTGCAGCCTGATTTTGCCAGTTATGCAGCAGGCTTGTCGGTACGACCAAAAGTGACGGTCCACGGCCCTGGCGCGCTTGCAAAGTGGTCAGGGTCTGAAGTGTTTTCCCCAATCCCATATCATCGGCCAGCACGCCGCCAAATCCGGCTTCAGTGATGCGGCCCATCCAATCGGCACCATAGGCCTGATAGGGCCTGAGTTCGGCATTAAGACCTTCAGGCGGTGTATAGTCGTCCTGAACATTGAGCGCCTGGAGCGCTCTGGCGAGCGGCAAAATCCCGGCTTCATCAGCAAAGCGCACATCACTGCCGTTTAGCGCGTCTTGTACTTCGGCAACGAGAGGTGCGTCGGTTGGATGCAGGTGATGCCTTTCAGCCTCCTGGCGTAAAAATAGATGTAAAACACCCGCAATCGGCGCCAGTGATACCTCGGCATAACCTTCTTTGCCCAGATCAAGATAAACCGGACGACGGTCCAGATCCAGGGTGAATGCATCGATATCCGGCAATGCTTGCGGGTCGTAATTACCTGCGATCTGCTCCAGAAAAGCGGCTATCATAGGAGCAATGTCGTGATTTTTAGTGCCTATTTTGACCTGAAAGCCAAAAGAAAACCAGTCATGCCCCCGAAAACCTTCCCCGTGCTCGGCCTGGGTCGACACTGATAACTGTGCTTTAGCGGCAGATAAACGGTATGGCCATTTAGAATTTTCTGTAATCTGCCAGCCCTCGGAGCGCAGTTGTGGCAGCATATCGAAGGTAAAGCGCATTGCATCGCGTGAAGGGTACGCGGGGAATACCAGATCCGCATCCAGCATCTTTTCGCTGGGTGTGAAATCTCCATCAAAAGGAGGAATAGCGCCGGTATCTAACAGTCGTTGATAACAATCCTCTTCCCAGGCGTCATCGCGTTTTAAGGTGACCACCTCCACTCCGCTAACAAATTGCGGAGAAGTAAAATCCCGAAAAGCAACGTCAACTCCATCATAATCAAACTGCAAAGTAAGCGTTGGTAAACTTATAGCAGGTTCGCGATACCATCTTTGTGCCTGGGTCTTAGCCACATCAAGTTTTAGTTTTGCAACGCGGGTTTGAGGTGCTCGCGTGACCTGTTTAACTGGAACTGGTTTTGGTAGCCGCAACACTCCAAGGTGATTGGGTAGCGCCTCGGCGATCACCGGTAGATCATCCGGGCTGAGGTCTGGACTTTGCTCAACCAGCCGGACGATTTCGGGTGATACATCCACCGCAAAACATCCTACTTTACCCGCATTTGCATCGATCCAGATCATATCTGACCCTACCTGCAGAACTTCTCCCGCAGCAAACCCCAATCGCTGTGTTCCCGATGCCTGCATGTTCCATGTTAAATCTACAGAACGGCTTTCCTCAGACCAGACCAGTTTGCTTCTTATATCATTACTTGCAAAAAAGCGCCCCGTTTTGCAGATCCGGGAAATCAGATCTGCTCCGACAGGAGGCGGACTGCGCAGTACCTCGGGGATATCACTATAACTCCCATAACTGTATTGACCAGCAATCAGCTTGCTCTGGGCGAGTTCTGAAACAAGGGCGATGTCAACGGGCCGGATAAATTTTGGAATGGATGACCGTAAGTTTTGCAGGATATTGTAACGCTGCATTGAGACATTCAGCGCAGTGCCTTGCGCATTTTCCCGCCCCTTCCAGATTGATACTGTGATCGAATCGCCGTTACGCTCCAGAACATATAGCAACCGTTCTTTGATTTTCGACGGATAGTCCTCTGGCCGTTGCTCATCTGCACTTTCGTTTTTCCCACCTCCATCCAGGGCCAGTTCGTTGGTACGGGCTATCCACGTTTGCATCTGATGAGAGATTTGAGGTTTGTCACGCAAGGTATACTCGCCTATCCCCGCCCACGCGATTAGCGCTGCAGCTACATGTTTGCAATTGTATCCCACAGGACATGAGCACTCCCCCTCTATCGTGCCACTGGGTGTTATTTCTATGCTTTGGCAATAAATAACTCCGGACCTGTTCCCCACCTCCGAAAGAAGTCTGGTTTGTGGGGAGCCGTTCAGCTCGCCGACATACCCCTTATTCACATACGCACGGGCCCTTTCTAGGGTCATGCTATCAAACTCTTTCAGAAAATTCATCCGACCAGTCTCAACGAAATCCAGTACCCGCGAGATCGCACGTATACATGTTCAAAGAAAAGCCAACTGAGGTTACAACAGGCCCGGACGGATATCTCAAATTTGAGAGCTACTGTCAATTCTGGCGTACCGGGCAGGGTGATTCAATGAAAGTGCGGGCTGTTTTCGTCTGTCAGGAATGATATAGCTGTATTCCGATTGTCCTGTACCTTTTCGATTGCTCTTGTTGGTGACTTTCCGATTTTTT
>CANNAV010000018.1 GCA_947502585.1 uncultured Pseudovibrio sp.
TGACATTTCAACCCATAGATACGAGTGAACCGGTTCGTGTTCCTCAACCTTCCAATACTCAGCCTGGAGGACCATCTTGGCGTAACGGATTTTGCCTCAATCCCCTTTTCCCACGGGCTACGTCACCCTGTCAGCAAACAACAGGTCACCGCCGTTTCGGCTCTTGTTTTCCCCGCAGCGGGAAAACGTGGCATAGTACTTTCCTCCTTTCTATTTTGCATTCCAAACATATGCCTTCTCGGAGTATCCGAGACGAGGCGCACTCCATGTGATGTCCCAGGTCCACACCTGACAGGGGGCATTAGCCTCATAGCTGGTGGGCGCTTTACGTTGCACCGGCGCTCTGGCGCGGCCTCGGTGGTGCTGCTGCCCCTGTGAGCGAAGGATGCGGTAAAAGCTGACTCCAGACGCCTCCGCCAGAGCATACTTCTTTCGAGCAAGGTCACGTGCCTCACCACGCCACTTATGCAGTGTCGCCTCGCTGATACCCTCCTCTTTCGACAGTTGCCGAATGGCTATGGTATTCGGCGGCAGCATACGTTTAGGTACTGATGCCTTTCGCTCTTATGAATATCCCACTTAATCTTCCCGGTCCGCCCTCCTGTTTAAATAGAGAAAACAGAGACGCGGACAGCTTCCCTGACACAGGAGGAATTCTGATTGCCGCCATAGAACCAATATCATGCAAGTTGACTGTTAATCTCTGCCCAAAGCCCAGCAGTGGGCAAATTCACGGAAGGATTTGAAGACGGGGCTCTGGTATTTTTCCATGTTATAAACCAGCGAAAACTGCCTGATCATTTTGTGCTTCAACGGAATGATCAATAAGTGGCCGTCCTGAACGGCAGCGCTGACAGAGCGACGCGAAAGGACTGTCAGGCCGAGTCCTGCTATGACAGAATTAACAATAGCAGTGGTGCTGTTGAGCTCGAATGCTTCTGTCCACTCTTCCAGATTCATTGCAACTTCTGTCAGAAAATACTCGCGTGTGCCGGATCCCGGCTCACGCAAAATCCAGTTTTTTCCTTCCAGCGCGGCCAGATTAAGAGGTTCATCCGCAGCAGGCCATTGAGATGGAGCGCAGATCACCACCATCTCATCGGTCATCCAAGGTTCAACCATGAGGTGTTTATCGTTTATCTTGGCCTCAATGAACCCCAGATCCAACTCAAAATCGAGCAGCATCCTGCAGGTTTTCGTTGAGTTGGACAGGCTCATAGACTGGTGCAAATATCCTGTGTCCTTGCGAAAATCTCCGAGTAAAGTGGGCAGTAGGTGGTTCCCGATTGTGTAGCTGGAGCCAATACGCAAGTTACCATTGGTTGCATCATTCCCTTCAAAGAGCTGCGTGATCGTTTCATATCTGTCCAGCAGTTCATCTGCCAGAGGAAGTAAACGGCGGCCTTGTTCGTTTAAGATGAGTTGCTTGTTAGCACGATCAAACATCTTGCGCCCCAGCTGGCGTTCCAACTCTGCAAGAGCCATGGAAACCGCTGATTTGGTAAGAAACAGTTTTTCCGCTGCGGCGGTGATTGATCCTTCCTGCGTAATCGAAACGAATACTTTTATTTGGCGAAACGATACATTCATTTTTCTGTAAGGCCTGTTTAAGGGACGGCATTGTATGGAGTTCAATAATACTGAACTACCTATTCAATATATTCATATTTTCAGGACATATCAAATCAGCTAGAAATATGAGTTGTATACTTCGTCTTCTCATCCTCAGGTTACTGGATTCCCGATGAATACTCTTCGAAACAAACTGGCTTACGTCCCGGTTCCTCTCGGTGGTCTTGCATTAGGGATAGCAAGCCTCGGCTGGTCGTTGGAAAATACTGGCGACTTCGGTGGGGCATTGCAACTTACGGGCGCATTGATTTCCAGCGTATTGCTTGTACTTCTGCTCGGGAAAATCATTTTTGTGCACACCGCAATTTTTGAAGATCTGAAGCACCCTGTGGCCGGTAGCGTGCTCCCGACAACCGCAATGGCGCTGATGATCGTTTCCTACGCCCTGGCACAGTATAACTTCGCCATCGGGCATATGCTCTGGTTGCTGGGCATTGCCCTGCATCTCACTTTCTTATGTGTGTTCACTTTTCACCGTACAAACGGTTTCAGACTGCAACAGATGGTCCCGAGCTGGTTTGTGCCGCCCGTTGGAATCATTGTTGCAGCAGTCGCTTTTCCCGGCGGTGTGTTTGAAGGTTTTGCCAGGGCTTTACTGTGGTTTGGTCTGGTCGCTTATGCCTTGATGTTGCCAATAATGCTGTATCGTTTGATTTTTCATGCTGAAGTGCCGGATGCAGCCAAACCAACCATCGCGATCCTTGCAGCACCTGCCAGTCTTTCGCTTGCTGGATATCTCACACTAACGAGCAACCCATCCCCCCTCCTGGTCGCTGTGCTTGGCGGAATTGCTGTGGCGATGACGGCATTGATTTACATCTCACTCCTGCGCTTGTTTCGTTTGCCGTTCTCTCCAGGGTTTTCTGCCTTCACATTTCCGCTTGTAATCGGAGCAACAGCGCTTTTTAAAACGGTAACATGGATGGAACGTCTGGACGCGAATGCCAGTCTTGTGGCCCAGATCAGGGTATTGGCGCACTTTGAGCTTTATGTTGCGACAGCCGTCGTTCTCTATGTGAGCTTCAGATACCTGACATTCTTTGGGTCGGCTCTGCTACCAGCCCGAGCAACAGGATAGCAGACCAGCTAACCGGATTTGCTGAACATCTTGGTCTTGTCGAACAGGTTCTCCAGCGTGTTCATTCGCTCTCTGGTCACTTTCCATGTAGAGGTGGTCATGGCCTCAATCATGGCCTCCAGAATAAACATGATGACAACGCTACTGTCCCAGGCCGATGGCGCTTCAATGCGTGCATTGAAAACATACTCCGCATGAACGGCCGCTGGTGAAGTCCACTGATCAGTAAAGACGATCACAACTGCCCCCCGTTCACGTGCCAGATCGACGAGCCGCAGAATATCATGTTCATATCGGCGGATATCAAACACGGCCACCACATCACCCGGTTTCATGTTCAGGAGATAATGCGGCCACGTATTGGAGTTGGATGCGATAGCAATTACATCATCACGGATCACCTGCAGATGGGTGAAGAAGTAATCCGATAAAGCGCGTGTAATTCTGCCTCCTACAATGTGGACAGCCCGTTCACGATCCGTCAGTAAACCCACTGCCTGATCGAATTCCAGCGTATCAAGTTGCTGTAAGGTTTGTTTCAGATTGTCGATGACCGCATCAGCAAACCTGTTCAGAATATGTGCATCAGGGGCATTTCGGGTCCAGCGCTCCTGTTTGGATATTGGGTTGGAAATTGTTTCTTCCACTTCCAGTTTCAAGGACGATTGCAACTCTGTAAACCCAGCAAAACCAATCTTTTGGGCCATTCTTACGACTGTTGGACCAGATACATTTGCAGACTTTGCCAACTCTGAAACGCTGCCTAATCCGCCGACCGGATAATTGGCAAGCAAAGAGACAGCCAACTGGCGCTCCGCACGAGTTAACCCATTAAATTGCCAGCGTAATCTTTCCGCAACGGTCTGTTCATTTGGGTCTCGCACGTCTCTTGCCTGCCTTATATATGTATATCTGCCTGGATTTTAGGCTTTGTGAAACGTTTGTTTCAGATTAGTCTCCTTGGAAACGTTTCTTTCAAAGACTCTTTTACGAATAAAAAGACTGAAAGTACAAGGAAAACAAGATGCAATTCGGGGGGGCTGCTCTTGCCTGTAGTCAAAACTGGCCAGATAGAAGCTGCTGGCAACGGCACTGTTGAAACGATCAATACAGGAGGTCCGGCTCCAGTTGTGTTGGTCTGTGAACATGCATCCAAGTTTATTCCTGCATACCTGAATGGCCTCGGTCTGAGTGAAGAAGCTGCAAGTAGTCATGCAGCCTGGGACCCGGGAGCGTTGGCAGTCGCCACGCTTCTCTCCACCAAACTGAACGCGCCATTAATCGCTCAACGAATTTCGCGCCTCGTTTATGATTGTAACCGCCCACCGGAAGCGCCCAGTGCCATGCCGGAAAAAAGCGAGATCTATGAGGTGCCGGGCAATGTTTCGTTGAGTGATGAACAGCGACAGGACCGGGTCAACAAATTTTATCGTCCCTTTCAGTCTGAGGTGATGCAGACGATCAACGCCAAATATGCGTCAGGTCAGCGCCCGGTGATGATCACAATCCACTCGTTTACACCGGTTTATAATGGCAAAATTCGCCCGGTTGAGGTGGGTGTTCTGCACGACAGCGACACCAGGTTTGCAGATGCATTGCTGGATGCACTGTGCCCGTCGGACCTCTGCGACATCCAGAGAAACCAACCATATGGGCCGGAAGACGGGGTTACACATACCCTCATTAATCAGGCACAATCTCGCGGACTGCTGAACGTTATGATTGAAATTCGCAACGACTTGATTGCTGAGCGAGCGGACCAGATGAAAATTGCAGACTTGTTAGGAGAGGCAATTCTGCAAGTCCTGCCACAGTTTAGCGCTGAAACATCTGTGAGCGGGCAGGGAGCAATAGCAAAAGCAAGGGCTGCAGATTAATGCCAAGGGGAATAGTTGTTTTCGTCAGGTACGTGGACTGGATCAATAAGTATGTTGGTCGCTTTGCCATGTACCTCATTTTCGTGATGCTGGGGGTGCTGTTGTACTCCTCATTTGCGAAAACTTTTTTCGCACCGCCACTCTGGACGCTGGAAATGGCTCAGTTCACCATGGTAGCCTACTACCTCCTGGGTGGTGCCTATTCCATGCAGACACAGTCTCACGTGCGCATGGACTTATTTTACGGCAGATGGTCTCCACGGCGTAAAGCCATAATGGATGTGATGACCATCCTGCTTCTCATTTTCTACCTCATTTTCCTCCTTTACGGCGGTCTTTCCTCACTGGAATACGCTGTCAAATACGGAGAGGAAAGCTACTCGGCCTGGGCGCCACCTATGGCGCCGATCAAAGCTATTATGTGTTTTGGAATATTCCTGATGCTGGTTCAGGCAATCGCGACGTTCTTTAAGGACCTGGCCGCGGCCCTTGGGAGGCCTGCGCCATGAGTTATGAACTGATCGCCATTTTGATGTTCTCCAGTATGATGGCAATGCTCCTGACCGGGCAACGAGTTTTTGCTGCTATTGGTTCCGTTGCTGTGATCGCCGCCCTTCTGTTGTGGGGGGATGGTGGTTCCGAAATTGCCTTCTCCGCCAGCATGAAGCTGATGAAGTGGTACCCGCTCCTTACGCTGCCACTGTTCATTTTCATGGGCTATATGCTCTCTGAATCAGGTATTGCCGAAGATCTTTATAAGATGTTCCATGTCTGGACGGGTGGCCTTCATGGTGGATTGGCCATCGGCACAGTCGGCCTCATGGTGATGATTTCAGCCATGAATGGTCTGTCTGTGGCAGGTATGGCCATAGGTGCTACCATTGCTTTGCCTGAGCTGCTTCGTCGTGGTTATGATAAAGTCATGGTGACCGGCGTTATTCAGGCCGGTTCCTCCCTTGGCATTCTGGTTCCGCCAAGTGTCGTTCTGGTTCTTTACGGCATGATCGCCCGTCAACCGGTCGGTAAACTCTGGCTCGCCGGAGCACTTCCGGGGCTGTTGCTGGCAGGATTGTTCATTCTTTACATCGTGGTTCGCTGCCGCCTTCAGCCAGAACTGGGTCCAACTCTTTCTGAAGACGAGCGCAAACAGATCACATGGTCCGAAAAGATCCACTGTCTGCAATCCGGTGTGATCCCTTTGTTGATCTTCTTTGCGATGACCGGCCTGTTCCTGATGGGCGTAACAAGCCTCGTGGAAAGTTCCGCAGTTGGTGCAACGGCTGCGACACTGGCAGCTGCGTTCAAGCGACGCCTCACCTTCCGCCTGCTGCACATCACAACCGAAAAAACACTGCAGATCAGCTGCATGTTTATGTGGATCATCCTTGCAGCGCTTGCCTTTGGCGCTGTGTTTGACGGCTTGGGAGCTGTGCGTGCGATTGAAGGCTTCTTTGTAGGTGATCTTGGTCTTGGTCCATGGGAAATCCTACTGCTGATGCAGCTTTCCTATATCATCATGGGCATGTTCCTGGATGACACCGCAATGCTGGTGATTGTGGCTCCGCTCTATGTACCATTGGTCAAAGTGCTTGGGTTTGATCTGGTCTGGTACGGCGTGCTGTACACCATCACCTGTCAGATCGCCTACATGACCCCGCCATTTGGTTACAACCTGTTCCTTATGCGCGCTATGGCGCCGCCGGAAATCTCGCTGAAAGACATCTACAAATCTATCATTCCATTCGTGGCAATCATGGTATTTGGGTTGGCTCTGGTCACGGTCTTCCCGCAAATTGCGCTTTGGCTTCCCAACCTTTACTACGCGAGGTGATTTGGCAGGGCATCATCAACGTACCTATTGAAATAATTTTTAAATTCCGGATGGAGACAGATAAAAATCCGACCCTCGCAATAAAATCCACCGGGTCTGAGGGAACCAGAAATACATATTACAAGGAAATTGAGTATGACGAATAGACGTGATTTTCTTAAGAAAGCCGGTTTGACAACCGTCACCGTTGCTGGTGCAACTACCCTGGCAGCTCCGGCTGTTCATGCTGCAGGTCGTCCAATTAAATGGCGCCTGCAGACATATGCCGGTGCAGCGCTTGCTCAACATGTGATCAAGCCATCCATTGACGCCTTCAACAAGGCGGCAAATGGTGAGATGGAAATCGAGTTGTATTACGCAGACCAGCTGGTTCCGACAGGTGAACTTTTCCGTGCCATGCAGCGCGGCACCATTGATGCTGTGCAGTCTGATGATGACTCCATTGCAGCACCAGTAGATGTCTCTGTTTTCGGTGGCTATTTCCCATTCGCGTCCCGTTACAGCCTTGATGTTCCGGCGCTGTTTAACCATTGGGGTCTGAAAGAGATCTGGGAAGAAGCTTATGGAGAAGTAAATGGTGTAAAGTGGCTTTCTGCCGGTGCATGGGATCCTTGTCATTTTGCGACAAAAGACCCGATCCGCAGCCTTGCAGACCTGAAGGGCAAGCGTGTCTTTACCTTCCCAACTGCTGGTAAGTTCCTGACACGTTTCGGCGTTGTTCCGGTCACCCTGCCATGGGAAGACATTGAAGTTGCAATGCAAACCGGTGAACTGGACGGTATTGCATGGTCCGGTATCACTGAGGATTACACTGTAGGCTGGGCTGATGTGACCAACTACTTCCTCACCAACAACATCTCCGGTGCGTGGGCTGGCTCATACTTTGCCAACGAAGAGCGCTGGAATGAATTGCCAGATCACTTGAAAACACTCTTCAACCTGTGCATGGATAGTTCTCACTACTACCGCCAGCACTGGTACTGGGCAGGTGAAGCCAGGCTGCGCACACAAGGAGAGAAGCTGGAGCTGACCTCCATTCCGGATGAAGAGTGGGCAACTGTTGAGACAGAAGCACAAAAGTTCTGGGACGAGATTGCAGCCAGGTCTGAGCGTAACGCACGTGTCGTTAAAATCCTGAAGGAATACAACGCAGCAATGGTAAAAGCGGGTCGTCCTTACCGCTACAGCTAAGCTGTTTTCCAGGGCTGGTCAGCCCGGTAACCGGGCTGACTGCACCACGCAGTAACGAAGCAGTGTTGGTGATGCCATGCGGGAGAGGCACGGGCATCGGCCGCTGTAACAGGGTCTCGGGGAACAGGTATGTTGCGAGAAGAAACCAAAAAGACACATAGAACCGGAAAACTGACCCTCGACGAGTTACGCGAGATGGTCCGCACTGGTGAGATAGACACCGTCATTGCAGCACAGGTGGATATGCAGGGCCGCCTGATGGGCAAGCGTTTTCAGGCCCGGTTTTTTGTGAACAGTGCCTGGGAAGAGACGCACTGCTGTAACTACCTGCTTGCAACCGATATGGAGATGGCCACCCCGGATGGCTACAAGGCCACAAGCTGGGAGGCGGGATATGGCGATTACGTCATGAAGCCGGACCTTGCCACCTTGCGCGTTATTCCATGGCTGGAAGGCACCGCACTTGTTCTGTGCGATGTGCTGGACCATCGCACACGTAAAGAAGTTCCGCACTCGCCACGGGCCATTTTGAAAAGCCAGGTCGACCGCCTCGAAGGCATGGGCATGACCGCTTACATGGCAACGGAGCTGGAGTTTTTCCTGTTCAAGGAAAGCTATGAACAGGCCCATGCTAAGGGTTATCGCGGTATCTCACCAGTTTCCGCATACAATGAGGACTATCACATCTTCCAGACCACCAAGGAAGAGAACGTGATGCGTGCCATTCGGAACGGTCTTAACGGCGCCGACATTCCGGTCGAATGCTCAAAAGGTGAAGCCGATGCAGGGCAGGAAGAGATCAACGTCCGTTATTCCGATGCATTGAATATGGCTGATCGCCATTCTATCATCAAAAACGGCTGTAAAGAGATCGCATGGCAGAACGGCCAGAGCATCAGCTTTATGGCCAAGTGGCATTATGATGCTTCCGGTAGTTCCTCCCACGTCCACCAGTCCTTATGGGGTAAGGATGGCGAACCTCTGTTCTACGATCCATCCGGCAAATACGGCATGTCCAGAGTAATGCGCCATTACCTCGCAGGTCTGTTGAAGCACGCCGGCGCAATCACCTGTTTCCTGGCGCCAAACGTCAACTCCTACAAGCGTTTTGCCGTTGGCACCTTTGCGCCAACCAAAGCCATCTGGAGCATGGACAACCGCACTGCTGGCTACCGGGTCTGTGGCGAAGGTACCAGGGCTGTGCGCGTGGAGTGTCGTGTTGGTGGTGCAGACCTGAATCCGTATCTGTCAATGGCCGCGCTTCTGGCTGCTGGCATTGATGGCATCGAAAACGAACTTGAGCTGGAGCCGGAGTTCCGAGGCGATGCCTACGGCGATGAAGGTGCACGCGAAATTCCGACTACACTGCGCGATGCTGCAAGCGAGATGAAGTCTTCTGAAATGCTCCGTGCGGCCTTTGGGGGCGATGTGATTGACCACTACGCTCACGCTGCCAAGGTCGAGCAGGATGAATATGACCGCCGTGTAACTGATTGGGAAGTTGCACGCGGGTTTGAACGGGCCTGATGAAACCAGCCCACGCTGTGAATGATGAGTTGACCATGACAAAAACACTAAAATGTATTTCGCCGATTGATGGTTCTGTTTTTGCAGAACGTCCGGTGGCAAGCCAGAAAGAAGCAGAAGCCGTCATTGCCAATGCCAAAACTGCGCAGAAAGAGTGGGCAGCTCGTCCACTCGAAGAGCGCATCAAATTGGTGATGGCTGGTGTCGCAAAGATTGGTGAACAGAACGACGAAATCGTTCCTGAACTTGCAAAAATGATGGGTCGTCCGGTGCGTTATGGCGGTGAGTTCGGCGGTTTTAGCGAGCGCGCGTCTTACATGGCAATGATCGCAGAGGAATGCCTGAAGCCGATCATCGCCGAGGAGAGCGACAGCTTTGAGCGTCGTATCGAGAAGGAGCCACATGGCGTTATATTTGTGATTGCACCATGGAACTATCCCTACATGACTGCGATCAATACGATTGCTCCGGCATTGATTGCAGGCAACGCGGTGATCCTGAAGCACGCAACCCAGACGCTTCTGGTTGGTGAGCGGATGGTGAGTGCTTTTGCTGAAGCAGGAGTTCCTGCAGAAGTGTTTCAGAACCTCTTCCTTGATCATGACACCACGTCTCACCTGATTGCAGGCCGCAACTTCGGTTTTGTCAATTTTACAGGCTCTGTTGGTGGGGGCCGCGCGATGGAAGTCGCAGCAGCGGGCACCTTCACAGGTCTTGGACTTGAACTGGGCGGTAAAGATCCGGGCTACGTGATGGATGATGCGGATGTTGATGCTGCTGCCGAAACACTTATTGACGGAGCTATGTACAACTCCGGCCAGTGTTGCTGCGGCATAGAGCGCATATACGTGCATTCTTCAAAATATGATGCTTTTGTGAGGAAAGCCGTTGAGGTCGTTTCCGGCTACAAGCTAGGTAACCCGCTGGAGGAAGAAACCACCATCGGTCCAATGGCAAACGTTCGCTTTGCCGATGTGGTACGCAGGCAGGTGGCGGACGCAGTTGAGCAGGGTGCAAAGCCTGTGATTGATGCAAGCCTCTTCCCGGAGGATGATGGCGGTGCTTATCTTGCACCACAGATTCTGGTGGATGTGAACCATGAGATGGATGTGATGCGCGAAGAGAGCTTCGGCCCTGTTGTTGGCATCATGAAAGTGGAGAGCGACGAAGAAGCGCTCCGCCTCATGAACGACAGTCATTACGGACTGACGGCGTCTCTATGGACACAGGATTCTGCACGGGCCGCAAAGCTTGGTGCCCAGATCGAGACCGGGACTGTGTTCATGAACCGCGCTGATTATCTGGATCCAGCCCTGTGCTGGACAGGCTGCAAAAACACTGGTCGCGGTGGTGCTCTGTCTGAGATCGGCTACCAGAACCTGACCCGTCCAAAGTCGTATCATCTTAAAAAGGCATAGAAAAATGACTCTGACAGCAAACTGGAGCTACCCGACCTCCATCCGCTTTGGTGCCGGACGCATTAAGGAGCTGGCCGACGCGTGTGCTGCTGCTGGTATCAGGAAGCCGCTGCTTGTAACCGACAAAGGCCTTGCAAACCTGCCAGTCACAGCCAGCAGTTTGGATGTGATGGAAGAGGCTGGTCTTGGCCGTGCCATGTTCTGTGAGGTTGATCCCAACCCAACAGAGGTCAATCTGGAAGCAGGAGTTGCAGCCTTCAACGCTGGTGGTCACGACGGTGTGATTGCCTTTGGTGGAGGATCAGGCCTGGACCTTGGCAAGCTGATCGCCTTCATGGCAGGCCAAACACGACCCGTATGGGATTTTGAGGACATCGGCGACTGGTGGACACGGGCTGATGCGGATGCGATCTATCCGAACATCGCTGTTCCAACAACAGCTGGCACCGGCTCTGAAGTTGGCCGTGCAAGTGTGATCACCAATTCTGAGAGCCACGTAAAGAAGATCATCTTCCACCCGAAGATTCTTCCAGGCGTTGTGATTTGTGACCCGGAGCTGACTGTTGGTATGCCGAAAATGATCACTGTTGGTACTGGCATCGATGCATTCGTACACTGTCTTGAAGCTTACAGCTCTCCACATTACCATCCAATGTCTCAGGGCATCGCGCTGGAAGGCATGCGCCTTGTGAAGGAAAATCTACCGAAAGTCATTGAAAATCCAGAGGATATCGAAGCTCGAGGTCATATGATGAGTGCCGCTGCCATGGGTGCGGTCGCATTCCAGAAAGGCCTGGGTGGTATTCACGCGCTGGCGCACCCGGTTGGTGCGGTTTACAACACACATCACGGCCTGACCAATGCTGTGATCATGCCAGCTTTACTCAAGTTCAATCGCGCTGCGATTGAGGAGCGCATCGAAAAACTGGCGGCTTATCTGGATATTCCCGGCGGGTTCGACGGTTTTTTTGACTTTGTGATGAAGATGCGGTCAGACATGGGCGTTCCGAATACCCTTGCTGAGCTTGGTGTGGGCACAGACAAGATAGATGTGCTTGCGGAAGAGGCGGTGAAGGATCCAAGTGCTGGTGGCAACCCGGTCGGGTTTACGCCGGAGGCCGCGAAAGCTCTGCTCATTGAGGCTATCGGAAATCCGGTTTCTACCTGATTTTTCAGTAACTTGCAATTAATAAACCCCGCAGGAGCTCTGGCTTTGCGGGGCTTTTTCAGGACTGATAATCCGTGATTACTCCGGCAGTTCACTGCAACTTATAAGGTAGTCGTAAGCATCCGGGCTTAGCTCCGGGGCAAGGACCCGTTTCAAATCAGTATTGTAATCGCCGAGCCACTTTATTTCTGCCCGTGTCAGATCGACCATGTTGAGCATTTGCGGCTCAATGGGGATATAACAAAGGTTCCTGAAAGCCAGGAAACCATCCTCTTCCTCTACGATTTCGAAGAGGTTTTCAATTCGGATACCATATTGATCTGCAACGTAATATCCCGGTTCAATGGACATCACCATGCCGGCAACAAGGTCCACCGGATTGTAGGGTTTCCCGATGCGTTGTGGTTGTTCATGAACGGAGAGGAAATGCCCTATACCGTGACCGGTACCATGATCATAATCGAGTCCCAGATCCCAAAGGGGGCGACGAGCGAATCCGTCGATGTGATGACCTTGAGTGCCTTTCGGGAAACGCAGAGAAGCCAGTGCTACAAAGCCTTTGAAAACAGCGGTGTAGGCGGCTCTGAACTCTTCAGATGTTTCTGAAAAGGCAAAGGTACGCGTGGCGTCCGTTGTGCCATCTATATATTGACCACCGGAATCCAGCAGATATGTGTACTCGGGAAGGATCGCTGTATTGGACGCTTCAGTGGCAGAATAGTGGCACATTGCAGCGTTGCCTGCTGCAGCAGAAATGCTCCTGAAGCTTGGATATACAAAGTCTTTCTGACGTTTGCGTTCCGTCAGGATGCGTTCTTCCGCTTCCAGCTCGTGCACCGGATCACCTGCTTCTGCTCTCTGCGGAACCTCCCGTTTCAGCCAGGCAGAAAATTCGGTCCATGCGATCCCATCGCGTAGGTGGCAGTTTCTCAAGCCCTTGAGTTCAATGGTATTTTTCTTAGCCTTGGTGAGTGTGATCACGCCTTGTTCCAGAACAGGAACACCACCAGCGGCCTGAACAGCAAGGCGGGTAGCAACGGGGGAGAACAATGGGTCGATCAGAACCTGCGTTCCTTGCCCGGTCATTTTTCTCAGTGAACTGATAAAGCCGGAAGGATCAGCGGGCTCTACATCCTCCAGCTCATACTCATCCAGGCTATTGGAAAGCTTGCGGGAATCCACGAACCAGTTGGCGGAGCCATCATCCTTCAGGAGCAGGAAGGAGTGTGGGATCGGGTTGAACTCAACGTCATCAGCGCGAACATTCAAAAGCCAGGCTATGTTGTCAGGTTGGGTCTCCACCAGCATCTTTGCGCCTTTGTGTTTCAGATGCGCTGCAATCTCCTGGCGTTTCTTCAGACTGGTTTTACCAGCTTTTTCAAGGGAGTACGGTGTAATTGGAGAGAGTGGCCTTTCTGGCTGATCAGACCAGACTGCGTCGATGATGTTGCTGGTGGTTGCGACCAATGCAGCGCCTGCGCCATTGGCTCCACCAGCAAAGCGATCCCACCAAATTGAGGGGATAAGCATCGGATCAACGCCGATTTGCTGGCCTGCCTTCATATTGGCAGAAATCCAGGTTTCCAATGGTTCATCAATGATATGCCGGTACGAGAAGAACTCACTGCTGCATTGGCAGCGCACCTGAACGGTATAGCGGCCATCAACGAACATAACCGCTTGATCTGCTGTTATAATTGCCAGGCCAGCGGAGCCTGTGAAGCCGGTTGCCCATGCTAGACGCTCATCATGCGGGGCGCAATATTCCCCCTGATGCTCATCAAAACGCGGTATAATAACTGCATCCAATGAATTGCGCTTCAGCGCGTCTCGTATGCGGTTTAAACGGTCTGATGTTCTCGTAAATATCTGATTTTCTGCCATTTTCAGCTCTGTTATGTGATGGGAGTTTATGTGGAAAGAAGAGCCTGGGCATGATGACAAGCCACTTTACCAGGCACGTCCAATGCCTTTAATCCGGGACTCTCACGTTGACATCGCCCAGAGGCATGGGGACATCTTGCATGGAACGCGCAGCCGGTCGGCACGTTGAGCGGACTTGGCAGTTCGCCTGATATGGAAGGTCGGGTATGGCGTTTATCCGGATCAAGAGAAGGGGCTGCTGCCAGAAGAGCTTTGGAGTAAGGGTGTATTGGGGCATTGAAGAGCTGTTCGGATTCCCCGATCTCAACAATCGAACCCAGATAAATCACCGCAACCCTGTGGGAGACATGGCGGACAAGTCTGAGGTCATGCGCGACGAACAGGATGGTTAACCCAAGTTTTTCCTGGAGTTCCAGCAACAGGTTCACCACCTGCGCCTGCACGGATACATCCAGAGCCGACACCAGCTCATCTGCAATCAACACCTCCGGCTCAACCGATAAAGCGCGTGCAATTGCAATGCGCTGGCGTTGTCCTCCTGAAAACTCATAGGGGAGCTTATCCGCGGCATCCTGAGGCAGACGCACCAGATTGAGCAGCTCTGTAATGCGGCCTTTGATCTGCTCAGGTGGCCGCATGTTGTGAACGCGCAGCGCTTCAGTGAGCACCTGGCGCACGGTCATACGGGGATTGAGGGAGGAATACGGGTCCTGAAACATCATCTGGACCTTGCGGTTATACTCCCTCAAAGCACTGGCATCTTTGGCAGCAACCTCTTGTCCATCATAGCGGATGGTGCCTTTGTCTGCCTCATAAAGACGGGCCAGACAGCGGGCTAAAGTGGACTTTCCACAGCCTGATTCACCAACAATGCCAAGGGTTTCACCACGTTTCACCTCAAGGCTCACCCCATTGAGGGCTTTGACTTTGCGTTGTTGTGTGCGTCGAATTGCGTCGAAAAGGTTTTTTTTGAGCGAAAAGTGCAAATGAAGGTCTTCAACTTCCAGAACCGGAGCTTCACAGGTCATGCAGATACCTCCTCACCTGCAACCTCAGGGAAATGACAGGCAGATGAAATTTGTTCACCAATTTCAGACAGAGGTGGCCTGTTGCCAAGACATATATCCTCCACCATGTGGCAGCGCGGCGCGAAGGCGCATCCTTTGGGCAGAGCATCCAGAGCAGGCGGAGTGCCCGGCACGGAATAGAGCGGTGTACGCGGTGGTACGCTCTCCGGCACCGATTTGAGCAGCCCCAGTGTGTAAGGGTGCCTGGGACGTTTCAGGACATCGCGAACAGAACCGGTTTCGACCAGACGACCAGCGTACATCACTGCCACGCGGTCACAGGTTTGCGCTACGACCCCCAGATCATGGGTCACCAGTACAATCGCCATGTTGAGGTTCTTGGCCAGCGACAACAGCAGCTGCAGGATCTGATCCTGAATGGTGACATCAAGCGCGGTGGTCGGCTCATCCGCCAGCAACAGCTCTGGACAGGAGGCGAGTGCAATAGCGATCATGACGCGCTGACGCATGCCGCCGGAGAACTGGTGCGGAAAGTCCCTGAGCCGGGAGGAGGCGCCGGGAATACCCACCGTATCAAGCAGTTCAATGGCCCGTGCCTTGCGGGCAGGGCGGTCCAGATCTGTGTGGGCTTTCAGGTTCTCCTCAATCTGCAAACCAACAGTGAGCAGCGGGTTGAGCGAAGTCATCGGCTCCTGAAAGATCATGGAGATCTGACTGCCACGAACACACTGCAGTTGCTTGTCTGTACGGGTGAGCAGATCCTCTCCCTTCCAGTAGACGTTGCCTTCCACCGTGCCATAGTCACGGGCAAGACCGATAATGGAACGTAAACTGATGGATTTGCCGGAGCCACTTTCGCCCACCAGCCCAAGCACCTCACCGGCGTGTACATCGAAGGAAATACCATCAACAGCACGCAGAGCGCGGCCATTGCGGTAAAAGGTGGTGGTGAGGTCGCGAACCTGTAACAGGCTTTTGTTTTGGCTGGTCATCATGCTGCCCCCCGTGGTCTGAGAACATCGGCAATACTGTCTCCCACAAGTGAGAAGCCAAGCCCCGTCAGAACAATGGCAATGCCCGGCATCAGGCTCATCCACCATGCGGTGGTTATGAAGTTGCGACCTTCTGCGATGAGAACACCCCATTCTGCCTGTGGTGGCTGTGCACCGAGGCCGAGATAGCCAAGTGAAGAGCCGAGCAGGATGGCAAGGGCCATGTCTGTCATCCAGAAGGTGATGAGTGGTGTCATCGCATTGGGCAGCAGATGGCGGAAGATAATGCGAGTGGAGGAATAGCCCATCACCCGTCCGGCTGAGGCATAGTCACTCGTCATCTGCGTCATGATTTCAGCACGGGTGAGGCGGGCATAATAAACCCACTGTACCAGCGTCACTGCCACATACATGTTGGTCAGTCCCGGTCCCAGAACCGCAACCACTGCAATGACCAGTACCAGAAACGGAAAGGTAATGGTCACATCTGCCACACGGCCAAAAATCACGTCAGCAATGCCACCGTGATAGGCAACCAGCGACCCAGCCACCACACCAATGACCATGGCAAAGAAGGTGGCGAAAAACGCGATTTGCATATCAACCTGATAGGCCCAGATTACTCGGGAAAGCGTGTCGCGGCCCAGATTGTCGGTGCCAAACGGATGTGCCCGGCCTGGTGGTTGCTTGATTGCCGTAAAGTCAAAGGCATTGGGATCATACGGCGCAAACGCCCATGGGAATACGGCAAGAATGATGGAACAAGACAGAATGAAGAAGCCCAGAAGGAAACCAGGGCGCAGCAGGGCTTTGACCCGCGGATTGAGCTTTTTCTTTTTCTGCGTGGTGATTTGAAGAGTATCGGGCAGGGTCATGACAGGCGCAACCTCGGGTCAAGCCATGCCTGCACCATGTCGGTGAACAGGAAGACAAGAGAAACCATAACGGCAAAAGTAAGCGTGAGGCCCTGAATGAGCGGATAGTCGCGGGCAAAGATAGCCTCCAGCATCAAGCGGCCGAGACCAGGAACAGCGAACACGGTCTCCGTCACCAGCGTACCACTCATGAGCGCCCCGATAGAAAGGCCAAGCAGAGTGACAGTAGAAATCATCGCATTGCGCAGAACATGACGGCCTAAAATAACGCTGCGGGACAAGCCTTTGGAACGCGCAAACTGCACATAGTCTGCATCCAGTACCTCAATTACCGCAGAGCGCAGGTTCCGCATGATAATGGCAGATGTGTAAAGTGCGACCGTTAGCGCAGGCAAGATCAGGTGATGTAAGCGCTGCAAAAAGGTGGCGCCGTATCCGCCTACCGGAAACAGCCCCAGAGAGGCTGCAAGGAAGGTGAGCAACAACAGGCCGATGTAAAACACGGGTGTCGAAAGCCCGATCTGAAAACCGGTGCGAATGGCAATGTCGAGTCCGCCATTTTTATTCAGTGCGGCAACGAAAGCCAACGGGCCGGCAATGAGAATGGAAAGGCAAACGGCATAGAGGGTGAGGAAGGCCGTGACCGGGATACGTTCTGCAATAACTTCCAGAACAGGTGCCTTGAGAAGAATGGACGTGCCCATATCTCCGCTCAGGGTGTTCTTTACAAAATAGAGAAACTGCATAACAAGCGGTTCATTAAGGCCGAGTTTCTGGCGGATGAGTTCCAGTTGTGCTTCTGTGGCTTTGGCATCGGCCATGGCAATGGCCGGATCCCCTGGCAGCATACGTACCAGCAAAAAGATAACGACCATCACAAGAAGAAAGGTCGGAATAATCTGCATCAGGCGTGATACCAGATAGGAAAGTGACGACATTCCTCAATCCTGAACGGAATTTTACTGAAGAGACACCGAAGCGATCATGGGAGAGCGCTTCGGCGAATATGGATTGCAAAGGAGGTGTATAAATTATTTTGCAATCCAGGCTGAGGAGAACTCATTGTTTCCTAAAGGCGTCTGGATATAACCGTTTACGCTGGCAGACAACGCAACAGCAAATGGTGTTTCATAGAGGAACAACAGCGGGGCGGCATCCGTGTAGATGTCCTGCATGCGCCTGTATTGCTCACTCCGTTTTTCCGGATCAATTTCTGTGTTGGAGGCTTCAAAAAGAGAGTTGAACTCCGCATTGTTCCAGCCCGTCCCAACTGCCTTACGGGTTGGGTAATAGCCTAGCCAGCCAGCAACCTGTGCCGGGTCGTTTACATCATTCACCCAGCCGAAGGTGTGAACGTCAAATTCTCCGGAACGGTTCTTAGCACCGCGGGTCGGGTTGTCAACCTGCTCCACTTTCACCTTTACACCAATGGCACTCCACATCTGCTGAATGGCAGCAAACAGGGTCGCATCGTCAGAAGATCCGGCAAGTGTGGTAAATGTGACTTCGGCGCCTTCAAGGCCTGATGCAGAAGCCAGTTCTTTTGCCCTGGCAGGATCATAGGGGTAAAGAGGGCCGCCATTATATGCAAGCTGAGTTGTCGATGACATCAACGGGGATGTCATGGACTTGCCGGTACCATGCGTGATCAGCTGAATCAGAGCATCCTTGTTGATGGCATAGTTCAGCGCCTGACGCGCTTCTTTGGTCGCCATCGGGTTTGGAGAGCCATCTGCACGGGTTTCGCGAGAGTTGATCGGGCTGTAGATGATACGGGTGGATGGATACAGCTCCATGTTGATTGCAGGGTCTGCCTTCAGCTCTGCCACGCGGGAAAATGGAACAAACTCGGCACCGTTCACTTCGCCCGCCTGTAACTTCAGGATACGGGTTGCATCATCAGGGATCACGACGAAGCTGACTTCATCCAGATATGGCAGCGGTTTGCCATCTTCGCCCTGGCGCCAGTAATGCGGGTTGGCGGAAAATGTCATGGTGCTGCCGCGTGTACGGTCTTTCAGCGTAAACGGGCCTGAAACAGGCGTGCCCGGCGCAAAAAGAGCGGTTGCCTTTTCCTGGTCGTTAGCCCCCGGCGCTGCCTCAAACGCGGCCCTGGAGACAATCGCGGTGTTAAACGTTGCCAGAATGGAAACGATGGTCGGATCTGGGTTTTTCATAGCGAGCGTGACGCCATTGTCGGTCGCGGTGATGCTCTCAACTGACCCCAGAAGGCCGGACCAGGGGCCGAAATCAGGATTGGTGGCGCGCTCCAGAGAGAACTTCACGTCTGCCGGAGTAATGGCTGAACCATCAGAAAACCTGATGCCGTTGCGCAAAGTAATGAAGATGGTTTTACCATCTGCAGAGACCTCATAGCCGGAGGCCAGACCCGGAAGGATGGTTTTGCCGTCTGCCCCGGTGCGCAGCAGGGTATCGTAAAGGTTTGTGACCATCCAGATATCCGGGTTCCTGTCTGCATAGACCGGATCAACCAGATTGGAATCATCATAGCGGGCAAAGGTCAGCGTGCCACCACGTTCTACGGCCTGAGCCGAACTTATGGCGAACATCGACACGCTTGCAAGCGCGGCAATCAGCAAAGTCTTCATGATAGTCCCCCTCAATTAAAACACGCCCGGCCTGCTCTGTTCTCTATGAGGCATAGTGGCGCGCAGGTGGTGGCATATCCCAGTAATCCACTCCCCACCGTGATATATCAGTATTATCTCTGATATATCTATATTTGCAAGGGCAAAACTCATTAAAGAAGATTTTTCATAAAAATAAAGCTATGCGGACTGATAGTTAAAAAATGAAATATTGCTGAAATGTCAGTTTCGCTGATATGAGCCTTTGCTTAGTATTCTTGGCAATATTGACTCAATTCTAACAATCTCGAGGCCAGACAGTTGATTTATTTTTAGATAAGCCCTTGAAAAAAATGAAATGCGGCGCTGGAAGGTTATCCGGCACCGCGTTAAAATTGTGCTTTATTCATTGTACTGGAGGAATTTTCCCTCACGCATCTTGGTCTGGCGCCGCCTTCTGAAAAGCTGCGAGCTGCTCTGTCTGCTCCATTATGGCATTAATGCGGGTGAGGTGAGAACGGTCTGTGCCCCAACGATCGGCGTTATAAACCTGAGGCACCAGGCAAAGATCAGCCATCGTCACATGATCCCCATGGCAGAACGTACCGCTCTGCCCGTCTGCCAGCATTCTCTCGAAAGCATTAAGGCCTTTGGCAATGAATTTGCGCATCCAGTCAACTTTAACCTGTTCATCTCCGCCTGCCAGCTCCACGATGTGCTGAACCACCCCCAGATTACAAACCGGATGAATGTCCATGGCGATAGCGTGCGACAGAGCACGCACACGGGCGCGCTCACGGGCAGAAGGCGGCATCAGGGCAGGGGGTGGATGCAACTCATCCAGATATTCGATAATGGCAAGGGACTGGGTCATCATATCGCCGTCCAAATCCAGCGAAGGTACGAAGCCTTGCGGGTTGCGGCTCAGGTTTTTATCGGCCTTCTGCTCACCCCTGAGCAAATTGACCGTGACCATATCGTAGGAAAGCCCTTTCAGGTTCAATGCAATACGGACGCGGTAGCTTGCGGAAGAACGCCAGTAATCATATAATATGATGTTGCTCATCGTACTGGACCCCTCCCAGAGCATTATTCACAAACTCAGGCGTACCCCGAAAACCTGCGCCCGGCTGTCGGGGTGCACTTCAGCCCCCGTCGGTAGCCCCGGCATTCATTTCCCCAATGAGCCCTTCTGCATTTTTCTTAACCTTTTCCATCAGCGCAAGAAGAACCGTCTGTTCCTCTGAAGACAGATTTCCGGTCAATGCTGCTTCCACGTCGCGCACCAGCGGAATGACACTGTTGAAAACGGCCAGACCTTTTTCAGTCAGGCGCAGTACGGATTTGCGGCGATCCTCTCCGTCTATATCGCGGCGCAGGAACTCCTTTTTGCGGAGAGCCTGCACGGCGCGGCTGACATTCACCTTGTCCATACTGGAGCGCTCAACAATCTCAGAAGCGGACAGCGCCTGATTGCGACCCAGGATCGCCATAGTGCGCCATTCAGAGACGCTAAGGCCATACCGTTCGCGATAAACGCTTGAGACAGCAGTACTAACGGCAGTGCCAAAAACACGGACCTTATAGGGAAAAAACGACCCAAGCCGGAAGTCTTCCATGTCCATCGCTTTACTCGCAGTCACCATTATCAATTCTCGTTGGTTTAAAATGAAACTATTGCGCACTACGCCTGCACAATTATCGTGATAGTATCATCTGCAACTATATGTCAAGAGCCTAAGAAAACGCATCTGATATATGATCAAAATTAGAAAATCCATCTTTTACAGCTACTTTCTGCGTCGGGGAGAATTTTTTGACGGAAAATGTTATTGACAAAGTTACAGGTGAAACTATTCTGGCATCAGATTAATTACAGATTGCCCAGGTCCGGGAGGCTGGCAGGCAGTCTTCAATTGCCAGGGATGTGTTATGACGAGTTGGATCGAGACTGCGAACGCACCGCATTGCCATTTCCCAATCCAGAATCTTCCCTACGGTGTGTTCGCCAGGAACGGTGAAGAGCCACGTTGTGGTGTTGCGCTCGGTGACATGGTTGTTGACATGGCTGTGCTGGAATCTGTCGGCCTTCTCAAGGCTGGCGGTACAGACACCGTGTTCGACAAGCCGGCACTGAATGACTTCATGGGCCTTGGCAAAACATCCTGGGACAGCATTCGTGAGCAGCTGACATCCCTGTTTGCGAAAGGCGGCAATGACGCGCTTTCCGGCAACGACATCCTGAAATCCAAAACACTTGTGCCGATGAGCGCAGCACAGATGTTCCTGCCGTTTACTGTCTCTGAATACACTGACTTTTACGCTGGCAAGCAGCATGCCATGAACATTGGCACTATCTTGCGCGGCGCGGAGAATGCACTGCCACCAAACTGGTTGCATATCCCAATCGGATACAATGGCCGCGCCTCTACGGTCGTTGTATCCGGTACAGATATTAAACGCCCATTGGGCCAGACCAGAGCGCCAGGAGCTCAGGTCCCGTCTTTCAAAGCCTGTGCGCGCCTCGACATTGAGCTGGAAATGGGTGCTGTTGTTGGCACGCCAGGCACAATGGGTCAGCCGATCACCGTGCAGGAAGCCGACGACATGATCTTCGGTTACGTGCTGCTCAATGACTGGTCCGCGCGTGACATTCAGGGCTGGGAGTATCAGCCGCTTGGTCCGTTTCAGGCGAAAGCCTTCGCAACTTCCATCAGCCCATGGGTTGTGACAAAGGCTGCCCTGGAATCCTTCCGCGCCAACACACCGGAGCGCGAGAAAGAACTGCTGCCTTACCTCAATGAGCCGGGTCCGATGATCTACGACATTGATTTGCAGGCCTACATTCAGCCGGAAGGCGCTGACAAAGCAACTTTACTCTGCCACACCAACTACAACCGCATGTACTACTCTGCGGCACAACAGCTGACGCACCACGCCATTGGCGGCTGTAAGATGAATACTGGCGACCTGCTCGGCTCAGGCACCATTTCCGGTCCGGGAAAGTCCGAGTTTGGTTCTCTGATGGAACTCACATGGGGTGGTACAGAGCCGATTACTCTGGACAGCGGTGAAAGTCGCAGGTTCATCGAGGATGGTGACACCCTGACGCTGACAGGCTGGGCGCAGGGTGATGGCTTCCGCATTGGCTTTGGCGAATGTACCGGCAAAATTCTGCCTGCTCCGGATTTTCCAGTTTCCGATATAAAAGCATAATCAGGACAGTAACGATGGCTAAAGCCTTTGCATCCAGTGGCGATATGGAAGCCAAAACAATCTCCTTCACCGAAGTCGGGCGCGATCTGTACGCGTTCACCGCTGAGGGTGATCCGAACACCGGCGTTATCATTGGTGATGACAGCGTGATGGTGGTTGATGCGCAGGCAACTCCTGTCATGGCTCAGCTCGTGGTTGGTAAAATCCGGGAAGTGACTGACAAGCCGATCAAATACGTAACCCTGTCGCACTACCATGCAGTGCGCGTGCTGGGTGCTTCCGGTTATGGAGCCTCAGAAGTCATTGCCTCTGAAAAGTGTGAGGGCATGATTTACGAGCGTGGTCAGGAAGACTGGGATTCCGAATTCGGCCGCTTCCCGCGCCTGTTTGATGCAGCAGACTCCATTCCAGGCCTCACCTGGCCAACCATGACTTTCAAAGACCGCATGACCATCAACATGGGCAAGCGCAAGGTTGAGCTGATGCATCTGGGCCGCGCTCACACCGCTGGTGACATTGTTGCATGGGTTCCTGATGAAGGCGTGATGTTTACCGGTGACATTGTTGAGTACCACTCCGCTTGCTACTGCGGTGACGGTCACTTCAGGGACTGGGGCAACACTCTCGACGCAATAAAAGCCTGTAATCCGGATGCTATTGCACCGGGTCGCGGTGATGCGCTTGTAGGCAAGGAAATGGTCAGCAACGCGATTGAGAACACTCGTGACTTTGTGATGAGCACCTATAAACCAGCCGCTCGCGTGGCAGTACGAGGCGGACCGCTGAAAGAAGCATGGGACGCAGTGCGCACAGAATGCGATCCGAAATTCGCTGACTACGCAATCTACGAGCATTGTCTGCCTTTCAATGTTGCACGCGCTTTTGACGAGGCTCGCGGCATCGACACCCCCCGTATCTGGACAGCCGAACGCGACCGCGAAATGTGGGCGGCTTTGCAGGGCTAACATGGCCGGGGCTAAGCAACTGATAGCTCTGTTCTATCGGCAAAGCTGAAATTTAACTACTTTGGAGCCTTGAGAAGCAGAGTAAATCCATAACCGGGTTTGGGTATTTTTGGGGGAGGAAACACCCAGAACTGAAGAAGAGCCGGCTCTCCAAAGTTGATTGATGTTTTGCCGGATGCTGGCTGAGGCATCACACTTGCCCGGAGGCAGCGTATGACGAAAAAAAAGACTTTCGAAGTTCCGCTCTATCCATATGTCCGCTCGCCGGATCAGGATGCGGGAAAGGCAGTGCGCCATAAGGTTGTTGTGGTGGGAGCTGGCCCGGTTGGTCTTGCCGCTGCAATTGAACTGGCCATGCAGGATGTTGAAGTTGTTGTTGTCGATGACAACGAGAAGGTGAGCTGGGGCTCCCGTGCGGTTTGTTATGCAAAGCGTCCGCTGGAAATTCTCGACCGTATTGGCTGCGGTGACCATTTTGTCGACAAAGGCGTTCAATGGAACGTGGGCAAGGTCTTCTTTAATGAGCGTCAGGTCTATCAGTTTGACCTGTTGCCAGAGGACGGGCACAAGCGACCGGCCTTCATCAACCTGCAACAGTATTACTTTGAAGAGTATCTGGTTGACCGGGTTAAAGAGCTTCAGGCACAGGGCAAGCCGATTGAGATCCGTGGCAACAACAAGGTTGTCTTTGTTGATCAGAGCGGTGACGTTGCAACTGTTGAGCTGGAAACACCCGAAGGTAACTACTTCGTGGAAGCTGACTGGGTGATCGCGTGTGACGGTGCAGCTTCTCCGGTCCGCTCCATGATGGGTCTGGACTTTGTGGGCCGCATTTTTGAAGACAACTTCCTGATCGCTGACGTTGTCATGGAGGCCAGCTTCCCGACGGAGCGCTGGTTCTGGTTCGATCCGGCATTCAACCGTGGTCAGTCTGCTCTCCTGCACAAGCAGCCAGACAATGTATGGCGCATCGACCTGCAGCTTGGGCCGGATGTCGATAGGGAAGAAGAGAAGAAGCCGGAGAACGTCATTCCGCGCCTGAAAGCGATGCTGGGCGAGGATGTGCACTTCGAGCTTGAGTGGGTTTCCATCTACACCTTCCAGTGCCGCCGCATGGAACAGTTCCGCAAAGGCCGCGTAATCTTTGCTGGTGACAGTGCTCATCAGGTGTCTCCGTTTGGTGCGCGTGGTGCGAACTCTGGTTTGCAGGACACAGACAACCTGATCTGGAAACTGAAGCTGGTGATGGATGGCAAGGCACCAATGAGCCTGCTGGAAACCTATGATGAAGAACGTATCTTTGCTGCAGACGAGAACATCCTGAACTCCTCCCGCACCACAGACTTCATCACGCCAAAATCTTCCGTCAGCCGTGTGTTCCGCGATGCTGTTCTGGATCTTTCCAAGGCTGCTGAATTTGCGCGCCCGCTGGTTAACTCCGGCCGTCTGTCCGTTCCGGCCACTTATGACGGGTCTTCGCTCAACGGTGATGACTGTGCTGGTATGCCAGTTCGCTCCCGTCCGGGGTCTCCGGCAGCGGATGCGCCAACCGTAAATGGTTGGCTACTGGACCAGATGGGCAACAAATTCCAGTTGCTGGCCATCAACACAGAAGTGCCGGATACAGTTGAGGTTGGCGGCGTGACCATCTGTGCCCTGAGTGTAAACGCAACGGATGAGGTCGCTGATCGTTATCTTGGAGACAAGTCTTCCGCTGTTTATCTGATGCGCCCGGACCAGCATGTGGCTGCTCGCTGGGAGAGTTATACCGAAGCAAATGTTGCTCAGGCACTGAACCGCGCTATCGGCATTTTTGAGCAGGAGGGTGCACAATGAGCCATCTGAATACAAAAGCAAATATCGCTGAACCGGACGAGTTTTATCACGATCTTCTGGCTCAACATGAAGGACGTTCTGCAGAGGAAAGCGAGGCGCTCAACGCCAGGCTGGTTCTCATTCTTGCCAACCACATCGGGGATGCAGGTGTTCTTCGTGAAGCAATGGACCTGGCTGCCAACACACAGGGAGGAGGCGAGGTTAATCGCCTCGTTTAGAGACTTATGAAAATTGAGCAAATTCACCACGTTGCTTACCGCTGTAAAGACGCAAAAGAGACCGTTGAGTGGTACACCAAAAACCTCAATATGGACTTCGTATTGGCCATTGCGGAAGATAAAGTTCCTTCCACTCACGAGCCTGACCCATACATGCACCTGTTCCTTGATGCAGGCAACGGCAACGTGCTGGCGTTTTTTGAGCTGCCAACCAGGCCGGAAATGGGACGCGACGAGAACACACCGGTCTGGGTGCAGCACATTGCCTTTAAAGTGAAGGACCGTGAAACTCTCATTGAGTTTAAAGAGCACCTTGAAGGCAACGGCATTGATGTGCTGGGAGTGACAGATCACTCCATCTTCCATTCCATTTACTTCTTCGACCCAAACGGGCACCGCGTAGAGCTGGCGTGTCCCGATCCGGCAGAAGAAGAAAAACTGAAGCGTCTTGATGCTGTGAAATGGGACATGCTGGAAGAGTGGAGCCGCACCAAAAAAGCGCCACATCACGCTGACTGGCTGCACGCGAAAGAACTCGGCAAAGCCTAATTTAAGAGCTGTCTGAAGAATGGGGACTGGGAGTTTCCCGTTCTTCACCCAACAAAATGATTTAGTGGTATCCTATAGGAGGGAGCCATGGAATTTCTGAAGACGAAACTCGGGCTCTCCTTCCATTTTGCAGGAATGTATCTCAGAGGTATTTTTCATAGCCTTTCAAGTCCAGGGACAGCCGTTGAAATACGATCCGGGTGGTGAAGAGGCAATAGCATCTGCGCTTGATAACCTTGATCTTGTTGTAGCCGCCTCAACAAAACCACGGTTCTTTCCGTCCTTGAAATAGTTGGTGACAGACCCTTTGTACCTGCTCAGGTCTTGATAAACCGGTCAAAACACCCCAGGCTGCTGTTCTGCGCTCTGGATATCCAGCGACTGACCTTCGCCATTGCTGACTTCCTTGTGGCGGTGAGTGGAAACCACGGCTTTAACATCATCTTTTGTACGCCCTTCAGTCACGGCAGGAACAATGGGGCTGTTCCCCTGCGCTTTCGTGCTCACAACCGTCACATAAAAGCCGTGACCTTTCTTCAAGCAGGTAATCGCTTCAGTCTACGCCTGTGCACATCTGGCGTGCCAAAACGGCCTGAACAAGCCCGGCCCCGGTTTCTCTTTTCTGGCAATATCTTCGACAGTACAATGGATCAGGTTTCGCATCAGGTAACCTTCCAGGCTTTTGTCGCGGGATTTCCGCAGTTATGGCAGGCGCTGCGGTCACTCTTACAAACCACCTCAAGAATGATATTGCCCTCATTATCAATAGTTTGAGACACAGCTTCAAAGGAAGGTATATCGAGTGGGAGTTAATTTCGGCCAAAAACGTGACAACCTCAAAATTGTGGAACTTATTTCCCCTTATAGTACATGGGTTAGAGTTCCTAAAATGACAGGAGAACCGGAAAACTCCTGAATTGGCTGATGCATTTCATGGTGTAGCGGGTTATAAGTTATTGGTGCAGTTTTAGGGTGATATGCGGAAGATGCACACCGCTTAAATCAAATCCGGGGAGGTCCCGCTATATTCGGCGGGCCTGTAAAAAGACGTATAGGTTCACAATATGGATACACGCGCCGCTGTTGCTTATAAAGCCGGAGCCCCTCTTTCCATCGAAACAGTTCAGCTGGACGGCCCAAAATCTTTTGAGGTTCTGGTTGAAATTATGGCAACAGGTATCTGTCACACAGACGCTTTCACTTTATCCGGTGATGACCCGGAAGGTCTGTTCCCCGCCATCCTGGGCCACGAAGGTGCAGGCATTGTACGCGAAGTGGGTAAAGGCGTTACCTCGCTGAAACCGGGCGATCATGTGATTCCGCTTTACACACCGGAATGCCGTGAGTGTGAGTACTGCCTTAATCCGAAGACCAATCTGTGTCAGTCCATCCGCACAACACAGGGTGCGGGTGTGATGCCAGACGGGTCCAGTCGGTTCTCCATCAATGGTGAAAAGATTCACCATTACATGGGCACCAGTACCTTCTCCAACTTTACCGTCCTGCCTGAGATTTCCCTGGCAAAGATCCGCAAGGATGCGCCGTTTGATAAGGTTTGCTACATCGGCTGCGGGGTGACCACCGGCGTTGGGGCAGTTATCAACACGGCGAAGGCAGAGCCGGGCTGTAAGGCTGTTGTGTTTGGCCTTGGCGGTATTGGTCTTAACGTTGTGCAGGGCCTGCGTTTGATCGGCGCTGACCAGATTGTTGGTGTTGACCTTAACCCGGGCAAAAAGGCGCTTGCGGAACAGTACGGCATGACTGACTTCGTCAACCCGAAGGAAGTGGAAGGTGATCTGGTCTCTTACCTTGTTGATCTGACTGGCGGCGGTGCAGATTACACTTTTGAGTGTATCGGCCACCCAACCACCATGCGGCAAGCGCTTGAGTGCAGTCACAAAGGCTGGGGCGAAAGCATCATTATTGGTGTGGCAGGCGCTGGCCAGGAAATCTCCACCCGTCCGTTCCAGCTGGTGACTGGTCGCTCCTGGAGAGGCACTGCATTTGGCGGTGCGCGTGGTCGTACGGATGTGCCGAAGATTGTGGACTGGTACATGGACGGTAAGATCGACATAGACCACATGATCACCCACACCATGCCGCTGGATGAGATCAACACCGCGTTTGATCTGATGCATGAAGGCAAGTCCATCCGTTCGGTTGTGACGTTTTAAAATTTACACTCCGGAACATGTCCCTCACGGCTGTTTCTTGCTTCGCAAGAGCCGGTGGCCGCTCATTGCGACCAATGGAGCACATCACGGTGTACGTGAAGCGCTCCAGGCCGGAGAGACAACAGTTTTGGTTTTACGGGTCTGAGCGAACATCTGATATGCTCAGGCCTTCGTTTTAAGGAAGCTATTGTGATTGAGCTGATCCAAAGCTGGCGCTGTTTTGATGGCGAGCAGCGCGTTTATCGCCATAACAGCAAAGCAACGGGCACACCGATGGAGTTTGCTGTGTTTCTGCCACGCCGTGCGCTGATTGGCGAAGAGTGTCCAACTCTGATGTTCCTGTCTGGCCTCACCTGTACCTGGGAGAACATGGTCTCCAAAGGAGGCAGCCAGCGTGCCGCTGCAGAGATGGGCATGATCATCGTTGCACCGGATACGTCTCCGCGCGGCGGCGATGTGGCGGATGATGATGGGTGGGACATGGGTAAAAGCGCTGGCTTTTACCTGAATGCCACGCAGAAGCCATGGGCCAGGCACTACCGCATGGAAGAGTACATCACGCAGGAACTGCCAGAAATTTTAGAGGAACACTTCCCGATCGACCTGAGTGCGCTGGGCCTGACAGGGCACTCTATGGGCGGTCATGGGGCGTTGACTCTCGCGTTGAAAAATCCAGGCCTGTTCAAGAGCGTATCTGCGTTTGCGCCAATCGTGAACCCGATCAATTGCCCCTGGGGTGAGAAGGCATTCTCCGGTTATCTGGGGGAAGATCGAACAACCTGGGTGAATTATGATGCGTGTGAACTGCTCAGGTCACGCGGCTGGAAAGGTCGCATCCTGATTGATCAGGGCTCTGCCGATGGGTTCTTGGAAGAACAACTGAGGCCCTGGGTCTTTGAGAAGGTTTGCCGCGAAGAAGGTGTTGATCTGACCTTGCGTATGCATGGTGGGTACGATCACAGCTACTATTGTATTGCGTCCTTTATGCAAGACCATATTGCCTGGCACTATGACGAATTGGTCTAGCCGCTAACCTTTACCAGACCATTGAGCGGTTGTAGTTTACGGACAACCGGGTTAGATAGCTGCAATAATATGAAGGGTTCAACCCTCCCTGTACAAAAATAACCAGAGGAACAGATGTCCGAGTTCATCCAGAAGATCGTATCCGGGATCAACGGCAAACTTGATGGCGTTGAAATGTCAAAATCGATTGCGCTCAACATAAAGGACGAGGGTTCCATCATCGTCGACGAAAACGGTGCGCGGGCAGAAGAAGCAGAAGCTGATTGCACAATCACCTGTTCTGCGAAGACCTTCAAAGGCCTGGTGGACGGTTCCGTCAACCCGATGACTGCTGTGATGATGGGTAAGATCAAGGTCGGTGGCGATAAGATGGCCGCCATGAGCCTTGGCAAAATCCTCGGTTAAGAAAAAAACGGGCCTTGCCAGTTCATCTTAGGTAGGTCGCAAAAGTATATATGTGCATATTACATGCCGTCATTTCACCATCATAGTCCGCCCAACGGGCGAAAGCATTGGCCACCTGTCGTATTACTTTGTTGTCGTGAGATGATCATCGCAGTGCTCGGACAGATACCTGATTGGTGAAATACGCAGATACACATCGCTGACGAAAACCGGAGGTTGACTGGGCGTGCGTACCTGTGGTGGCTTGATATCATCGAGGTCCGGGCTTGAAATTATCCCGATTTTCCACTCAAATTAATTGAGACTCTAATTCCAGGCGGGCGCAGATTAACTGAGACTGGGCGCAAATTATATGAGATAGGCTCACATTAGTGAGGCTGAATTCAGCTCCCAGAGAATGAGCGGCTTCTCCTGCTATTGTGTAGGGGGCTTAACCTTTTTACTATAAGGGGAAATTAGAATTATCACTTTTGAGATTGTCACGTTTTTCATGGCCGAAATTAACATCCCGCCCACATAGGTTCCCTGGAGATACATTCCTGCAGAATGAAAGGAGAGCCTTGATGCTTTTGACCTCTGAGTGACTATACTGCCGAAATGATAGCCCGGAATTTGCTCTTCCGGGGCAATTGCGACCTGCCTCAAAACAACCTGACAACGCCCTTTTGACGCAATGCTTTAAGCACCTGCGACAAAAAAGGTACTTCTCAAACAAAGGTAATTTGATATGATCTCGGGTCAAATATTAAAAATACTGGTTTAAAGTTGACTGTGTATCAGAGGAAACAAATGTTTCAGGTAGGAGAGTTCGTTCGTGGGGGCGGATTCCGTGACACCTATGAATGTGCGTCGGATCCGACGAAACTCCTTAAATTTGATCGATACGAAGCTGGCGGGCGTAAAATCAAAAGCCGCGGGTTTTTGAAAGACTTGTTCCGATCGGTTCGTGCGAAGGCAGGTTACAGGAAGCAACGATTATGCGGTAACCAGGATGAGCTGCTGGGGTGGCAGCACATTCAGGACATTGGTTTGGAGGAACACAAATCTTTTGCGAAAGTCTTCGGGATTGTGGAGACTGATCGCGGACCTGCTTTGTTGACTGAAAAGATCGATAACTTCTGGGACCCTGAAATCCGAAGTGTCCGTGATTACATCAGTCGCTATGGTCGCATTGAGGATAAAGAACTTGTTCGCGCTCTGGTTGATTACTTTAAAGTCTTAGGTAAGAACCACGTTTCCTGTTTTGCGGACAGACCTGAAAATATGGGCATTGTTCTTGATGAAGCAGGCAATATGTACATTAAGAGCTTTGACGTGAAGCCATATCTGAACCATCAGTTGGTGCCTCTTCATAAGATTGACTATCTTAACAAGAAGCGGATAAAGCGACGGTTAGTTCGCCACCTCGATCTTATGACTGGTGAGAATTCCGGTAACGGCCACAGGATCTGAAGTATCCACGCCGGGCGGGTTGTTCCTTTAAGCCAACGCCTGAGCAAAAAAACGTACCTTGTTTCCAAAATTTCCGTTGTTTTCTCTCTGTATTTCGAGCAGTATTCTTCAGCTATACTCGCATTTCATCCGGGGTGTCCTCTGTTAAGTTGATGGGATTGTGATTTCGTTGAGCGTGATCTTTTGTGCGCTGGTTTTCTGGTGTTTTCAAGCAGATGGAATTGGGGTGAGCTGAGTGGCACAAAGTGAGTCAGTAAAGATTTCCGTATTCGCATTGTTTAAGCAGAGCGCGTTTCGTCGGTTTTTTGGTGTTCTTGTTCCCGCAGCATTCGCAGACTGGATTGATTTCATCGCTGTATTGGTCCTTGTCAGCTATAACTGGGATCTGGGTGCAGCCGAGGTTGCCAGTGTTATCATGGCTGCAACTATACCGCGTGTTCTGTTCGGCTTGCCTGCGGGTATTCTGGTTGACCGGGTTGGTGCTGGCCCTGTGTTGATAGCCGGGTTAGCTATCCGGGCCGGGCTGATGGCTGGCATGTTCTTTTTTGCCACCAGCCTTTCGCTGCTTATCGTCTTTGTATTTTTAAAAGCCTCCGTTTCCGCCGCTTTTATGCCTGCGCAGCAACTGGCGCTGAAGAAGATCGTGCCGCCAAACATGTTGACGCAAGCCGTCAGTGTGGACCATTTCGTTATTCAGACTACCAAGATTTTTGCGCCGGTTTTGGGTGGCGCCTTGCTTGCCGTCTGGAGTCCGCATAATGTCTTCCTGCTTAGTGGTGCCAGTTTTGCTGTGGCCTCTCTGATTTGCCTGAGTTTGCTGAGGGTTCTGAAGAAAGAGACCAGAGACAAGCCTGAGGAAACTTCGAAGACCAGTAGTGTTTTCAATGATGCCAGGGTTGGTCTTGCTTATCTTTGGAAGACACCGCATCTGCTTTTAGGAATGGCGCTCATCTGCCTCTTTGTTTTCAGCGTATTTCTTTATGAGGCCGTTCTGTTGCTCCTGATCAAAGAAACGGGGCAACCAGAGGCCGCGGCCGGGCCAATTCTGGGATCTATTGGTGTTGGCGGGCTTCTGGGAACTTACTTGACGGCCAGGATCGGTGATCGTGCCAACTTGCATCTACTGATGGTCATTGGTTCCTTCTTTGCGGGGGCTCTTACCATGGTTGCTGGTTGGGTTCCATTTAGTCCGGTGCCCGTCGGCCTGCAGCAACAGATGGCTCTCTGGTTCGTTGGAGGCATCTTTACAAGCCTCATTACAGTTCCGTTTGGTGCAATCCTTGTAAAGCAAACACCCGAACATCTGATCGGGCGGATCTCATCGGTGGGTGAGATGCTGCAATCTGGCCTTATGCTGATCGCTATCCCGATTGGGGCCTTTTTGGCGGAGCAATGGTTTGTATCCATGCCCTTCTTCGCGGGCGGTGCTGTCATGTGTGGTGGAGCGTTGATTGGACTGTTTACCTTGCTCAGCCTTGGCAAAGCGCCTGATGCGGAACCCGTAATCTCAAAGGAAGCTGCCTGACCGTTCTATAAAGCGGTACGACTTTAATTGCGCTCGACCTTGCTCACTGGCTGAGGCATTCTCGCTTAATTGTTCAAGTCTTTCGCTTGCAGTGAGCAATGAGGGGGAATGAGGTGACAGGTTTTGTATTTAACACGTCAGCCAGCTTTGTATGCCAGCCCGGTGCGGTCCAAAAGCTGGATGAACTAACGCTGAAAACCCTCGGCACGCGCGTTTTTCTGGTGAGCGATAAAGGGTACTGCCAGGTTGCCTGAAGTGGATTGCAATTTGCCTGGAAGGGCAAATTTCAGGCTTTTACTTGGCTCTCCTGTCATTGCGTAGGAGCCCTAACCCTTGTATTATAAGGGGAAATGAGTTCAAAAATTTTGAGATTGTCACGTTTTTGGTCGAAATTAACTCCCACTCGATATACCTTCCCTTGAAGCTGTATTGTTCCTGCCGTGACTGAAGGGCCTACAAAAAGATGATGTTAAAGCCGCGGATTCAACTCGCCAACATAAGACTACAGTAAACTGGAAGGTGTGATGAGGGCATTGCGGCGCAACTATGAATGCCTGTCTCAGGCTGATAAAGACAAGCTGCAAATCCTCTGTAAACACTCGCCTGTTTTGAAGCTGGCCCACCACTATGGGCTGAAGCTGACGCACATACTCAATAATCACAGCACAAGGAAGTCAGCAATGGCGAAGATCAGTCGCCGGATTTCCAGAGCGCAGATGCTATTGCCTCTTCGGCACCTGGATCATATTTCAACGGCTGTTCCTGGACTTGAAAGGCTATGAAAAATACTCCTGAGATACATTCCTGCAGAATGGAAGCAGAGCGGCACACTTTTATTGTGTGGACGCAGCTCGGTCTGCATTGGCAAGCTCCAACTCCACACGCCGCTGCTCTTTGTTAAGGCTTAGCAGCTCAAGCGGTGTATTCTTTTCTTCAGGCAATACCCAAAGCCCGGAATGCCTGAAGAACCTGCCAGGTGCTGGTTTTGAAGTGATCATTGCAAATGGAATTGTCAGCAATGGTCCAAGGATCACTGGCAGCAGAAGCCACGTATCAGAGAAGGCGTAATCCATCATCCAGATGACGCCACAAAGGCCAAAAAGTGTCTGGGGCCAGAACTTCTTCACTGCAAGAAAGAGCTGAATACCATGCGGCTGTCTTTCCTGCCCTCCCCATTGCGGTTTTCGGCCTGCGAATAATTGCACAATAAAGAGACTGTGTGCGATAGCCATGATCGGCGCGAGCAGCATGGAATAGACAAGTTCGAAGAATGCACTGACAAACACTGAAAAAAAGCCGCCATACTTCAGGCGTTCATTCCTGTCCGTCAGTAAATAGCCGAGCGTTGCAAGTTTGGGTGCAAAAACCATGCTCATGATAACTACGATCAGAATCTTGCCATAGAATGGATCAAACGGCATTGTTTCAGGCGCTGAGAGAGACGTCGTCAGGATCGCCATTGCGATAAAAACAAGCCATGCGGGCGACCCGGCAAACATCAGGATTGCAAGACCCAGCTGAATACGGCCCAGCAGTTTGAAACCTGGCTCCCGAAGTAACTTGACGTACTGAAGATTTCCGTGGCACCATCGCAGGTCTCTGCGGATGAATTCGATCAGATGAGGTGGGTTTTCTTCATAGCTGCCACCTTCTGTCGGCCAGACACGCACCTCGTAACCCGCATCTGCCATCATCGCTGCCTCAACCTGGTCATGACTGAGGATTGGCCCGCTCAATGCATCATTTCCAGGTAAAGGCTCCAACATGCAAAATTGCGTGAAAGGCTTTATGCGAAAGATGGCGTTGTGTCCCCAATAAGGGCCTGATGAGCCTTGCCACCACGCCGCCCCCAATGTGTAGGAACGCATTCCGAGGCGCATGCCCCATTGGAAAATACGGGTGAAGAACGAGTTAGTGGAAAGACCCAGAACAAGCGTCTGCAAAATACCTAAACGGGAGTTCGCATTCATTTTGCTTACGAGGTGGCATAAGGTTTCAGCAGAAAGGAAGCTATCAGCATCCAGCGGGATCGCATATTCGTGTCGAGCACCCCAGTTGCGGCAGAAGTCTTCGATATTTCCCGCTTTGAAGCCGGTGTTTTTCTCACGTCTGCGATAAATTACTTCAATCCGATTTTGCCATCGTGTCTGCAGCAGAGAGAACACGCGCATTTCTTTCCGGATATGCTCCGGGTCATTGCTGTCACTCAGGAGGTAGAGAGAGAAACCGTTGAGTTTTTCCAGGCGGTCAAGATCTTGCAGCATAGCTTCCAGCTTGGCAGCAACTTCAGCCGCGTCTTCGTTTCGTACGCACGAGAGCAGGGCGGTTTGCCTGTTCTGTAAGGGCTTTTTCAGGTCGAGTGTGTCCAGAGGCGTACCAGCATATACCTGAGCCGTGGAATTTGATGAAAACCGCATGAGCATCAAGCCAATGACAGCATGCCAGAAGCCGATAGTAAGCCACGGTAAGGTTACCAGAAATGCGAGAAGCATCATAACTTCTGAAAGGACAAAACCACCCGGAAACAGCGTTAAAACCATGATGACGGTCAACACTGCTAATGAGGTGAGAACGAGGCCGCCAAAGATCAGCCTGCGCCTGAATAAACGCGTATTTTCCTGATGCTTGTCTATAATGTTGTTAGAGAGCAGCTGGTCAACAAGGCCAGTGCGGCCGTTCTCTTCAGGAACCCGTGGTTGTTTTGTCATGTCCTACCCAAATTATTATTGTTTTCAGAGGTACCTACATTTTTACTAGTTTCCTTTGTTCACGTTTCCCTAGAGTATATTTATGAAAACTTAGCCATCCGGGGAGAGCGTTTCTTGTCTCAGATAGCCAGAGCGCTTTGGTACACTGCGCCTCAAATAATTGAAATAAGAGAGGAAAAACTCTCTAAATTATCTGGTAACCGTGTTTACTTAAATACTCACGCTTCCGCGATCAGCCGAGGTACGGAGGCCATTGTTTTTCGCGGAGATGTGCCTGTCAGTGAGCGTGAGCGGATGATGGCCCCATTTCAGGAAGGAACTTTTCCGTTCCCCGTGAAATACGGATATGCAAACGTGTCTGAAGTGATTGAAACAAAAGGTAATTTGAAGGCAGGGCAGCGCGTTTTTTCTCTTTTTCCGCACCAGAACAGATTTTTGCTTTCGCCGGATGCCCTCTATCCAATTCCTGCCGGTTTACCGAGCACACGTGCCACTTTGGCAGCAAATATGGAAACTGCACTGAACATCATGTGGGATGCAGCAATTCTGCCATGCTCTGACGTAGCTGTCGTGGGGGCTGGTACTGTTGGCTCACTGGTTGGTTATCTTTGTGCCCGCATCGCAGATGTCCATGTCACTATGATTGACGTCAACCCGAAGCGGCAGGACATTGCAGACGAATTTTCCTGTGCTTTTGCATTGCCGGAATTTGCACCGGAAAATCAGGATGTTGTCGTGCATTGCAGTGCTTCCGGGTCAGGCCTGAACACCGCAATCCGAATTGCGGGGAGAGAAGCAAGAATTGTCGAGGCTTCCTGGTATGGCTCTCACCCTTCCGGTGTGGATCTTGGTGGTAGTTTTCACAGTCAGCGTTTGAGTCTGACCTCTTCTCAGGTTGGTCAGGTTGCACCGGTTATGAGGCCACGCTGGACGCACAGAAGGCGGATGGAAGCGGCAGTATCTCTTCTGAAAGACGAAGTACTGGACGCCCTGCTCGCACCTCCTGTCAAGTTTGAAAACGCACCGGAGGATCTGAAGGATGTTCTTTCGGGCAAGAAAGATGCTCTATGCCAACCCATTGTTTACTCATAATTTTACAAGGACTTAGAGATGTATTCCGTTGAGATCAGCAACCACATCATGATCGCACACAGTCTGAAGGGAGAAGTGTTTGGCCCTGCCTCTCAGCTCCATGGCCTGACTGCACACGTTCACGTCGCGATTTTTGCCGAGGAACTGGATGAAAACGGAATTGTCATCGACATTGGCAATGCACTTGAAGTGCTTGCAGAAATTATGCATCCGTTCAACTACAGGAATCTTGACGATCTGCCTCAATTCAAGGGGCGAAACACTACGGTCGACTTTCTCTGTAGCTACATTTACCAGCGCGTGTGTGATGCTGCTTATCTGCACAAACTGGGCCGGGAACCTGGCGAACTCAGCAAGGTGCGCGTTTCAATTTCCGAAAACCCTAATGCTCGTGCGTCTTATGAAGCGCCGCTGACTGCATCCGAGGCTCATGAGTAACATATATCCTTCTTCAGGCCAGACAGCAGAAGTAACTGCCAGGTCTTGCTACTTTGTCTTTCCGGGCGACTTGAACACGCCCACAGGTGGGTATCGGTATGACCGTGAAATCATCCGGGGCTTACAACAACACGACTGGAATGTCTCACTCATCAGCCTTGAGGGCGCCTATCCACTCCCATCTGACACCGACAAAAAATTAGCGCTTGAAACCATTGAGGAGATTGAACCCTCAACTTTGATCATCGTGGACGGTCTGGCACTTGGTGCTTCATCTGATCTGGCGCAAAATATCGCTGAACGCTCCAGCCTGATTGCATTGGTTCATCATCCACTGTTTCTGGAAAGCGGGATCGAACCTGAGCTGGCAAAGTCACTCCGCGCAGCAGAGACGGAAGCTCTCACATTCGCAAAACATGTGATTGTGACCAGTCCTTCGACACAGAAGACACTTGTCTCTCAAATGAACGTTCCTGCGGGAAAAATCAGCATTGTCCTGCCCGGTATTGATCGGCCGCCTGTTTCGGAGACGGCTCCGGCCTCAGGCGAAGCTCCGGCGGTTCTGAAGTTGCTTTGTGTGGGCTCAGTGGTGCCGCGAAAAGGACAACTGCATTTGGTTGAAGCTCTGCGTCAACTTAAGCATCTGGACTGGCATCTGGACATCATTGGAGAAACACGGTTTCACCCGGACTATGCGAGCCAGGTGCGATCACAGATCAAACGCCATAACCTCTCTGACCGTATTCGTGTTCATGGAGGTATATCCAAAGCTGAGTTGACGGGGTTCTATCAATCAGCCGACATTTTTGTGCTCCCCACATACTATGAGGGATACGGAATGGCTTTTGCGGAGGCTATGAGTTTTGGGCTTCCGATTATTGCAAGCGGCGAAGGAGCTGTCGCATCGACAGTTCCGCGTACATCTGGCTTTCAGGTTTGTGTCGGTGATCCGCCAGCTCTGAGCAAAGCCATAGAAACCCTTCTTCAGAACAAAGATTTACGCTCTCAACTTTCAACCGGAGCCCTTGCTGCTGCGCGTATGTTGCCAGACTGGAGTGAAAGCGCGAGAGCTTTTGCCTGCCTATTGGAGGCTCACAGGTGAGTAAATTTTCTTCTGAATGGCTCATGCTACGTCGCAAAGCCGACAGGCGTGCTCGTAACAAAGAGGTCATGATAAGATTCTGCGACTGGTTATTGGAGCATGCTCCCAAAGACAAGCCACTCCGGCTTATTGATGTGGCTGCCGGGACTGGTTCCTTCCTTCACGATCTGGCAGAACATATCGGATCAGAGCGGGAGCAGGAATGGTTACTGATCGACAACGACCCCAGGCTTTTACGAGTCGCGAAGAGCACCGATTCTCCCTTTCCCCTTACCAGAACAAAAACAGATGTCTGCGAGTTAACTGATACTAAATCAATGGATATCCTTGAGGGAAATCATGGTGTCGTCACTTCTGCATTTCTGGATCTTGTGAGTGCAAACTGGCTTGATAGCTTTATTGCTCGCATGCGGCAGTTGAAACTCCCCTTCCTTGCAGGACTTTCTTACAATGGCACTCTGTCCAGCCTGCCTCATCACCCGGCAGACAGGCTCATTCAACGGGCATTCAATCAACATCAGGCAACGGACAAAGGGTTTGGCTCTGCACTGGGTCCACTAGGCGGGTTCCATGCCCGCGAGCGCTTGCTTAAGGCAGGTTACACTTGCTTTACCGGAAGTTCAGACTGGGTTTGTACGCCTGAAGATGATGCTCTGCAGCTTGAACTGGTCAAAGGATGGGCAGAGGCCGCGCGTGAAATCGGCCTATCCAGCACCATCATCGACGAATGGCTGGAGTATCGTGTTAGTGCGATTGGTAACGGCAAGTCGCGGTTGCAGGTCGGGCACGTTGATATTGTAGGCCTTCCACCTCATTGATGCGGGGGAGGCCAACGTTGCAGACGCCCCTTAAAGACCTATGTTCTTCAAGATTAGTGCCTGTGTGAGCATGAGCAGGCGTGGGCAGCGGATTTCCTGCATATCGTAGAGCGTTCGCAGCTCCTTGAATGACAGCTCTACGACTTCGATGTCTTCGTCATCATCCTGATCGCGGCCTTCAATATTCAGGGTGCCGGATGTATATTCAGCGAGGAAAAAATGCGCTCGTTCGGCAAGACGTGCGGGATTGATGAAGACATTTGCTACCTTATCGAGATTGGTGAGCTGGCAGCCAAGTTCTTCCTGGGCTTCACGTATACATGCTTCCTCTATAGACAGATCGCTGATCTCGATTCCACCTGCACATGCCTCCAGGATAATCTCTTCCTCCATGATATAGGGGGCTACACGAAGTTGCTTAACGAGCAGGGTTGTTTTCGTTTCAGGGTCGTAAGCCAGCACGGCAATTGAATCACCGTAGACCCATACCGGATCTGTCGTGATGTGTTAGCGCCCATCTTCATGAACAACACACACCTTAACTTCCTCAATCCGACCTTTCGCCTCCAAAAGAGTAGTGCGTCTGATGAGCTCTGGCATGCGTATGTCCTTGTCTGGAAATTCACGCAAATTTATACGAGTACTTATTGCTTAAAGGAAGTGCTTTTCAACTCCCTGCAAAAGTTACTTGTTCAGACTCAGATCTGCCAGCATATCAATACCCAAAGGATGCCAGGTTACATCAGGACGAATGGCCTGTGCAAGATAATCAATCGCAGGCAGCTGGAGACCTCTTGGTCCTGAGCCGATGATAAGTGGGGCGATCATCAGATGAAGACGGTCGATCATTTTCAATTCAATAAAACGGGATAGCGTCCAGGCACCACCTTCAACGAGGATGCATCGAAATTCTCGCAGAGCATGGCGGATTTCAGCACAGGACAGCCGGCCTTTTGCATTCGGTTGCAGGCGGAAGCATTCAACTCCAACAGGATAATGTGTATTGGCATCTGTTCGTGTAATCACAATGCGGCGGGCATTCGTATCCTGCAGGAGAGTGCTGTCCCGAGGCATACGGCCATAAGGGTCGATGACAATACGCGCAGGGTGACACCCGCTGACATGCCTGACCGTGAGCTGAGGGTTGTCAGCAACCACTGTTCCCACCCCCACCACGACTGCATCGCAAAGGGCCCTCAACCGGTGAAGATGAGTAAGCGCTTCGGAGCAGCTCACATAATTGGAATCTCCGGTAATGGTCGCAATACGGCCATCAACTGACTGACCAAGCTGACCAATAACAAACTGTTTTTGCGCCATGCAAAGAGGTGCGAACACACTGCCATAGCCTTGCAGCTCTGGCGCCCGCCTCTCCACTGAAGCTTCCAGGACCTCCTGCCATTCATCAGGAGACAAGGTGCCTGAAGGCTGTTCCTGTAGCTTTTCACAGGTCAACTGAGAACTATTCGGATGATCTTGCAGATGTATCGGCGTTGTGTGGCTCCTGCCCATCAAACCCCCTTTTTTACCAAGTTCAAAGCTCATCTTACCATAGGTTAGCCTAGTGGTAACGAACCTTGGTTAATCTGTCGATCAGGAGATTGCAGGGGCTTTTCAGGAACCACTGGGATTATCAGGAGAATAGAGTATGGCCCGTCAGGTTACCGGATATTCCGCCATGGCAAAGACGTATCATTGGATCGTTGCCATTCTGGTCCTCATTATGGTTCCTATGGGGCTGATCATGACAGATCTTGGGCCTGGCGCCTTTCAGAATATGCTCTACTTCTACCACAAGAGCATAGGTATCCTGCTATTTTTGCTTGTGGTTTTACGCCTTCTTCAAAACTGGATCACACCAGCTCCACCACCACCCGCCTCTCTTTCGCCAGTGCTGCGGATCGTCTCACGTTCAGTGCATGGACTGTTATATCTCATTTTGATAGCCAATCCGATCCTGGCCTGGGTTGGGCTCTCCCTTTACGGAGCGCCTATCCCATTTTTTGGCTTGTTCAACCTGCCTGGCATCGTTCCGCAGGATCGCCCGAATGCTGATGGTATTCTGGAATTACATGCGACAGCAGGCGTTGTGTTTGCGTGGCTGATCTCGCTGCATATTTTAGGTGCACTCTATCACTGGCTAATCGCAAAAGACGGAATTATCGAGCGCATGACAACAGCCCCTTACCAGAAGCCTAAAGGTTAGTTTGGCACTGTTGTTTACCTTCTGCGCGCTGTTAAGGCCTTTAGAACTTCACCAGGTGATGCTAAGGAAATGCCGTTGGATTGCTCTGGGCGTCTGAGCATTGCGACCGGAATTCGCAGCTCCCCGGTTGCCCATATTTTCCCGTAGGATGCTGGCATTCCCTTCCGCATCTCCCCCGGTATAACGGCTGGCGTTGGCGGGCTGGCATATGTCGGAATTCCATCTGCCCACCGAGGGATTAACCATGCGGTTACGTTCCTTACAGGTCATGACCAGAATGGGGTTGCGCCAGACGAGCTGGACTGGGATGCTCTTGCCAAAGGATCACCAGTGATCGTGATGTATATGGCCATGAAACATATTTTACTCATTACTCAGAAGCTTATCAACGGTGGTCGGCGTACTGCCGAGACCATTGCTGTCATCTGCAATGCCACTCAGCAGACCCAACAGGTGCTGGAAACAACGCTTGCTTCTTGCACTGAGGATATTGCAAGCAGCGGTCTTAAGCTGCCTGAGATTGTTGTCGTTGGTGATGTGGTGAACCTGCGCGAGCAGCAGAACCGGATTGAGCCTGCTCTTGCACACACCTCTAATCCCTTTCAATTGAACGGGGAACCTGCCTTATGACCATCGCGAAGGGTTTTGTTATCGCAGCGCCGTCTTCTGGATCTGGAAAGACAACCATAACGCTGGCGCTGCTGCGTGCTCTTCGTAATACCGGGCTGCGCATTGCTTCCGGTAAATCAGGTCCTGATTATACTGACCCGGCCTTCCATAGCGCTGCTTCCGGGAGGCCATGTCTTAACTACGATGCCTGGGCAATGTCATTAGCCCAACTTTCACTCAATGCTACCGAGCAGGACAAAGATGCTGACGTTGTAGTGGTTGAAGGAGCCATGGGCTCTTTGACGGTGCCGCTGATGGTTCTGGCTCTGTAGCCGAGCTGGCAATTCATCTGGGCCTGCCGGTTATTCTGGTGGTGGATTGCAGATCTCAAGCTCAATCGGTTGCTGCTCTTGTCCATGGTTTCCTCACATATCATCCGCATTGCCATATCAATGGTATCATCCTCAACCGTGTCGGGTCTCCACGTCATGAACGCATTTTGCGGCGTGCGCTGGAACCGTTGGATGTAATTGTTTTGGGCGCGTTTTATTGCTCAAAAAGATTGGAGTTACCTGAGCGCCATTTGGGGCTTGTGCAAGCCAGTGAGCGAGAGGATTTGGAAAAATTCCTGAATGCAGCCGGTGAGGCGGCTGCTGAAAGTGTTGATGTTCCAGCCTTGATGCGCCTTGCAAAAGTGCTTGCCATTCCTGCCCGGGAAAACAAAGATCTGACGGGTATTTCTCATTTGCCTCCACTCGGGCAACATATTGCGATTGCTAAGGATATCGCCTTTGCATTCAGCTATGAGCATCTGCTCGGTGATTGGCAGAGGCAAGGTGTTACGCTTTCTTTCTTTTCTCCGTTGGCAAACGAAGGCCCTTCAGAAAATGCTGATGCAGTCTTCCTGGGTGGCGGGTATCCGGAGCTTCATGCAGAGCAGCTGTCTTACGCAGACATCTTTAAGCACGGAATAAAATCTGCAGCAGCAACAGATAAGCTCATTTATGGTGAGTGTGGTGGCTACATGGTACTTGGCGAAGTGTTGACCGATAAAAGCGGGCAGTCCCGCGAAATGCTCGGCCTGCTGCCGATTGAAACCGGTTTCGAGAAGGGAAAGTTGCATCCTGGCTACCGAAAGGTGAAACCAACTGAGGCTGCAAAATCCGCAGGTTTCCCATGGCTGAAGCCGCTGGGTGCGCATGAGTTCCACCATTCGACGCTGACGGTCAAAGCAAAGGGGCCATCGCTTTTTTACGCTCAGGATGCGGAGCACCACGATCTAGATGCACTGGGCCATATCAATGGACGCGTCATGGGATCTTTTGCGCAGGTGGTGGCAGAAAGAAGCGAAGAATGGTGGTCTGCATCTTCCTGACCTGATTGACTATATGCAGTTACTTTTGCCCTTTTGCGGATATTCGCCAGTGTTCCTTGAGTGAATGCCTCATCCGGCCAGCCAAAACGATTATCAATAATCTCTGGACAATTTATACAATAAAGCGGAGTCTGCTACCGCTAGATTGCTCCACGATTTCTAACGCTAAGATGGAGGCCATCGTGGCTCCAGAGCGACCAGGCGTCCCCAGATCCACACCATCGGGCATGCCTCAGGACTTCATCGAGGTTCTGGTGACAATGATGCTCTGTGCGATTTCCTCTATGATTTCCTCCAGCGTCACGAACGATGTATCCATGACCAGGGCATCGTCTGGCGCAGCCTCTGCAATCGCAGTCGGCACCAATGAACCTGCATTGAGACAAACTTTGCATTTTTCTATGTGCTTGCGTCCGCGCACTGTAATCAGTTCGGGATCACCCGGCCCTGCTCCAATGAAATGAACCGTCACTTTGCAGTCTCCGTTTCATTTTCTGCTGCATCAATCTTTTTGGCATAACCACGCGGTGTATAGACAAAATGTAGAGACTGGCCGTTGCCACCCAGGCGGGTTTGGCTACAGCCAACAATGACCGTGGTCAGCATGTCTACACCGTCGACTTGCAAATCCTTTAGCGTTGTTGTGGTGATGATTTCATTTTCCCGCCCGATGTTGGCACCAAGAACGACTGGCGTACTTTGCTGGCGGTGTTCCAGCAGCTTCTCCCGTGCCCAGGCCAACCGGGTACGGCGGTGCTTGGAAACAGGATTATAGAACCCAATAACGAAATCACCGATTGCTGCGCCTTCCAGACGCTGTCTGATCGTGTCCCATGGAGTGAGGAGATCCGACAACGAAATCGCGCAGAAGTCATGCCCAAGAGGTGCTCCGATGCGGTTGCTGAGAGCAATCATTGCCGAAATGCCCGGTGTTGATGCGACTTCAACACGGCGGGCAGCCTCACTGACGCCGCCGTTATCATATGAGCGGTCGAGCAGTTCAAAGACCAGGGCTCCCATAGCGTATACGCCAGAGTCTCCTGAGCAGACCAGCGCGACGTTGTGGCCTTGTCCAGCTCTTTCAAGTGCAAAACGGACGCGCTCTTCTTCTGCTTCCAGTGGGAACGCATGGCGTTGCTTGCCTCTGATCAAAGGGGACACGAGATCGAGATAGAGGCCATAGCCGACAACCTCATCAGCTTCCGCTAACCAGCTGGAGGCTTCTGGCGTACGCCAGGCCTCTTGTCCCGGACCGATGCCGATCATATGCAGCAGGGCGATTTATTAATGTTAATTAACATATTGATTTTTTGTTTGAATTCTGAATCTATGGTTTCATGACAAATTAT
>CANNAV010000019.1 GCA_947502585.1 uncultured Pseudovibrio sp.
TCACAGCCAACGTTGTAAGCCAGTGACTTCATCTGGCTTCATGTGACCTCATACAGACCGTGCTCAGCAGGCTGACAGATATGACACTTTTGAAAGATAATTGACTCGAGTTTACTACCAGGCTGGATGAGGAGTGGCATAAGAAAAGCGGATAAGCGTGACCTGAGTTCATGCGGGTGAGGGCGTGCTGTAAACTGGGCTGGAACAGTGCAACACGGCCCACAGGGAGAAGGTGACCCATAAACACTGCTTACGTTCAGCGGGTTTTTAAAACACAGAAACCGCATGGAAAACCATGCAGTGGAATTCGTCGTTTTTCAAATCCAAGCTGCTAAGGCTGGACCTGATGCCCGCAGTGGCCTTCTTCAAAGGCCCAGATGCCAAGACCTTCGCCTTCTTCAAGAATGGAGTAGGCGACGTGGATATCCACATTGGCTGGGACATCTACGCTGAACAGCGGTGGATCTGCGTCAATGTCTTCGCAAGTACAGCCAAGCTTTTCCAGCCTGGACCATTGTTTTGAGAACTCTTCCGGCTGCGTCGCCTCTTCCACCATGATCCGGTAGGTTGAATGACCCGATGCTTTGTCGACCCTGTCAAAAACAAGCTGCCCTTTTTCCCGGTTTGCAAGCAGCTCGTCACCATTGGCGACACCGCAGGCAAAGAAGGGGGTGTTTTCAAGTTTATAGCGATTGCCGCCAAGCCAGCGTACCCACACAGTTTCACTCTCAATGCCGTGCCAGTCATGCGAATCAAGTTGGAAAACAAGTTTGTGCAGATTGCTGTTCTTATTCATGGGGCCTCACAAATTCTAAGCGCAATATACCCATGCGCTTCCGCGAAGCAACAGGCATCTTGAGCTAACAGGTTGATTCAATGCAAGTGCGGGCTGTTCTCGTTTGTCAGGAATGATATAGCTGTATTTCGACTGCTCTTATTGGTGACTTTCCGATTTTTTTGAACCGGAGGGCAGCGCAAAATGCGGACAAAACATGCTCGGCTTTGCCTTCACTATCCCTGCTACTGTGCGCAGTTTTCCCATCCATAGAGATGACCGGGGGATAATGCGTGATCCAACCCTGTGCCTGGGTCGCTGGTCAAATTGCCAAAAGCTTGTTCCATTGCATCAGGATCAGGAATGCGCAGAAGTTCGGTAAGCGTTGCATGGCAAGGGGATTTCAGATGACGTCAGTAGCCAGGACGTGTGAGCTGGCTACGTGACAGGTTGCGTCCCAAATAAGACACTGCCAGCATGCCTCGACGACCACTGAAAAGAAATAGCAACATCAGGCCCGGCCTTTATTGATCAGATCTGATCAGCAAATTAGTCGCGCAGAAGATCGTTTACAGAGGTCTTCGCACGGGTCTGTGCATCAACACGCTTCACAATAACCGCACAGCCCAGGTTTGGTCCTGAAGTGCCGTCCGGAAGCGGCTTACCCGGCATGGAGCCAGGAACAACAACGGAGTACGCAGGAATTTCACCCATGAAGATTTCACCGGTGTTGCGGTCGACGATCCTGGTGGTAGCCGAGATGAACACGCCCATTGCAAGCACAGCTCCTTCGCGGACGATCACGCCTTCAACAACTTCAGAGCGGGCTCCGATGAAGCAGTTGTCTTCGATGATAACAGGGCCAGCCTGAATAGGCTCAAGAACACCACCAATGCCAACGCCACCCGAAAGGTGAACGTTTTTACCGATCTGAGCACAGGAACCAACAGTCACCCAAGTGTCAACCATTGTGCCTTCATCAACAAATGCACCCAGGTTCACGAAGGAAGGCATCAAAACAACAGACTTGCCGACAAATGCAGAGCGACGAACAATGGAACCCGGAACCGCGCGGAAACCAGCTTCTTCAAAGTCGATCGCACCCCAGCCGTCAAACTTGGAAGGAACTTTATCCCACCAGGGCGCCCGGTCCGGTCCACCTTTGATGATCTGCATTGGATTCAGCCGGAAAGAAAGCAGAACGGCTTTCTTGGCCCACTGATTAACAACCCAGTCGCCCGAGGATTTTTCCGCAACGCGCAGCTTACCGTGATCCATAAGCTTCAGCGCGGTGTTAACCGCATCACGTACGTCACCTGTGGTGTCGGTATTGATGTTATCACGGTCATCAAATGCAGTGTTGATGGTGGCCTCAAGGGCCGTAAGATCTATCTGACTCATGGGCGGCATACTCTCATAATTAATTGGTTGCGAACTGGAGCTACCGAGGGGTACGCAAGCACCAGCCAGAAGTCAATACTCTCTGACTTCTGACTGTCTCATGTATCGATTTAGCTTGCTTTTTGTGCCTTTAATGGCTGCTGGGATTGTTCCATCAGCCATTTGTGGAAGGAGGCCACTGGACGGGTCAATGGACGGTTGGCATTACGGACAAACCAATAGCCGCTTTCAAGAGAAAGACGCGGCCAGTCCGGCACAACCAGATGACCTGCAGCCACTTCCTGTTCAACAAATCGGGTGTCAATAGCAATTGCACCCATGCCTGCAACAGCAGCCTGAATAGCCATGTTCCGGCTTTCAAACATAGCACCGGAAGTCTGGTCAGGATGCGGCAGGCCAGTGCCCTTGAGCCAACGTGGCCAGTCTTCACGTCTGGAGGAGGTATGCAGCAGTTTCAGCTTGTCAAGCAGCTTGATATCAGGGTTCGGATCGCTGTTACTCAGCTGGGGAGTAAAGGCCACAACCAGATCTTCCTGCCAGAGTTGATGCCGCTCAACATGCGGCCAGGCACCATCCCCCAATCGGATTGCGCAATCATAGGACTCCCTGTCCAGGTCCACGACTCGCATACTTGTCGAGATCAGCAGCTCAATATCCGGGTGTTTCTCCTGAAAATCCGGCAATCGCGGAATTAGCCAGCGTGTCGCTACTGTAGAGAGGGTAGAAATGCGCAACTCAGTCCTGCTTCTGCGTCGGAACGCTTCAACAGCATGCTCGATCTGGTCAAACGAATTGCCGAGATTGGAGGACAGGCGCTGCCCTTCTTCAGTCAGGGCAAGCCCGCGGCCATCACGAATAACAAGCGCTGCGCCAAGTTCGTTTTCCAATGATCGGAGTAAATGCGTCAGGGCTGATGGTGTAACGCCAAGATCCTCTGCGGCACGAGCTGCTCGGCCGTGTTTGGCCAACAGTGAAAATGCGTGTAGCGCGCGCAGTGAAACCATGACGAAGGCCCTTCCTTATGAGTTCTTGAATTAATCTCAATAAAGGGAAAAAAGGCATTCGTCCAGACGGTCGTGATATTTTTTCTCTTTACGCTCTATTTTGCGCAAAACCTGGAATTTTCAGTCAAAACTGACCTTACAGGAGTTTGAGATACGAAATAGGGGCATTTTCGCGTTTTGATGAAGTCGCCCTAATTCTTGAGTTCTCCCAGGATACTATTCAGGAAACCATCCAAATGATCTGTCACAAAATCTACGTGAGGCTCTGTGCCACTCGAAAGCTCCCAATCTTCGCGGAAAACCTCGCGCGTCCCGTCGGGGATGACAAGTACAGTACGCATTCCAAGAGAATTTGGAACAACCAGATTGCGTGAGAGGTCTTCAAACATGGCTGCTTTTTGCGGGAAAATGTCGTTTTTCTGCAAAAAGCGCTGGTAGGTTTCCTCAGCAGGTTTCGGAATTAAATGCGCTTCCATGATGCCAAAGATGTCTTCGAAATGATGGCTGATACCCAGACGATTTGCAACGGACTCCGCATGTTTCCGTGTTCCGTTCGTCAGGATATAACACTTTCCCGGCAGCTGATTGATAGCCGCCGCAAGCTGAGGATTAGGATCCAGCACAGAGTGATCAATATCATGTACGTATTCAAGGAACTCATCAGGCGCAATGTTATGCTCGAGCATCAGACCACGAAGCGTGGTTCCATACTCTTTGTAATAGGAGATCTGCAGTTCTCTCGCCTGTTCAGCAGGCTTTCCCGTGAGCTTTTGTACAAACTCAGACATACGTTGATCGATTTGATCGAACAGGTTTGAATGGTGAGGATATAGAGTATTATCCAGATCAAAAACCCAGCTTTCAATGCTGGCAAAAGGGGAGTTGGTCATGCATATCCGTTTAGTTATCAGCTATGCCGATAAGTGTTGTTTGATACCCAGCAAAACAGGAAATAATAAGGATAGCAAGAGAGGCAAGCGCCTTTCGCCTCTCCGCGCCGTTGATCAAGGTACGATCAGAGTACCCGCACCGTGGTCGGTGAAGAGCTCCAGAAGAACAGCGTGAGCGACTTTTCCGTCGACAATAACAACACCTTCAACGCCCTGTTCAAGGGCTTCAAGGCAGGTCTCAACCTTCGGGATCATACCGCCGGAAATTGTGCCATCTTCAATAAGTGCCCGGGCACCTGCACGCGTCAGCTGTTTGACGAGCCTGCCGTCTTTGTCCAGAACGCCTGGAACGTCGGTTAGGAACAACAAGCGCTTTGCATTGAGCGAGCCGGCAATGGCACCGGCAAATGTATCCGCATTGATGTTATATGTAGCACCATCACGGCCCGGCGCAACAGGAGCAACGACCGGGATAAGGTCACGCTCAAGGATCAGCTCAAGCACCTTGGCATCCACAGCTTCCGGCTCGCCAACAAACCCAAGATCCAGTACTTCTTCAATCCTGGAATCCGGGTCACGGTGCTTGCGGTGCAGTTTGCGGGCAGTGACCATATTGCCGTCTTTGCCGCAAAGGCCAACAGCACGTCCGCCTTCGCGGTTGATACTCGCCACAATGCCTTTGTTAATGGAACCGGCCAGTACCATTTCGACAATTTCAACGGTTGCCTGATCCGTTACACGAAGCCCCCCCTTAAACTCGCTCTTAATGTTGAGGCGATCAAGCATGGAGCCAATCTGAGGACCGCCGCCGTGAACAACAACAGGATGAACACCAGACTGGCGTAACAGTGTAATGTCCCGGGCAAAAGCGCGGGAAAGAGAGTCATCTCCCATTGCATTGCCGCCATATTTTACAACAACACGTCGGTCATCATAGCGCTGCATATAAGGAAGAGCCTGGGCAATGACGTGCGCACGATTATTGTTTTCCGAGAAACTCATAGCGATTTGTACACCTGGAGAAGACAAAGGGCTGATACGCACATCACACGGACTGCGTGAGAAGTATATAACCGCATTATGATCAGGCCACAAATGTTCAGTGATCCCCACTCGGGTGATTTTACTAAAGTAAACCAGGAAATTGTCTATTACATCTCACGCAGATAATCCGCAAAACCGTCTCCACCTGCCGGTGGGAGCGTGAGCTCTATAGCGAAGTTCAACGCCCCTGGCCATGTGATATTGGCCATGGCGTTCAATACAGGTATGGGACGTTGCAATGGGGCACGACAAACATTTGAGTTGTGAAGAAAGAGATCAGAGTAAGCGTCGCATATGCGGATATTTCATGCCGCTTTTTTGTAGATAACGGATTGCGCATCTGACCAGGGTAAAACACCCTCAAACCAATGGTATCTGTGAGCGGCTCCACAAGACCATCCTGCAGGAATTCTATCAGGTCACATTCCGAAAAAAGCTATATCAGAGCATCGAGCAATTGCAGGCCGATCTGGATGCATGGCTCCAGCACTACAACACAGAACGTACCCATCAAGGCAAAATGTGTTACGGCAGAACGCCGATGGAGACTATGCTTGAGGGGAAGAAGATCTGGAAGGAAAATTCATAGATCAAATCTGATCTGACAAACCCCGCCGTCAGAACGGTAACTGTCAGATCAAGTCTGATCTTCTACAGATTACCGGCATGCTGGAAGTGCCGATATCAAACTGGCTCTTTTGTGCGTTTAATTATGGTTTTGAGTTCAGGCGCCATTCAATCTGGCGCAACGCCTGTTCTCCTTCAGCATAGCCCTGCTCAGCAGCCATTTTGTAAAAGTCACGAGCCTTCACAAGATTCCGGCCCAGACACCGCCCGCTTTCATGACAATACCCAAGCAGATAAAACGCTTCCGGCACCCCTTTGGACGCTGCAAGCAAAAACATCCGTGCTGCTTCACCTGGGTTCGGTTCTTCATTGAAACCCTGCAGGTAGACTTTACCCAGCAGCACATCTCCTACAGGTTCCCCTCTTTCTGAGGCCTGCTGAAACAGCTTCTTGGCCAGATTTATATCCTGCTGCACACCGCGCCCATTCAGATACAACAGCCCTGCATTGGTCAGGGCGAACGGAAACCGGGCTGATGAGGCCGTATAAAACTCAAGTGCCAACTCGTAGGACTGCGGCACTCCGCGCCCATTTTCATAAAGCACACCCAGATCATTCTGTGCCTGCGCATTGCCCTGCCTGGCTGCGGCTTTGTAAAGACGGATCGCCATTTGCAGGTTTGGTTCCGTCCCCCACCCAAGCAGATAGAACCGCCCAAGCGCAAACTGAGAGCGCGCCAACCCACGCCGTGCTGCACGCTCATAGTGAAAGAAGGCCTGCTCCAGATCTCGCCTGACCCCAACACCATTTTCATAAAGCTTACCTAGGTAATGATTGCCCAGCAAGTCCCCTTCATTGGCTGCAATACGATAATGCCGGATTGCAGCAGCAAGGTCAGCCTTGCCACCATCCCCATTCTCCAGCAGTTCACCAAGGAGCACATGTGCGTCTGTGGATCCAAGAGAAATCGCCTTGCGATAAAGGGCACGGGACCTCACGGTATCCTGCTCAACGCCAACGCCATCGCGATAAAGACCAGCAAGGTTTTCAATGCCTTGCATCAACCCCGCCATGGCAGCACCTTTCACCCAGTAAAAGGCAAGTTTCGGGTCGCGGGCAACACCAGTACCATGCAGGTAAAACAGGCCCAGATTGTTCTGCGCCCAGGCATCGCCCCAATCTGCGGCAATCTGATAAAGCTCACGCGCTTTTTCCGTGTCAGGCGCACCGTGCTTGCCCTGTCTGTAGATCTCTCCCAGATTGTTGTAGGCAGCCGCAAGCCCCATCTCACCAGCTTTTTTATAAAGTTCCATGGCAACGGGCAGATCTTGTGGCACGCCATGCCCCATTTCATTTGCAACAGCCAGCCCGAAGATGGCCTCCGCATTGCCAGCAAGCGCCTCTGCATTCAGGGAGTAAATCAGCGCACTCCTGGACATCTCCTCTCGTGTGGAACGATGGATTTTTCCTGCCCGGTTATGCAGAAGCGTCAACCCGCCTGCCCCACCGGTCAGCACCAGTTCCTTTTCACCCCCACTTGCTTGCCAGCCCACGGCGTTTGCAGGCGGGCCACAGGCAACCGCAAGCAAGCAAAGGAGTGACAATAAAATGCGCATGAGTATCTTCTCACTTGTGATTGTCACGGGTCAGAAAGAGCGCCATGCAAGTGGGGCAAACAGGTTATGTCTGCCCGGATAGCTCTTGTCAGCCAACGAACCTCAGGCAAATAGTTAACCTCTAAACTTTTCGGGTTGGATATCCTTCAATTTACATTGGTCACTTGAAACCATTTCCTCTTTTGGGCCATTATTGGCTGGTTGTTTCAACCAGACCAAAAAGAAGTCTGGTAAATCCTTTGCCTCAACTTCGCCGGGCTTAAGCACCAGTGGTACTGGCTGAATTTGGAGAATCAAAAGAATGCATTGCCAAATCCGTCCCGCCGCAAAGAACCAGGCAATTGCCCTTACAGAAATCATGCATGCTGCCAAAGGCCACTGGGGGTATGACCCGCAGGACATGCAGGAGTTTCGGGAGCACTGGAAGATCACTCCGGAAATGATCGGGGCCGATCCACTCATTGTCATCAATGAGCAGGAACGACCACTTGGTTTTGCACGCATCACCAGGGAAAGCGCAGAGACCGCTCTGCTGGATTGTCTGTTTGTGTTGCCGGAGGCACACGGCAAAGGTTATGGGGCCTGGTTGCTGGAAGTTGCTGAAGAAGTTGCCAAACGCATGCAATGCACCACAATGCGCCTTGAGTCAGATGCAAACGCTGCCCCTTTCTATCAGCACCACGGCTATCACAGCACAAGCAACAGACCGAGCGCCTTCAAAGGCGCTGGCCCGATCCAACACATGCAAAAAGATCTCACCCCACAAATCCACGAGATCGCAGATATCAATCTTAACCTCAACACCGCGGCCCGCTGGGATTTCGCCACCAGGAACCATGTTGCTATTAAAGAAAACTGGCAGACATTGATTTCCGATAACCCGGATCTGTGGGATGGAGAAGTTCTGTCACTGTACCAATACTCCTTAAACAAGAAGCAGTTTTCCGGTGATCTGGTAGAAACCAGCTATTCCGCCTTCCTGGCATGGCGCAACTGGGGCTTTCCTGACAGAGGCACTAAAAACCTTTTTGGTTGCGCAGTCCTCCGCTCCAGCCAGGGCCATCTCATTTTTGGTAAGATGGCGGACCACACGGCAACCGCCGGTCAGGTTTACCCACCCGGTGGCAATCTTGATCTCAATGATATCACTCCCACTGGTAAGGTGGATATCTTTAGCTCCATCGCCCGCGAACTGAAAGAAGAAACAGGCTTCGCACTGGATCAGGGAGAGTTGGGCCACGTCTTCGCAGTGGAAGACGGACCACGCCTGGCAATCGCACGTATTTTAACATTGCAACTCACCTCAGACGAAATCCTTTCAAAAATCGCACATTTCAACGCAAACCAGAAAAAACCTGAATTGGAAGAAGCTGTTATCGTAAAATCCCTTGCGGATCTGAAACAACACAACGTCCCCCCGTATGCCCTGGCTCTCGCCGCACGCCTGTTAAATTAACGAGTTATGTTCATTTGCAGACTTGTATTCAGCGGCAAAACAATCTTGAGTAGCGCTCAAGCAAACATTTTTCACAAGTTGAGCAGGCGAAGCAGACCACCAGCTCAGCACCAGACTGAGATAATTGGACTTCAAAAATGGCCAGACCTTATGCCCTGCTGGATGTTTTCACTGATAAAGTGCTGGCCGGTAATCCGCTTGCAGTTGTGCTGGATGCAAAGGGATTGTCAGAAGCTCAGATGCAGCAGATCGCCTCCGAGTTTAACCTTTCCGAGACCGTTTTCGTTCTGCCACCAGACAAAGTGGCTCATAACGCTTCGATCCGCATTTTTACCCCGTCCATGGAACTGCCATTTGCAGGCCACCCAACTGTGGGTACGGCCGTATTAATGGCCGAAAACCGCTTCGGCGCACCGGACAACGACATGAATGCACTGGTGCTGCTGGAAGAGAAAATCGGACTGGTGCGTTGCGCTGTCACCCTGGAAAAAGGCAAGCCCACAACAGCAGAATTTGACGTGCCAGAGCTTCCAAAGCCTGCCTAGGCGCTTGGCAAAAAAGATGTGATCGCTGCATCTCTGTCTCTGGAACCCAATGAAATCACATTTGAAAACCACAAGCCAAAAGCCTGGGAAGCAGGTGTACCATTTGCATTTGTCCCGGTCGCTGACATGCATACCATCGACCGCATACAGCCAGTTCATAAGTACTGGGAGGAGGCATTCGGCACCTTCGCTCACAACAACGTCTTTGCTTATTGCCGCCAGACCATACACATAGACAGTGCATTCCACGCCCGCATGATCTATCTGGAAAATGGCTTGCCTCGCGAAGATGCTGCAACCGGATCCGCCGTCGCAGCCTTTGCCGGGTCCATTGCAGAGTTTGACCAGCCATTGGACGGCACACACAAGTACCGCATTGAACAAGGCTTCAGGATGGGACGTCCCTCCTCTATCTCTCTGGAAATGGAGATGCGGTCCGGTACAATTCACGCTCACCGCATTGGCGGACAGGCCGTTATCCTCGCCCGCGGCGAATTACTTCTGTGATCGATAACACGGGAGGAAAGCTCTCCGCCTCCTCCCCCCTCCCGCAGAGCGGGACTGCACTGTGAGCCATTTGAAATTATCTCAGCGTGAGCTGCTAATACTTTCGAGTTATAAGAGCCTGTCTTCGAGTAAAATTCTTGCGTTTAATCCTCATATCCACTATGAAAATTACAGATTTAGGAAAACGAGACTTACTCGGTAACACTACAAGAAGATCTGGCTTTCACTTTCAAACAGGTATTTCACACGTAAGTAGTTGGAAAACCTTGTTTCCAGGCCATTGCGACGAAAAGGCAACTGACAGATAATGATCGCGAACTGCGACAATCTGAAAGAGAACAGCACCATGCACCAGCATGATGGCCTCTTCCTGTGCGCACTCCTTCTACTTAGATGCCCCTAGGCGTCGGCGGCCTCGTATCAGGCGGACACTTAGGGGATCACTACTAAATATCTGAGAATGAAGGAAATTCCCCAGACACTATTCAGCATACATAAAGTGTAGGGGCAAAGTTGAAGGCATCACCAATGACCACATCCGTTAAAGACCAGGTAGTTATTTTTGACACTACCCTGCGCGATGGAGAACAATCTCCCGGCGCGTCCATGACCTTGGAAGAAAAGCTGCAAGTTGCTGAAGTACTTGACAAAATGGGCGTCAACATCATTGAGGCAGGCTTTCCAATTGCCTCTCACGGTGACTTTGAAGCGGTCAGCGAAATCGCCAAACGCTCTGAAAACTCCGTAATCGCAGGACTGGCCCGCGCAATCCCCGCAGATATCGACCGCGCCGGAGAAGCAATTAGGAAGGCGCATCAAGGCCGTATCCATACATTCGTCTCCACCTCTCCAATTCATCTGCAGTTCCAGATGAACAAGACAGAAGAGCAGGTTCTGGAGATCATAACCAAAACGGTAACGCAGGCACGCAACCTGATCGACGACATCGAGTGGTCCGCAATGGACGCCACCCGGACTTCCATCGAATACCTGAGCCGCTGTGTTGAAGCCGCCATCAACGCCGGCGCAACAACCATCAACCTGCCAGATACCGTTGGCTACGCAACGCCAGCCGAATATCAAGCCATGTTCGAGCAGGTCATCGCAAATGTACCAAACTCGGATAAATCAGTATTCTCAGTACATTGTCATAACGATTTGGGGCTGGCCGCAGCAAACTCTCTGGCCGGTGTTGCAGGCGGCGCACGTCAGATCGAGTGTACCATTAACGGTCTGGGCGAACGTGCTGGCAACGCAGCACTGGAAGAAATCGTTATGGCTCTGCGCACACGTGGTGATGTGTTGCCATACGAATGCGCCATTGATCCAGCTTACCTGACCCGCGCCTCAAAGCTGGTCTCCGCTGTTTCATCCTTCCCCGTCCAGTACAACAAAGCAATCGTGGGCAAAAACGCCTTTGCCCACGAAAGCGGTATCCATCAGGATGGAATGCTGAAACACGCAGAAACCTACGAAATCATGCGTCCCGAAGACGTTGGAGTTCGTGCAACCTCTCTGGTGATGGGCAAACACTCTGGTCGTCATGCCTTCAAAGACAAGCTGGCTGAATTGGGCTATGAATTGGGCGGCAACGCTTTACAGGAAGCTTTCCGTCGCTTTAAGGACCTGGCGGATCGGAAGAAAAACGTTTACGACGAAGACATTGAAGCACTGGTGGAAGACCAGATCACCATTGAAAGCGAGAACGTCAAGGTTATCGCTCTGACAGTGATTGCTGGTACCGGTGGCCCTCAAAAAGCTATCCTGACCATGGATGTCAACGGCAAGCACGAAACCCGTGAAGCCACAGGCGACGGCCCGGTTGATGCAACGTTCAATGCTATCAAGGCAATCTGGCCGCATGACGCAAACATGTCCCTCTATCAGGTGCATGCTGTGACAGAAGGCACTGATGCGCAGGCTGAAGTTTCCGTTCGCCTGGAAGACAATGGCAAGATCGCTACCGGCAAAGGTGCGGACACGGACACTCTGGTCGCCTCCGCCCGCGCCTATGTCTCTGCGCTGAATAAACTAACAATACGTCGTCAACGTCAGGTCAACGTGGAAGACGCGATCATCGTTTAAACCATTTAATTCTCACGGAAAAAGCGCGGATCGAAAGCCCGCGCTCTGTTAGCTGTTCAGGCAGGAACAGCAAGCTTTTGGCAGCTTGGGCTCAGCACCTGATAAAACTCGCAGGGCAACCCATCAACAATTCGTGTCTCCCGAAACTCAAAGCCAGCTCGTCTCATCACTTTCTTGGACGCGTGGTTTTCCGGATGAGCAAAAGCCAAAAGGTGAGAGTAATAGGTATTCTCAAAGAACCATTCCACCAGTGCCTGTGCAATCTCGCTTCCAAAGCGTATATTCCAGAATTGCTCTTGTAAAGTGTAACTCATCTCGACCTCGGCAGTTTTCTCATAAAGAGAGAAACCAGCACGGCCAACGAACTCGCCTTCATGCGTCGACAGATGCCATTTACTGAACCCCATCAACTCTTGAGTCTCAATATAGCTTTCCAACCGTTTTTTCATGATTGTGACATCCCAGGCCACATTGGTGGGCTGTAAATAACGATTGACCGCTGGGTTGCTATGAAGACTTACAAGATCTTCCAGATCATCAGAGGTAAAAGGACGTGCCCGCAGACGTTTCGTTACCAGAATAGGGAGTGTCACGCTTGCTTCCTCCATTTAATCACACGCCAGCCAGTCTGAAAACCCAGCTAAGTAAGACTAACAGCCTCATTTCCTATCTGGAAAGTTTTCCCCAAATTACAACCGTCTTAATGCGTGCAATATGCTTTTAAATACCAACAAAACTCAACTGCGAGTGCTTGATGGCACTTGATTATGTCTAAAAGGCGACAGAAGTCCTGCTTCATGCAATCCTTTGAAATTCAGTAGGATTCTCTCTAAAGAAGTATGCAGATAACATTTAATAAGGAAAATTCGGTTCTTTAGATATCACAGTTTTGCCAGGTAGTGTTGTTTATGCGCGTCACACAATGACTTAAGGTAAACCTGACCTTATAATACTCATCACAATCACTTAAAATCAGTACTGATCGGTGGAGAATTCTCACACCTATCAGAACTTTGAGGAGCCTAAGCTCCGCCGCAAATTTAGTTTATCGGAAAATAGTATGACTTGCTTGGCGGCCTCTGCCAAACGTGAGCCTCTCTTTAAAGAATCTATAGAAACATATTACTCAAAATTTCATCAGTAAAACTATCAATCTGCCAATTTTAACAGGGACTTTCGCAAATCAATAAATGCTATCCTTAAGAACCATGGGAGAATGCAGTCTTCACAGTTTCAATAAAGACTTCAATTTCATTTATCTTGAGCGGGTCAATATTCTGCCATCTTGAAAGTTGTCCCCTGAAGAATGTGGATTGTCGCTTCGCATAGCGCCGCGTCTCAGTCTTAGCTTTCTTAATTGCCCATTCCATGCTGGTGGATCCCTGAGCCGCTTCAGCAAGCTGCTTTACACCGATCGCCTTCATTACTTGCAAGTTTGGGTCAAGGCCCTTGGACCACAGTGCGCACGCCTCCTCGACTGCCCCCTGCTCCACCATCAGGTCAAACCGTCGATGGATCCGATCATGCAGAACCTTGCGATCTGGCGACAACACCACTCTCACTGCCTCGCCTGTACCCAGTAAAGGAGGGCTGCGCTCATTTTGCCAGACCGACAGAGACCTACCTGTTCCCTCAACAACCTCCAGAGCGCGTACAATGCGCTGCGTGTCTGATGGATGCAAACGGTCAGCCATAATCTGATCCCGTTCTCCCAGAGCTTTATGAAGCTCCCCCGCAGCAGCATTTCGCGAGAACATTCTCCAATGCTGCCGCACATCCCCAGGGATGTCAGGCATAAGGGATAGCCCCTCCAGCGCAGACCTGAAGTAAAGACCGGTCCCACCAACAACAACCAGCAGACGTCCCGCTTGCCGCGCGACTGACAGCAGTTCTTCAAACTCCGTCAGCCAGTTCATCACGCTGTAAGGCTGATCACTGGGCACATGACCAAACAGGTGATGTGGTGCCTGCGTTTCTTCTTCCTCACCTGGACGTGCGCTCAATATGTGTAGATCTGAATAGATTTGCATGGAATCAGCATTAACAACCCACGCATCCAGCTCTTTTGCCAGTCGAATGGAAAGAGCCGTCTTGCCGCTGGCTGTCGGTCCGGCTATCAACACAGCAACAGGCCTTTTTCCAGTCCCTTTCACTTGCACACTCCGAGAGCTGCTTATGTCGTTTGTTGTCACGCTCATTTCCAATCCAGCTAAACCCGCTGTCACTGAGGATCTGGTTGAGAAGGTCAGTGCCCTTCTGCCCGGTGCGCCTCAGGTTAAGGTTCTTAACCCGAACATCGCTGTGGACCTGACAGTTGAGGGCCACGCAGAGCCTGAAGAACTCGAAAGCTCTATTCGCACAAACCTCTCAGATGCACCAGTTGATGTTTTTATTCAACCCCGGAATGGCCGCAGAAAAAAACTCCTGATCGCAGATATGGATTCCACCATGATCCAGCAGGAGTGCATTGATGAACTTGCAGCTGAACTAGGATTGAAAGAGAAAATCTCACAGATCACCGAGCGCGCCATGCACGGTGAAATTGAGTTTGAACCAGCTCTTCGCCAGCGTGTTGCCCTGCTTAAGGGCCTGGACACTGAAGTCATTGGCAAGACCATCAAAAACCGCATCACACTTACACCTGGTGGACGAGAACTCGTGCAAACCATGAAAGCCAACGGCGGATATGCTGCATTGGTGTCTGGCGGATTCACCTCATTCACTCAGAAGATCGCCAAGGTCATCGGCTTCGACGAACACAGGGCCAACATTCTTCTGGAAGCCGACGCTAAGCTTTCTGGCAAGGTTGCTGAACCCATTCTTGGCAAACAGGCAAAACTGGCTTGCCTCAGCGAACTCACTGAGGAAAAGAACATTGCACTGGAAGACGTCATCGCAGTGGGTGATGGTGCAAATGACCTGGCCATGATCTGCGCTGCTGGCCTGGGTGTTGCCTTCCACGCAAAGCCGAAAGTGGCTGCCAAAGCTCGCGCCAGGATTAATCACGGCGACCTGACAGCCCTGCTCTACATTCAGGGCTACAGCCGTGACGAGTTTGTAAAGACTGAGTATCCTTGCCTTTAAATAAAAAAAGACGCTCCCGATCCGGAAGCGTTTTTTCCTGTCTTACTAAAACGCATTAGTCCTCAATACGAACCGCAACAAATCGCAGTTCTCCTGACCCATTGGATAGCAGCAGCAAAGCGGAGCGGCGCTTGTCAGCCTTGAGAGTCTCAACCATATCAACCACATCTTTCGGTGCAGCAACGGGCTCCTGAGCCACCTCAACAATCACATCGCCTGCACGAACACGTTTGTCTTCAGCAGAACTATCCTCAGCTACGCGGGTAATCACAACCCCTTCAATCTCATCTGACAGGGCAAACCGTTCGCGCAGTGGTTCATCGATTCTAGCCAGAGTCAATCCAAGCACAACCGTATCATCCGCCTTGCTCTTTGGACTTTCCTGCTCTTCCTCAACTTTCTCAACTTCAGCCAGTTCATCAAGACGTCCGAGGGTGACCTCAAGCTCAACTTCCTCACCACGGCGCAAAACCATAAGCGGGACAGTGCTGCCAATCGTTGTAGTGGCAACCATACGCGGCAGATCGCGCATTTCAGGAACACCCCGTCCATCGAAGCTCAGCACAACATCACCTGGCATAATGTTAGCTTCCTGTGCAGGGCCACCTTCAGTCACGCCAGCAATCAAAGCGCCACGCGCACTATCCATGCCGAGGCCTTCTGCAATCTCTTCAGTCACATGCTGAATACGCACACCAAGCCAGCCGCGACGGGTTTCGCCAAACTCGCGCAACTGTGCAATCACCCGGGTTGCAGTCTCCGCAGGAATGGCAAAGCCAATGCCGATAGATCCACCTGAAGGCGAAAAGATAACAGTGTTGATCCCTACAACTTCACCATCCATGTTGAAAAGCGGGCCGCCCGAGTTCCCCCGGTTGATGGCAGCGTCAGTCTGAATAAAGTTGTCATAAGGACCTGAATTGATATCGCGGTTCCGTGCAGAAACGATACCTGCAGTAACGGTGCCGCCAAGGCCGAACGGGTTACCAATCGCCATCACCCAGTCACCAACGCGCAGTACTTCAGAGCTGCCGAACTTCACCGATTCCAGGGTTGACCGGGGCTCGACCTTCAATACAGCAAGGTCCGTCTTTTCGTCAGATCCAAGCAGCTGTGCTGACAGTTTGGCACCGTCATTGAAGTTAACAGTAATTTCGTCCGCGCCTTCAATCACATGGTAATTCGTAACAATGATGCCCTTTTCACCATCAATGACAAACCCTGATCCAAGCGATTGAACACGCTGTGGGCTTTCACCCTCCGGCTCCTGCCCATTGAAAAATTCTTCGAAAAATTCCTGAAAAGGAGATCCCTCGGGAACATCTGGCAGTTGAAGAGGCCGTTTGGCTTTCACCCTTTGCGCAGTGGAAATGTTGACCACCGCATCACCAAGCTCCTCGGCAAGGTCTGCCAGAGATTCCGGGCCGCGTGCCTGAGCACTATCAAAGCTGCCGATAACAGCTGCAACTCCAAGAACACTCGCAAAAACAATTGCCTTGATTGATCGTCCAAGCTCAAGGCGAGGGAAAACACCGGCCATAAGCCATCTCCTCGGATTATCAGGTGAACACAAACACTTCACCAGAACGCATACTGAAAACAAATATGCCCGCGCTTAGTTAATAAAGCGCGGGCAAAACTAACATTTATTCTTTAACTGCGTCAGGCTGAATTCTTGCAGTTGTATCATTGGCAAATCTGCGTTTAGCAACTGAGGGAACGCACCAACCATACTATCAGCACACCCAACCCCATCGCAGCAACACCTCCAAGGCGGAGAGACTGATCAGGAATTTCCTGAGCTTTCCGCATGAATTCCTTCAAATGGCCTGGGGCCAGAGCATAAACAACTCCCTCAACAACGAGGACAAGTCCCAGAGCCACAATAAAATCATTCATTACTGTGGTGCACCGACCGCTGGTTTTCCTCGTAACCCTCTTGAATCATTAAAGTAGCGGAAGAAGTCAGAATCTGGAGAAAGGACCAGTGAGGTATCGCTGCCTTCCAATGCCTTAGTGTAAGCTTGCATAGATCGGTAAAAGTCAAAGAACGACGGATCTTTTCCGTAAGCTTCCGCAAAGACCTGGTTGGCAGCTGCATCACCATCACCACGAATGATGTCAGCATCACGTTGGGCTTCAGCAACAAGAACGGTTGCGTCACGATCAGCACGTGACTTAATGCGGCGAGACTGCTCTTCACCCTGTGCGCGGATTTCAGTCGCTTCACGCTGACGTTCTGTCTGCATGCGGCGGAATATCGCCTGAGAGTTTGCTTCCGGTAAATCTGCACGACGGATCTTCACGTCAATCACATCAATACCGATCGCAGCAGCGCTCTTATCCACGTCCTGACGGATATTCTCCATCAGATCTGAACGATCATCGCGCACCAGTTCCACGAAGGTTGCTTTAGCCAGTTCAGAGCGAAGAGAAGACTCCAAGAACGTCGCGAGACGGCGAGACCCCTCATTTACATTGTTCACAGACTGGTAGAAGCGCACTGGATTGGTGATGCGGTAACGGGCAAATGCATCAACAGTCAGGCGTTTTTTATCAGCTACAATTGCTTCCAGAGGAGGCATGTTGAGGTCAAGGATACGCTTGTCCAGGACGATAACATTCTGCCAGGGTAGCTTGAACTTCAAACCAGGCTCTGTCTCTTGCTCTTTCACCTCACCAAACTGCAGAACAAGCGCCTGCTCAGTTGGGGTAATGATGTATGCCGACCAGTAAAGAACCAGAGCAACAACAGCTATAACAATGCCAAGAAGACCGCTTTTCATTAGTTATTTCCTCCAGCACGTTTGTTCAGCTGATCAAGCGGCAGATAAGGTACAACCCCATTTTGCTGACCGTTTCCATCGATGATGATTTTCGGGTTTTTGCTGAGGATGTTTTCCATTGTCTCAAGGTAGAGACGTTGACGAAGAACGTCCGGAGACTTCGCATATTCCTCATAAATCTTGATAAAGCGCTGTGCCTGACCGTTCGCATTCGCAATGGTCTTATCACGATACGCCAGGGCTGCTTCAGAAACGCGGGCTGCATTACCACGAGCTTCGGGGACGATCTTGTTAGCGTAAGCTTGCGCTTCGTTCTGGATACGCTCCTGGTCAGCACGAGCTGCCTGGACATCCCGGAACGCTTCAATAACCTGCGCAGGAGGATCAACCTTTTGCATCTGAACCTGAGTGATCTCGATACCAGCCTTGTAGCTGTTCAAAGTTTCCTGCATCAGCTTCTGCACTGCGAGCTGAATTGGATTACGGTTTTCAGTCAGAATTGCATCAATGCGGGAGCTGCCAACAACTTCACGCATCGCACTTTCAGCAACTGCTTTGACGGTGCCTTCAGGGTTTTGAATGTTGAACAGGTATTCCTGAACACCAGTAGGAGTATTCTGAATGCGCCACTGAACCTTGAAATCTACGTCAACGATGTTTTCATCGCCCGTTAACATCAGGCTCTCTTCAGGCACATCACGCTGGTTGATGGAGCTGCCACGAACAAACTCTTCCATACCAACAGTCAATTCGCGAAGACTTAACACTTCTGGAGTGCGCACTTCGCCAACCGGATATGGCCAGTTGTAGTTCAGGCCTGGCTCAGTTTGGCCTACGACCTTACCGAATACCAGTTCTACGCCAACTTCACTTGGCTCAACGCGGTAAATACCGGTAGCAAGCCAGATAACAACGGCTACAAGAATAGCGAACAAAATGCCTTTAAAACCAAGGCCACCACCATCGCCCGGAAGGACGGATTTCAGCTGGTCCTGCCCCCGTTTGAGGATTTCCTCAAAATCAGGCGGTTTGCCACCACCGTTTCCACCGCTGCGCTGTGGACCGCCGCTGCCACCCCAGGGGCCGCCACCGCCCTTGTTGCCGCCGGAGTTCCCCCAAGGGCCGCCGTTATTACCGCCACCTCCGCTTTGATTGCTCCAAGGCATAAAGAGATCCCTTTACTAGGTATGCTGTCGGACAAACCGACAAATAGATGAGAGTTAGACTAAGCCAACTATTACTTGATTAGGGTTATAGGCAAGTTACCAGCGCCTTTCAACGAATACAGATATGCGAAAAGGCTGCACCTTATGGAAAAACACAAAACCCCACAGAAACCGGACATTACAGAAGAAGATAAGCCATCTTTTATACGTTTCAACCGACGTACAGGAGCCATTCTGTAAAATTCAGCTGTAAGAACCAGAGGGACATTCCGGAAAATTCTTAGCGGTTTGCTTAATAAAACGTAAACTAGGTCCGAACACAGCAGAAACGTGCAGAATTTCGTCCTCTCAGCTTTCAGGTGGCACCCTTAAACGCATGTCAATGTGCGGAATACCGTCTTCAAGATAAATTTCCGAAGTGGTATAAAAGCCAAGCCGACCATAGAAGTCCTGAAGATAACTCTGTGCCTGCAGCTCCACACGCGCATCATTATTGGTCGCTGCGCAGTAAGAAAGCGCAGCATTCATCAACTTACCGGCAATACCCTGGCCCCGCGCATCCTTTGAGACCACAACCCGGCCAATCCTGAACACATCGCCATCATCATACTTCAGGAGTATCCGCAGTGCGCCAAGAAGATGCCCTGCATCATTCAACACAAGTATGTGTTTTGCGACAGGATCAAGTCCGTCAATGTCGGGATATGCACATTCCTGCTCAACAATGAACACATCACACCGAAGCTTCAACAGAGCATAGAGCTGCTCGACACTGAATTCATAGAAGTCTCTGAGTTCAGGAAACTGTGACATCTCACCTCAAAATTCTGCTGCTTGCTACAGAAAAGTAACCCTTGATCTCATATTTATCTTGTTGTTCAGCGTTCAAATTACAAGTCAATTTCCAGTGGAAACTAATTTGTAGGCAGATTTTACAAGCAGAAAAAGAAGGCAAGACCCAAGGCACCGCCCCCCTTAACCTGTCGTTAATAACGAACGGGGATGGGTATGTGGGCAATAAAGCCAAGACACCTCATGAGCGGCTTGCAGCGCAGGTTTCTGCCTTCGCCCTCCTGTCAATCAGAGTGGGACGAAGAAACGCTACCCAACCGATTCCATAGCAAGCTGACCTATGTCCACAGCCAGAAGCTTGAAAAACAAGCCAAACTATACTCAGGTCTGCCCCTCTCCTGCGCACAGGCGCTACAAACTCACGGCATCTGGATCAAACATCACGTTCTGCCATGCGAATTTTTCCGCAGGCTCAAGTTTGAGGCCTTCGACTATTTCGTCGGCCAGAGAGATCGCAATAAACGCCTCCTTTCAAACTGGCACAACGCTCAAAGCTTCACATTGCCGTTGCGCTACACGCACCTTCTTCGGCAACCGTTTTTGCAATCTGCCATTACGGATGAGTTTATCCACGCGCCTTTGCAGTTCACGGCAGGCAAAAAGGCCACCCCAGCCTACCACCTCGAAGCAATGGCCCAGTGTGCTCCGCCTTTCCGTTTCAAAACGGAAGACGGCAACACACCACCATTTGAAGTCCAGCACAATGCATTTTCGCCTGCCGCAATTGCTTTGCTTTTTCTCGAAAAAATCACACCAGAGGACGGCGCATTGTTTTACATACCCGGCTCACACCGAATGACAAAGCAACGTATTTTCTGGGAATACCAGCGCCATCTTGAGTATACAGAGTTGGATGAAGACGACAAAGATCCCGTCACCGGATTAAGTGATCTGCAAGCGCTGGATCTGCAACCTCTTATACCTTTGAAAGTCAAGGCAAACACACTGCTTATTATGGATTGCACAGGAATCTATGGTCGCTTGCCAAGCACCAGCAACGCGCACAACGCTCATACAGCACACCGCCTCGCCTTGCGCGCAGACCTCTCAACAAAGTCATCAACGCGCAACAATTAATAGGCTTAGATCAAATTTTACGGCGATAAATTTCCAATGATGAACCCGCAGAATCTTTTTCGCCATGTTCAAACGACGTGCACTCAGCAAGTTCCCATTCGCCCTTACGGATATCGGGGAACTTCGTGTCCCCCTCAGGCTGGGCATGAATACGGGTGATATAAAGGGTCGAAGCCTTCGGCATCGCTTCTTTATAGATCTGCCCACCACCCACAATCATGATCTCCTCGACACCATCATTTTCAGCAATGTCATTTGCAAGTGTAAGCGCATCACCAAGGCTATTGACCACCGCAACGCCTTCATTAGCGTAATTCGGATCTCGCGTGATAACGATATTTTTGCGATTTGGAAGAGGTTTGCCAAGCCTCGAGTAAATACTCTCAAACGTGCGACGCCCCATGATCACAGGCTTACCCGTTGTTGTCTTGCGAAAGAACTTCAGATCGGTAGAAACAGACCACGGCATGCCGTTGTTTGCCCCAATCACACCATTTTCAGCCACAGCTGAAATTATTGAAATTTGCTTCATCCTATCCTCAATCGGCAAGAGACAAGTGGTATTCAGGTGATGAGAGCTCGAAGCTCTCTCCAGAGCGCGTTCCGTTTGATTGAACTCGATCAAACAATAAGAACTTGCCCAAAATAAATATTGGAGCACGAGGCGTGAATACGAATTAACGCAACATGCTCTGGGCCACTTCAGGCAGCTGAAAAAACCTACGGCCTCACATTCCAACTAAGCATTAACGGATGGCCTTCTTCTGTAAGATCGAACACACCATAAGCCGCTGTCTTCAGTTTCAGGCTGGCTCCAGCACCTCGATCAGCCAATGCCTTCAATGCAAAGCGTGCAATCCCATTACTGGTCACCACAAGAAGCGTTTTGCCTGAGTACTTCTTAGAAACAGATGCAAAAAACTCCTGCCAGCGCCCAATTACAGCGGGCGGGTCAATGTGCCAGCCATCCGGTGGTGTACATTCTTCTTCCCATGCGCGCAGAGCCTCATCACCAATCCGGGCCAGAACCTCTTCCTCAGGTTTGTTTTCATCCGGACCGTAATCAATCTCCACCAAAAACGGCAGAACCTGCAGGTCAACTTTTTCAGTCTGTGTTTTCAGCGCAATCTGCGCCGTTTGCTTTGTTCTCCGCAGCGGAGAGCAGAACGCCATATCAAAGGTCACTCCCAGATCGCAAAAGTACTCAGAGAGCTTCTCGGCCTGATCCAGACCGGAAACACTGAGCGGCAGATCTGTGCGGCCACCAACGCGTGTAACAACATCGCCCTTATCAAAGGTATTGCCGTGTCTGAGTATATAAACCCGCGTCAAAGGCAAGTCTCCAGATGGTCAAACGGGTCACCAAATTTTGCAATCAGTTGAGCAGCAAGCTCCGCATCACTTGGTGTGTCCACACCAGACATGGAAAGCTTAGGCGGCTGCACTTCCTGTGCATGCACAACCATGCCATATTCAAGAAAACGAAGCTGCTCAAGCCCTTCCATCTGCTCGTAATACCCAGGTCCAAGCGCGTTGAAACTCTCTAGAGCATCGACGCGGTAGCCGTAAAGCCCAATATGGCGGAAGACAGGAGAAAGCGTATCATTCTCCCGCAGCTTCTCTTCTTTACGAATGGCCGGAAGGATATTTTTGGAGAACCAAAGAGCTGTTCCATCATCCCTGCGTACGCAAGTTGTACCGGAGAACGGATGATCCTTCTTATGCGCACGAAGTGCATCCAGCCCAGCCCAGTCCAGCCGGATAACAGGTGTGAACACATCTGCATCTGGGAGCATCGCAGCAGCCTTGATCAACGCAGAAACATGCCCTGGTGGTGTAAAAGGCGCATCACCTTGCAGGTTCAACACAAACTCAGGATGAGTGCCATGAATCCCGGAGGCAGCAAGTGCACGATCCGTACCTGATGGATGCTCCGGGTCCGTCATCACAAACGGCGCACCAATATTGCGGCAATGCTCAGCAACCTCTTCATGGTCAACCGCAACCACGTAGTCTGAGCCAGTTTGTTTTGCCGCAACACGAGCGACCTGCACAACACGCTCCAGCAAGCTGCGGCCACTGATCGGGTGCAGCGGCTTACGCGGAAAACGGGTTGATCCGATACGCGCCGGAACGCAAATAAGGGCTCGCATGGGAACTCCTTTTGAAAACCAAAACCAACTAGACCGCAACCACACCTTTAATGTGTGGATGTGGGTCATAACCTTCCAAAACAAAATCTTCAAAGCAGAACCCGAAGATATCTTTTACTTCTGAATTGATACGCATAACAGGCAGTGCGCGTGGCTCTCTGGAAAGCTGAAGCTCAGCCTGCTCCAAATGATTTGAATATAGATGCGCGTCACCAAGCGTATGAACAAAATCGCCAGGTTCCAGATCGCAAACCTGCGCCATCATTATGGTCAGCAATGCATAAGACGCAATATTGAACGGAACACCAAGGAACACATCTGCAGAGCGTTGATAAAGCTGACAGGAAAGTTTGCCATTCGCCACATAGAACTGAAACAGAGAATGGCAGGGCGGCAACGCCATATCGTCAACAAACGCGGGGTTCCAGGCAGAAACGATTAACCGACGGCTATGCGGGTTCGTTCTGATCTGCTGCACCACATTGGCAATCTGATCAAGAGAACCGCCATCAGGCATAGGCCAGGAGCGCCACTGATAGCCATAAACTGGCCCCAGGTCGCCATTTTCATCTGCCCACTCATCCCAGATACGCACTCCGTTTTCCTTGAGATACTTAATGTTGGTATCACCTGCCAGGAACCACAAAAGCTCATGGATAATCGACTTCAGGTGCAGTTTCTTTGTCGTAACAACTGGAAACCCTTTTGAAAGATCAAACCTCATCTGATGGCCAAATACAGATTTGGTGCCTGTGCCGGTACGATCTTCCTTGACCACACCTTCATCTATGATGCGGCGCATCAGCTCCAGATATTGCTGCACGAAAGAGCATCTCCTGTTTTACGATTCGGGACGCACAAGGTATAACCGATCTACCGCAAATCGTCTTTGTGCCATCTTGTCTATTGGCTCATACCTCAAGTTTCGCCCACTAAAAAGACCAGGAAAATTAATTGCACGCCTTCGCCATTGGCAAATGCCAGTAAAGCGTCATTTACAAGTCCTCAACACCACTACTTGTTCAAATTGGCCTTTGAATATGACGTTTTGTCAACAGGTTCTCTTAGTCCTGTGGCAGCTACCGATAGCTTTTGCCCTTCCATTTGCCAGTCCGTGCACCTATATTCCCTCTGCCAGTTAACTGGCTACGGCAATAAATTGCGAGCGCAATAAACCATTCGGACCCGGGGGCGGTACCCGGCGCCTCCACCAAAGCCCGTTGTACTCCAGCGGTCTTCGGGGGGGCGAAACAGGATCGACGAGGGTGTAAAGGCTTTGTTTTTGCTCGGCATGGTACCACCGTTATCGGACCAAAATGATAGTTGCAAATGACAACTACGCTATGGACAACGCTGTAGCTGCGTAATGCAGTTCCGGTAGTCCACTAAGTCCCGTTGGGTAGCACCTTCAGGCGGGGTTCGGAGGCACCTGGCAACAGAAGCCTCTACTTTAGTATTAAAAGGCTCTTTCCTTATTCTACGCCTATTGAAGGTATAGAAATAAAAGACAGGCCTTTTTGTCGCCTCTACGCTATAGTTAGGCCGAATAAGAACGCAAAGGATGAGCGGTGCCGAGCATGGCTGAAGATTTAATCCGCTATGACATCATCATTCAGGACGCGCTGAGAAGCGCAGTTCGAAAGATATTGGTTGAGGTCAACCGGGCAGGACTGCCCGGTGAGCACCATTTTTACATTGCCTTTGAAACCACGGCCCCTGGCGTCAGGATTTCGAACCGCTTAAGGGAACGTTACCCGAAAGAAATGACGATCGTGTTGCAGCACCAGTTCTGGGACCTGCAGATCACCGAGCACGCTTTCGAGGTTGGTTTATCCTTTGGTGGTGTACCGGAGCATCTGTATGTTCCATTCGCTGCAATAAAGGGTTTCTTCGATCCATCTGTCCAGTTTGCTCTTGAGTTTGAGCCAGGCAAGACTGGAGAAGACCTGCCGGCAGAATTTCGCATTGCTGAACGTGATCTGGACTCTGTGGAAGAGTTTCATGCACGGCTGGAGTCGGCTGTTGAACAGGATGAAAAAGAAGAGGAAGTGGCTGACGCCGCGGCTTCCAAAGCTGGAGAGACAGCCGCAGACTCTGAGGAAGATAAAAAGAAATCTGAATCTGATAAGGCGTCCAAAGATGACAACGGGAGTGGCCAGATTGTTTCTCTGGATTCTTTCCGCAAAAAGAGCTGATCCTTCTGATCAAAATAGGAGCGGTCGGCTCATCAACGCATGTCATGGGTGATTGTATGAGCGCGACCGTTGTTAACCTGCGTCATACCCGCAAGCAAAGGGCCAGAGACAGCAAAGCCCGGTCCGCTGCTGAAAATCGCAGGAAGTTCGGGCGTTCCAAAGCGGAAAAGTCGCTGGAAAATGCAGAAGCAGACCTGCAAAAAAAACGCTTTGAAGGTCATAAACTGGCCATCATCTCACCAGAAGATAAAGACTGAGGCTTCCATATGAGCCTCAGGAAACGTTCTGTCACCCTGCACGGACACAGAACCAGCATCACGCTGGAACCTGAGTTCTGGTCGGGGCTGGAAGACTTTGCGCGAAGTCAGGGCAAAAACATTACCGCAGCCATCGCGTCAATTGATGATGAGCGAAACCCGGAAAACAATCTCTCAAGCTGCATCCGTGTCACCGTCCTCAAGCACTTTCAGAACCAGCTGATTAGTTAACCTGCAGCAGACGGCCACCTGGTAATTCTATAAATTTCGGCGCATCCCGCTCATCAGTCTCCAAATCAGGCAGGGGCCCCAAAAAAACCCGATTGCTATTCCCCGTTTCCAGCACACCCAGATTTTCCGGAACGCCTGACTGAATAATTGGTCCGAGCAGATCAACCTCTCCTGCTGGCACTGTAGCCTCATTCACGCCTCCAATGGTCACTGGGGCTTCCAATGCAGGCAGGCTGGATTTTACCCGCGGCCTGGGCGGGTCAACGATTACAACAGAGGGGCTATTGGGCTTTTTTCCGGTGGCGCCTCCATCAAGAACAGACCGGATTCGCGCACTGAAATCCTGAACCGAACTCTTATTGCTCTCAGCATTGGCCCGGGCTTGCGCCTCAGCGGCAGCTTTAGCCTCCGCAGCAGTTTTGGCTTCTGCCGCCTCCTGAGCTTCCTCAGCCCGCTTCTCAGCCTCAACCGCTTTCGCCTTATGTGCTTTTTCTTCAGCAGCCTGCGCCTTGCGGGCGGCTTCTTCTTCCCTCTTACTCTTTATCTCATCAAGCATGCGCTCTTGCTCGGCAATTTTGCGCTGCTCTTCTTCAATACGCTTCACATTCAACTCAATCTCGCGAAGATTAAGGTAGGAGAGCAAAGGTCCTGTATCCAGCTTGCGCACCGGGTTTTCCAGTGGACCGGAATACAGGATTGCAACCTGAGGCTCCACACCTGCAACTTTCTGCGCTTCATCACGGGTTTTCATGGATACATCGCCAGTCAGCACCCACTTCTCCAGATCTACAAGGGCAGAACCAAACAATGTGGTCCCGGCAGTATCAACGGAGATGTTACGCGCCCGGATTCGTCCACTGGCAATACCCAAAGACCCATCCACCCGGTTGAACGCTACAGAACCCGCATCCATTTGATCCGTAAAGGTGTTTTGAATAACAGCCTCATCCAGTTCAAGACCCGCATCCGCTGCCTTGATCACAAAGTCAAAGGCCGCTGGATTGACCCGGCGAATTTCACCATCAGTTATGTTGAAAGTACCACCACCTGAAAGGCCTGCCACAAGGCCGGAAATTGTGCGACCGCTTCCTTCAAACTCAGCAGTCGCGTGCAGCTTACCCGTGGCTAAAGCACGGCCTTCATCAGTCCAGGCCAGCTCTTCAAAGTCAGCATCGTCCAACCGGAACCGGGCGGAAAGGGCTGCTTGTCCCTGATCCCGCCGCAAATCAAAAGCACCGGAAAACTCTCCGCCTGCGACTCGGCCAGTACCCTCATTAACGGAAAGCTGATCCGAGCGTAACCGAAGTCGGCCACTTGCGGCATCCAACCGGAACTCATCACTGAACAAGGCACGGTCGCTCTTCACGTCAAGTGTCAGATTCACACCATCGGCAAGGCTTTGTCCCAGCGCCTGAGAGGACCAGACAGAACCTTCCTGAAGCACACCAGCCCAGACATTGGAACCCAGCAGCAGCTCACTCAGGCTGCGCATATCGAGTTCAGACAACTCCAGTTTACCAGAGGCCTCTAAAGGTCCACCTTTTTTCAAAGTACCTTCAAGGTCACCAGACAGAACCATATCGGCCAGCTGACCTTTCAGATCTGAGAGTTTAAAGTCACGCCCGCGCCCATCAAGCTGGCCGTTCAGGTTCACTTTAAGAGGACCTGAATAAATTGGATAGACCTTACCAAAGGCCAGCCCGTAGTCCGCCAGATCGTCAGATTGCAGCGCAACCCTGGCAGACCAGACAGCAGCAGACCGGCCTGGAATACGCACGGTTCCATCGGCGAGGATCTTTAATCCCACAACATCACTGGAAAAACCAAAGGCCAGCTGATCACGCGGGCTGCCAGACAAGGACAAGCTAACCTCGCCCGGCTGAAGCTGAGTAACCGGGACCGCTTCAAACCCGAGCTGCCGAAGGATCTTGACACCATCTTTCCCACCAAGCGTCATTTCCGCATAAAGATCGCCTTCCGCAAAATCATCAATGCGCCCCTCAAAGGTGCCATTCAAATCCAAGTCACTGACGCCAACCTCACCATAGAGACTCAATGACATATCGGTCCGGCCCTTCTCAGCATAAGCCGTAAGCTCTGCTTTAAGATTTGCAGGAGCAAGATCAGAAGCAGCTGTTTTCAGGCGCTCAATCTGTGGATGGTCAGGTGCATACTCTTCAAGCACAGCAACCGCACCACTGAGAGACGAAGCCGTCAACGTACCTTTAATGCTTCCCTGAGGCGTTGTACTCAGGTCATCAATACGACCTTTCATATCAATGTATGCACCAGCAAAATCACGAATTTTCAGCTGTTCAATCGAAAGTGCATCCTGGCTCAAACTCGCGCTCACCGCCATGCTTTTTGCTTTTACACCACTGGCAACAAGCTCATCCGCGTAAAGCCGTATGGACATATCAACAGCGCCCGGCTCAATCTTCTTGCCGGTAAACGCTTCCACATAGCGCTGGACTTCATCCAGATTGACGCGATCACTATCCAAGTCAACGGTGATCAGCGGACTGCGATCCAGCGGATGTTCCAAGGAAATCAGACCAACACTGCGTACATCTCCTGCATCAATCCGCAAATCCGGCAAGCGCAGAGCACCGGCACCGGCCTCAACACGCCCTTTTACCTCAACAGGAGACAGTCGTCCGGAAACGTCCTTACGCTCACCTAACCACCAATGCGCGAGCTGATGCGGCTGACGGGAAGAGATTTCCCAGTCACCCTGATATCCGGCAGAACCACGCAACTCCAGATAACCGCTGGTCCTGAACAAGCTACGACCCGGCAGCTCACCAGAGAGTTCATCAACCTTCCAGCCGGTTCCTGTTGATTCAAGCAAGGCACGCAGATTGGAAACAACAGTACCGCCCGCCACAACAACAGGAATGGTCAGATCCATATTGCCCTTCACATCCAGCAGTGGCAGCGACTGCAAACCATCAGACAATCGTGCAAGCACAGCCTCATCTGGCACCAGCGGACGCTGCTGCCCACCACCAATAATCCGATCCAGGTCAACCTGCTTGAACTGAGCAACAGCCTGAAATTCCGGCGCAGGTCCGAAACTATAAATACCGCCCCCCTCAGCGGTAATCGGGCGATCTTCTGAGCCGAGACGTAAAGCACTCTCAGTAAGTTCCAGTCGCTCACCGCCCAGGTTGAACTTACTTTTGCCAGCCCATTCCAACGCATCAGAGCCTTCACTGACAACAGAATGAACCTCAGCATCTCCATAATAGGAGACCACGCCGTTCTGGTTGGTCAGGAATCCATCCGTCGAAAATTGAGCTGCAACATTTGCAGGCGAAACCTGAGTTTTAACGCGAATCTGACCATTGCGCTCCACACGGCCACTACCGATTTTCAACGTGTAAGGCACATCTTCATAAAGCATCGCGCCTTCCGCTTTAAAAGGCCCCTGCAAGCCGCCGGCATAAAGCTCAAGGTTCGCATTGCTTGCACGGCGCACTTCACCAGTACGCGCATCAGCCAACACAACAGAACCGTTGCGAACGCTCACATCTTCAAGAACAAGCGAAGTCGGGTCAATTTCGGAGATAACAGACCGGCGACTGTTGGCTTGCAAAACATCAAGACGGCCTTCCTCATCAAGAGAAAGGTTAAGCTCCGGCTCGTTGAGTTTCATCTCGGTGACGTGCACTTCTCCGCGCAAAAGCGAAGGCAGATCTATCCGGCCTTCAAATCCTTTGATGGTCATCACCGGATCTTCGGCAGCACCAACACGAACATCAGAGAGCTTCACATACGGAGCTGGCAGCAGCTGGACATCGGTCTCACCGAGGATCGTTACCTGATGCCCCAGAACTTTCTCGCCATAGCTTTCAAACAGGGAACGATAAGCTGACCAATCGATGACCAATGGGCCAACAAGCGCTATGACCAGCGCGAGGATCAAAGTCCCACCGACGGTGATGTAAACCGAATTCAACGTAAAGCTCCTTTACCCACTTCGAACCTCTCGCCTTGCCGCATTGTCCGCCTCTGAGCTGTATGCAAACACTTGTTTGTCTATGTGAATTACAGCAGGAACAAGACGACAGCAACGACTTAAGGCAATCTTTCCGGACGGAACGAAGCAAGTGCGTATTTATGGCACTTGCTTAATCGGTATCTAAGGCAACAATCTTACCGGGGTTCATAATATTCAGCGGGTCAAGACTACGCTTGATCGCAACCATCACGGCCACCCCTGCCCCATGTTCCCTGGGCAAATACTTCATCTTGCCCTGCCCCACTCCATGCTCACCGGTACAGGTTCCACCCAGCTCAATCGCTCGATAATTCAGACGTTCAACAAAGGCCTCAGATCTGGCAATGTCCGCCGGGTCATTCAAATCCGTAAGCACAAGTACATGGAAGTTGCCGTCACCAACATGGCCAACTATCGGGCCAATCAAACCAATTTCTCTGATATCATCGTGTGTAGCTATCACACAGTCAGCAAGTTGAGAGATCGGCACACACACATCTGTCGACAAACCGGTTCTCTCAGGTGCCAGTCCAAGGCCAGCCCAATAAACGTCATGCCGTGCGGCCCAAAGCTTATTGCGCTCTTCAGGGTCGGTCGTCCATTCAAATTTCTTCAAAGAGTTTTCGGCTGCAATCTCACCAAAACGCTCAGACTGTTCTCTCACACCTGCCTCAGAGCCGTGGAATTCCACAAGCAACAACGGTGATTCTGGCAAATCCAGCTTTGAGTAAGCATTGACGGATTGGACGCTCAACGTATCAAGCAATTCCATACGAGCAATTGGAAGACCATATTGGACGGCTTCCATCACGGTGTTGCAGCAATCTCCAATACTATCAAAGGAGGCAATTCCACCTGAAATCGCTTCAGGTATTCCTTTAAGCTTAAGTGTAATTTCAGTGATCACTCCAAGTGTGCCTTCAGAACCTACCATCAGCCGTGTCAGGTCATATCCGGCAGAGGATTTTTTGGCACGGCTACCGGTCTTCACAATAGTCCCATCAGGCATGACAACCGTCAGTGCCAGAACCATATCCTTCATCGTCCCGTAAAGAACCGCATTTGTGCCCGAAGCTCGCGTTGCTGTCATACCGCCAATGGTGGCGTCTGCACCCGGATCAATCGGGAAAAACAAACCGGTATCGCGCAGATATGCATTGAGCTGCTTGCGCGTCACACCCGGCTGCACCACACAATCCAGATCCTCAGCATGAACTGCAACAACCTCATTCATTTGCGAAAGGTCCAACGAGATGCCACCATTCGGCGCATTCAGATGCCCTTCCAGAGAAGAGCCGCTGCCAAACGGAATAATCGGCACCCGCAGCTCAGCGCAAAGCTTTACAATCTCAGAGACTTCTTCAGTCGATTTCGCAAAAACAACAGCATCCGGCGGCTGGTTAGGTAGCCATGATGTAGTATGCCCGTGCTGCTCCCGCAAGCTCACAGACGTCTGGCAACGATCGCCAAAACTCTCATGCAGAGACACAATCGCTTTGCCGATCCCCTCTGCATTGGGTGTAATCTCCCGCTGCATCTCCTTCAAAGACATGGCAGACCTTCCTTATATTCCAAATTCCCTTACGGAAGACACCTCAAGGTATGTAATCGTAACCTGGATGCACGACCCGGTATTTATTGGGATTATAGTATTCTGCATGGCCAGCATTATTGAGCTTTTAGCAAGGCAACCGTCACCTGAGCCGACGATACAAAAGAGGCGCCTTAAGTGTTTCTCAGCGCATATCGAAAATTATAATCCAAAATCAGAAGATCAGAGCGTATCCTGATTGGCGTTTGCCGGGGAATTCAGTTAAAGACAATGCCAATCATTCATTGTCGTATCTCTTAATCTATCATGCCTGACCATGCCAGCCCGTTGAAAATCGCAATGCGTATAGTCTATAAATGGGTCGAACCTAACCTACGTTTGTTCATGTCATCGCGACTCCCGCTTGTCTGGCTCCTTGCGTTGATAATCGGTGCCGCCGTGGGCGGGTCTGCTATCCTCTTTCGCATTGGCATCGGGTTGGTTCAATGGTTATCGCTCGGCACCGTCTCCGAACGCATGATAAGCGCCGCAAACGCTCAGCCATGGTATGTGATTGTTCTGGCACCCGTAACAGGTGGTGCAATTGTCGGCCTCCTTCTGCAAACCATTCAGAAGAAGCAACGCGCTGGCGGCGTGGCAGATGTGATAGAAGCGCGAGCCCATGGCGGAAGCGGCCTGCCCTTTTGGCCCGGTCTCAGCTCTGCGCTCATCACAGTCATCTCACTTGGAAGTGGCGCCAGCGCTGGCCGCGAAGGCCCAATGGTTCACTTGGGCGCAACGCTCGGTACCTCTGTTTTCTCCAGGTTGGAACTCCCGGATTCAACAATGCGCATCCTGCTTGCAGCAGGCGTCGCAAGCGCAGTTTCCGCAAGCTTTAACGCGCCAATCGCAGGCGTGTTGTTCGCGCATGAGGTCATCCTCGGCCACTACGCAATGTCCGTTTTCGTTCCAACCGTGCTCTCGTCAGCCATGGGAACGCTGATATCTCGCCTGTATTTTGGCGAAGCCGCAGCCTTCATTCTGCCCCACTACGAGATCAACACATACTGGGAATTTCCTGCTTTCGTTTTTCTGGGTATCATCTGCGCAATAGTTGCTATCTCCTTCCAGTTTGCATTGATCGGCTCAGACTGGCTTGCCAGAAACATCAAAATGCCAATCTGGCTCCGCCCGGTCATCGGTGGCGCATTAATTGGCTCTATCGCTGTCTTTTATCCGGAGATCATCGGCGTTGGCTACGAGGCGACCGATGGAGCGCTCAACTCAGAACTACCGCTCACACTGATGCTCTCATTGCTCTTCGTAAAGACAGTAGCAACAGCCATCACCCTCGCCTCCCGCTTTGGCGGCGGTATCTTCTCGCCTTCACTGTATCTGGGTGCGATGACGGGTGGTGCCTTCGGCCTGATCGCGGCAAATCTCCTGCCCGAAATGGCTTCCAGCCACGGCCTCTACGCTATTTTGGGCATGGGAGCCGTTGCCTCAGCTGTCCTTGGTGCACCAATTTCAACCACCATGATCGTGTTCGAGCTGACAGGTGGCTATGAGCTTTCCATTGCCTTACTGATCGCTGTTTCCATCTCAACGGGCCTCAATCAGGCCATCCATGGTCGTTCCTACTTCCATTGGCAGATGGAAATGCGCGGTTTCATGTTGCAGGACGGTCCCCACAAATGGCTCGTCCGTACTGTCCACGTGAGAGATTTCGCTGATCCGCCAGAGCCCGGCTCCGATACCACCTTCGATCCAGTGTCAGAAGAACCATTCCTTGCAACACTGGATACGCTCGAAAACGCGCTTAGAACCTTCGATGATACAGGTTACCCCACCCTGCCTGTCATTGATCTCCAAAAACCGACGGAAGTTATTGGCTACGCAAGTCATGTAAAAGCTCTGCGCTACTTTAACTCAGCCCTTATTCAAGCGAATGTTGAGGAGCACCGCTAACCAAACTCCAGATAATCTCCATTGACCCATTCGTAAAAAACAGCAATTTCATTCAAGACATCCATGTCTTTGCTGGATAGATTGGATCTATGAAACCCGTCACTCAACAAATAGCCTTAGAAGCAACTCCGCTCGATTCGGGAGAGAACGCACAATTCTGGTGTGCGCCACGCTTTGACAGACTGGTGTGTCTTGCAGCAAGTTTCAGAACCCACGTGTACGAACCTCACACGCATGACACTTTCGTCGTCGGCGGCATTCTCTCCGGCTGTCAGTGCTACTGGCAGCGTGGACAGCGGATATTTGCCGGCCCCGGTGATCTGACCTTCGTCAATCCGTTTGAGCTTCATGACGGCATACCGAAGGGATACGGCTACACCTACCGGATGACCTACCCCAGCATATCTTTGCTTCAGAAGATCGCTGAGGACCTGACAGACAAGCCAAAAAGCGGAACACCGTTCTTCCCGGAGGCCTGTGTCCATGATCCGGAGATCTGCCAGGAGTTCATAACAGCCCACAAGTCCATACAGAACCGCTCCGGCGATCTGGAAGCCGAAGAACCGCTCTACATGATCTACGCCAGGATGCTCGTAAAATACGGCAGCTTCACTGACAACCTGAGCGGATCCAGAGACCCTATCGCAATAAAAAGAGCGCGTGAATATCTGGAAGAGTGCTTCATGGGCAGCGTGCACCTGGATGATCTGGTAAACATCTCGGGCCGCTCGAAGTACCACCTCATCCGCTCCTTCAAAAAGGCGACAGGACAAACACCACATGCTTACCTGACAGATGTGAGAGTGCGAAATGCCAGACGCTTGCTTGTGCGCGGAGCCTCTCCAGGCGAAACGGCATCACTCTGCGGCTTTGCGGACCAGGCTCACCTGACACGGCAGTTCAAATCCCGCGTCGGCACCACACCGGCAGCTTTTCAAAGGTCCGTAATTTCCATTTAATTCCCGCGACTTATAAATAGGTGTAAGAAGCGCAATTTCATTCAAGACAACACCTGCTACTCTGACTAAAAACCGCTCTATGCTTTAGGAGGGTTTTGTGAATAACAGTCAGAACAGATCAGCAATCCACGCTGACCCCAATGAATTTTTTCTCGGTGTAAAAACATTCTTCCCGTTGATTTTCGCCGCAGCGCCCATCGGCCTGTTGTTTGGCGCTCTTTCAGCACAAAAGGGACTATCCCCTCTGGAAGTGCTGCTGATGGGATCCTTCGTATTTGCAGGCGGTTCCCAGTTCCTCGCGCTGGAACTATGGTCAGACCCGCTCCCATGGCTCAGCATTGCCTTCTCAACGTTCCTGATCAACCTGCGCCACGTGCTCATGAGTGTCTCCCTTGCCCCTAAACTCGGGCATTGGACCCCACTGCAAAAATATCTGGGCTTCTTCATGTTGGCCGACGAAGTATGGGCTATGTCTGAGCAGCGCGCCATGAAGCAGCAAACAACCTTCAGCTTCTACATGGGTGCTGCCCTAACCCTGCTCTTCACATGGCAGATCTCAACAGTCGCAGGAAGCCTGACAGGCGCAGTCATGGGCGATCCTTCCCGTTACGGTCTGGATTTTGCGTTCACCGCCCTATTCATCTGTCTGGTCATGGGCTTCTGGCAGGGTCGCAAAACAGGTATTGTGCTCGCAGCGAGCGGCCTTGCGGCAGTTCTCACATACAAGTTCGTGCCGGGTGCCTGGTACATAATAGCTGGGGCCATCGCTGGCGTTATTGCAGCAGCCCTCCAGTATGATGATAAACCAAACGGGTTCAGCAGCTCTTCGGAGATATTGCAGTCATGAGCTCAGAAATCTTCGCGCTCGATCCACTCGTCCTCTTCACCATTATAGCAATGGCATCAGGAACTTACCTGACCCGCATCGCAGGCCTTGTACTGACAAAGTTCGTCACTTTCTCAGGCAGAACTGAAGCAGCCTTACAAGCCGTACCGCCAGCAATTCTTATGTCAGTCGTGGCCCCAGCAGCCTTAGCAACCGGGGCAGCAGAAACCGCCGCCGCAGCTATCACTGCGATTGCGGCCCTACGCTTACCAATGCTTGCAGCCATAGCACTCGGTGTTCTCAGTGTGGTTTTCCTAAGAATGGCACTTACAGCGTTTTAAGCAAAAACCCCGCTTCGGGAAGCGGGGTTTTCTTTATCTCAACAAGACGCAAGAACGACTTACGAAACCGGACGGGTCGCCTCTTCCAGCCATGCTTTGGTTTCTCCATCCAACAACGGGCCAACCAACTCGCGCACACGTGCGTGGTAAGCATTCAGCCAGTTCAGCTCAAATTCAGAGAGAAGCTTAGTGTCCACCATGCGCAGATCAATCGGCGCCAGCGTCAGCGGCTCAAAGCCGAGCATCTTCTGATCACCGCCTTCAATAGCAGCAGCAGGTGTCACCAGTTCAAGATTCTCAATTCGGATTCCATATTCATCAGCACGGTAATAACCCGGCTCATTGGAAAGGATCATACCTGGCTTCAGCGCAATGCTGTTTGGAGCTTGAGAAATCCGCTGCGGGCCTTCATGCACACCCAGGTAGGAACCAACACCATGACCTGTGCCGTGGTCGAAGTCCAGACCTTGTTTCCAGAGTTCGATGCGAGCCAGCACATCCAGTTGAGATCCGGTCGTCCCAACCGTGAAGCGCGCTGTCGCAATGGCGATATGGCCTTTCAGGACAAGCGTGAAGTGCTTGCATTGTTCTGCAGTCACAGCTCCAACAGCAAGCGTACGGGTGATGTCTGTTGTGCCATCCTCGTACTGTGCACCGGAATCGATCAGATACACACTGTTCAGCTCAATCGGTAGATTGCTGTCATAGCTCACACGGTAGTGACAGATCGCACCATGAGGCCCAGCCGCCGAAATGGTGTCGAAGGAAATATCCTTCAAAGCACCCGTTTCCCGGCGGAACTCCTCAAGCTTCTCAGCAACAACAACTTCAGTCAGTCCGCCAAGAGGCGCTGTCTTTTCAAACCACGCGAGGAAACCGGCGAAAGCAACACCATCACGCAGATGTGCAGCTTTTGCGCCTTCGATCTCAGCCTGATTTTTAATAGCCTTTGGCAGCAGAGTGGGCTCCTGCCCTTCCACAACATGGCCACCACTCCCGGCAACCGCATCATAAAAAGCCTGACCTGCAAGACTGCAATCAATGAGCACCCGTTTGCCTTCAGTACCCAACTCTTTCAACGCAGGTGCGAGTTCTGTCGGTTCTGCAATATCAGCCAGAGAACTCAGCTCATCACGAACCTCATTGGAAAGTTTGCGTCCATCAATAAACAAAGATGGGTTTCCTTTGGTCGGCACCAAAGCAAAAGACAAAGGCAAAGGCGTATGCATCACATCGCTACCGCGAATATTCAGCAGCCAGGCAATGGAGTCCGGCTGTGTCAAAAGCGCTGTATCGGCCTCTTTTTCAGCAATCAGCTCACCAATACGTTTGATCTTGTCCGCTGCACTTTCGCCGGCATATTGCATTGGGTGCATGCTGACCGCACCCAAAGGCGCTTCAGGGCGATCACTCCAAACCGCATCAACCGGATTGCCTTCTACAGCAACAAGCTCAGCACCAGCCTTTTTACAAGCAGCTTTTAAAGAGCGCACCTGACGAACAGGATGAAGCATCGGATCGTAGCCAATCTTCTGACCTTCCCTCGCATTCTCGCGAAGCCAGTCTGTCAGCGGCTCATCAACCAGATGGCGATAAGCAAACGCACCTTCGTCCACCTGATCCCGCACCTGAATTGTGTAGCGGCCGTCAATAAAAACAGCACTTTTCTCCCCAAGCACGCCAGCAATACCCGCAGAGCCGGTGAAACCCGTCAGCCACTCAAGGCGGCAGTCGCTATCAGGAACGTATTCGCCTTGATGAGCATCTGCTCGCGGAACCAAAAAACCATCAAGCCCCCGAGAGGCCAACTCGTCTCGCAGTGCGGCCAACCGAACCGGCCCACGAGATTTATCATTTACTGTGTCAAAGCTTTGGAACATTCTGGCAGGCTAATCCTGATTGAGGCGCAACTCAACCACACAAACACGGCTCATCAGAGGAAATTATACTCACAGTTCAGCCGGAACGGATACAAAAGCACACAATCCATGCAATATACGCATATCTGCTCTGTATTCCATGCAAATTCAGATCACAGCAGCACAAAGACATGCAAATAATGCATAATTGTCATGCGAAACTATCTCTTTTTTTACAAACTTAAATAATAGATAAACCCTCTTGTCGACGGGGCACTTTCCTCCCAAAGCAAACCGGTGGATCACACCTCCTCCCAAAGTGATGCACAGACAAAAATGGTTGGCAGCCATCAGCAGCTGACAAAGCGCTAGAAATGCTACTCATAAAGCCGGATATTTCCTCCCAATATCTGGCAAGCTAAGCAAATTCCTCCCAGTTGCTTGGCACACAAAAAAACCTTTGCTTCCCCGGCAATTTCCTCCCAGTTTGCCGGATCAGGAAGCAAAGGTTTTTTGTTTTCTGTATTTCAATCAGACATCAAAAAACCCTCAATCTATCAACAATGAGGGTTCTGAATTTCCAAAAATCGGTAAGACCTTACGACGCACGGTTGCCTTTTGCAAAGGTCAGCGTCAACCATCCGTCAATCTCACGGCGATGCACAAGCTTAAGTCCCTGCTGGCCATACGCAGAGATGATCCGCGGACCGTGCTCAATCCGCAAGCCGGACAGAACCAGCGTCGACTTATGCGCAAGGTGGCTACACAGTTTGGCTGACATCTGCATCAACGGTTTTGCAAGAATGTTGGCAACAACCAGATCAAACGGACCGAACTCACAAAAGCGGCGATCATCCACACCAGCCCCGATAAAGGCTTTGAAGTGAGGCCCCACATTATTCTTGCGCGCATTATCAATTGCAGCTTCCACGGCAACAGGGTCGATATCAGTCGCCAGAACGTCAGATTTGGAAAGCTTTGCAAGGGCAATACCCAAAACACCCGTTCCGGTACCCAAATCAAGCATGCGACGATATTTGTGGCGCTTCAACAGACGTTGAAGTTCGAAAAGGCAACCTTCGGTTGTACCGTGATGCCCGGTTCCAAAGGCCTGCGCCGCTTCAATCTCAATACCAATATCAGACTGGCCAACAGCATCACGATCGTGCGCACCATGAACAATAATCCGATCCGCACGAACGGGCCTCAGACCCTCAAGGGATTTGGCGACCCAGTTGATGTCCGGCAACGCCTCAACCTCAGTAACGCCAGGAATAACGCCACCTTCAAATTGATCAAACAAACGCATTTCAACCAGATTGATTGCATCATCAACCGTAGATTCCAGCACCAGTACTTCTGCTGTCCAGACTGTTCCGTCCCTGGAGCTTTCAAAGACGGCAACTGGAAAACCATCATCTTCAAAGCGTATCTCCATAATATCGGAGAGTGCTTTTGCTTCAGCCTCAGGTGCCGGAATGCGAACCCGGATCGTGTCCATGCAAAAACCCTTAGTTACGATGAGCTAACAATACTCAGTTAAAACCTTCGCCCAGGCATATAGAATGGTCGGTCATGAAAAGCCAGTACTTACGAGACTTTCTCGCGCACTGCCGCATATGTGCAAGGAACAAGGCTAAGTATTGCTGAACCTGCCCTGACGGATCTTCGTTTCAGGGTTGTTATAGCTGCACTCCGGTGTGAGGAAAGGACGCCCGCCCGGAACCCAGCCACCAGCACACCCTATCACCAGCCCCGCCACAGCCCGGATCGCAAGACCCCGAAACCACGATCTCCGTGATAAACGCAATAAACTTCGAACATGAACACCACGAGCAAAGCTCCAGGCGGATCAGCAAAGATCGCTTCCCGGTGCATCAACATACTCACCCGTCGCAACAATTGGACGCAATAAATCACCGACCAACGCAGTCTGCCTGAGAACACCCGCAGGCCAAAGAAAACTCGGGAAACAAGCAGAAGGATGATCGCAGGCAAGGACCATCGCCAGGCAAGCCATTGCGCTCCAACGCTCGCAACACCAATTATTGCAAGCGCGAAAACCACCTCATTTACTGTCATCTCCCAACACAGCATAGAAGGGAGATAACGTATTATACTCTAAATCAAATAAACGCTTGAGTAGCAGCTTACGCCCGTTCAACAAAGCTATCGAGCACTTTCTTCTGGCCAGATTTTTCAAAATCGACAGTGAGCTTGTTCCCCTCAATATCGCCGATCAACCCGTATCCGAACTTCATATGGAAAATGCGTTCACCAACCGCAAAATCGCTTCCTGCCTCAGTAACGCTCTTGGCAACCAGTTCGCCTTCAATGGTCATCGGACCAGCTTTTTTTGCACGGCGGCTCTGGTTCCCACCATGCATCCGGCCATACTGCTGCCCGGAAGCCTGCGCCTTACGCGCCCGCTGCCAACCCGGGGTCGAATACTTGCTCTGGAAGGGATCACTGTTGTCAAACCGATTCGCCCCATATCCGCCGCCAGCGCTGTTCAGACCGTAGCCACTGTAAGAGTTGGAAGCCTCAACTACTTCAACACTGTCTGCAGGCAGCTCATCAAGGAACCGCGAAGGAATGCAGGACTGCCACGAGCCGTGAATGCGCCGATTGGAGGTAAACCAAATCTTCACACGCTTACGGCCACGGGTAAGACCCACATATGCAAGGCGCCGTTCTTCTTCCAGACCCGCCTGCCCTGTCTCATCCAATGCCCGCTGGTTTGGAAACACGCCTTCTTCCCAGCCAGGAAGAAAAACAGAATCAAACTCAAGACCTTTCGCGGAATGGAGCGTCATGATTGAGACTGCATCCTCTACCGCGTTACTGTCCTTGTCCATCACCAGCGAGATGTGCTCAAGGAACCCAGCCATGCTCTCGAACTCTTCCATAGAGCGGATAAGTTCTTTCAGGTTGTCCAAACGTCCCGGCGCTTCAGCAGAACGGTCCTGACGCCACATCTGGGTATAACCACTCTCATCAAGAATGATTTCCGCCAGTTCCGTATGGCTTATGGTCTCAACCCTATTGCGCCAGTTCTCTAGCATGCCAAGCACATCCGCCAGCACAGCACGCGCCTTAGGGCGCAGTTCATTGGTCTGAACCAACTCAGCCGCCGCAATCATCAGCGGAACAGAACGTTTGCGCGCATACGCATGTACAATCTTCAGCGTCGCTTCACCAAGCCCACGCTTCGGCGTATTCACGATGCGCTCAAACGCCAGATCATCTGATGTCTGCATCACACAACGGAAATAGGCTAATGCGTCCCGGATCTCCATACGCTCATAAAAGCGCGGGCCGCCAATAACGCGGTAGTTCAGACCAAGCGTGACGAACCGGTCTTCAAACTCACGCATCTGGAAGGATGCACGCACCAGAATGGCCATCTCATTCAGACAATGCCCATGACCTTGAAGAGCTTCAATCTCATCACCAATAGAGCGGGCTTCCTCCTGAGAATCCCAGGCTGAGGTGACCTGCACCTTCTCTTCGTCCTCAGATTCAATCTGATCGGTGAAAAGAGTTTTACCAAGCCGACCCTGATTATGCGCAATGAGATGAGAAGCTGCGGACAGGATGTAACTGGTCGAGCGATAGTTCCGCTCAAGACGAACCACAACAGCACCTGGGAAGTCCTGCTCAAATCTCAGGATGTTATCGACTTCAGCACCACGCCAGCCATAAATGGACTGGTCGTCATCACCAACACAGGCCACGTTAGGATTACCCTGCGCCAGCAGCCGTAACCACATGTACTGCGCGATGTTGGTATCCTGATACTCATCCACCAGCATATAACGGAAGCGATGCTGGAATCTTTTCAGAACATCATCATGCTCCTTAAAAATCGTAATACAGTGCAGCAGTAAATCGCCAAAATCGCAGGCATTCAGGATCTTAAGTCGTTCCTGATAGGTCTCATAAAGCTTGCGCCCCAGGCCGTTTGCAAACCCTTGCGCTTCACCCGCTGAAATTTGCGAGGGTGTAAGCCCGCGGTTCTTCCAGCTGTCCAGCAGTCCGGCAAAAGTCTTTGCAGTCCAGCGCTTTTCATCAAGCCCTTCCGCCTGAATAATCTGCTTGATCAAACGAACCTGATCATCTGCATCCAGAATGGAGAAAGAGGATTTCAACCCGACCAGTTCTGCATGGTGGCGCAAAATTTTCACACAAATTGCGTGGAACGTGCCAAGCCAGGTCATGCCTTCAACACTATCGCCTATGTAAGCTCCAATGCGGGCCTTCATCTCGCGGGCTGCTTTATTGGTGAAGGTCACAGAAAGGATCTGCCCCGCAGTGGCGTGACCCATTGCCAGAATATGCGCGATCCGTGTAGTCAGAACACGTGTCTTACCAGTACCAGCTCCTGCCAGCACAAGCACCGGCCCGTTGATCGTCTCGACAGCAAGTCGTTGTTCTGCATTCAGTCCTTCCATGTAAGCCGGGGCATTGGTTTGCCTGGCAGCCATGGCCCTCGCAGCGATACCATCTGCCCTGGGCTGCGGTGCAGCCAGAGGATCAGCAGGATGCGCAGGTACTTCGCGATTATGTGGGCCAGAAGAATTTGCCATTGAACTCGTTAGATCCTTTGAACGCAGCCCCCTCTCAGATCAGAGGGACACTCTCCAATTACTTAACGAAGAACAATATAGCAACAACATTGAAGAATCGAGACATCAGCAAAGAGATCACAGAGATTTATTAAAATTCACTAACCTTTTTTTGTCTGAATTCTGAATCTATGGTTTCGTGACAAATTATTGTATGAAACCGATAAAATCTCTGAGAGCTTTGCTGGCCTGATGTTAACCCTTCTCAGTGGTCGTCGTGGCATGCTGGCAGCGTTTTATAGGAGTTATTGTCAAATTTGGTGTAAGAGATTTTGCATAAGCAGCTTTTGGGTCGGGCCAGTTTGTTCGATGTCATCGCGGATTCAACTCTTTTCTTCACATTTGCTTTGCTCTGTGATGTTTTATCAACCCAGATACCGGATACCTGAAAACCCGGGAGCCCGCTTAGCGATTTGAAGAGAAAGCAGGCGTATACCTGCTATCGGGAATAACCCGGCTTAACAACGGGAATATCTTCACATTCGATAAACAATAAATACTGTAACAACCTGAAAGAAAATCTATGAATACTGGTAAGTTACACATCACACGCAGGAACGCTCTCATCGGTATGTCCGGCTCCTTGCTGGCAGCACCTGTTCTGGTTTCCACCGCCCTTGCCGACAACCACAGCTCAACGGATTACACCAACAAGACGCTGACAATCAGCCCGTTCTCACTCGCCATCAGCGAAATGGCAACAGTTAAGGCAGCCAATCCGCTGGTGCGCCAGTTTGCTGAGCTGGAGAGTGAAGAGCAAACTGCTGTCTCAAAAGTGATTGAGTCCACCGGCGCTACACCTCCGCCGCGTCCGGCAAATCTGGACGACATCTACAGGAAGCTGGAAGCGGCATCCGGCGACGATTTCGACCGACTTTACATCTCTACCGAAATTACAGGCCACGAAGATCTGCTGGCCGTTCAAACGCCTGAAGCAGGTAAAAATCCTGTAAACGTGGATGTGGCCACAGCAACCATCCTGATTGCCTTCATCCATACTCATCTGGCGATGCTGGCAGAGATCCGTAAGCAAATCGGTTAGGCAACTTGTTGATCAGCATGCAAAATTGACCCACCTGGCGGGATAATTTGCATTTAAAAATGACCCGCCTTGTTTGT
>CANNAV010000020.1 GCA_947502585.1 uncultured Pseudovibrio sp.
AACTATCTCTCAAACCGGGTATTTGAGACCTGGGAAGATATTGTTGATGCATGTTGCCATGCCTGGAACCGATTAATTGCTGAAACAGGGCGGATCAAAACAATTGCATCACGGGACTGGGCAATAACAGGTCAATGATTATGCAGATTGGTATAACAAGCAAGAAAACTCCACAGCTCACTAAGTTTATTGGAAGATTTCTCCGGTTTTATATAATCAAATCCCCCCTCTACTTATCCAGGTAAATAACATTCCAAAAAATGAATATTTATCTGCGTATCGAAATTATTTTCACGAACTTGAGTTTAACAGTTCAATATTGCAAAGCACCTTTACAAAAACCAATACAAAATAGAGGTTTCCATTGCTGAAACTGATTTTTAACACTTCCAGTATTATTTGCGTTGCAGCATATTTATTCTACTCCTGAGATAATTCTTTCTTGACTAACTGCCAGTTGCAGATATTTTTACCTAGAGGTAAAAATATGCTGACTGCTGACCAAGCGCGACACCTGGGGGAAGTGCAAGGCTCGGATCTTCGGGATCTGATGCAACAGGCTGCTGCAGTAAAGCTTCAGTATTGGGGCAACACTGTCACCTACTCCCGTAAAGTTTTTGCACCACTGACAAACATGTGCCGGGATACCTGCACGTATTGCACATTTGTCAAACACCCCAGTTCACCTGAAGCTCACATCATGACACCCGGGCAAGTGATGCGCACGGCGCGTCAGGGTGAAGAGACAGGGTGCAAGGAACTGCTGTTTAGTCTGGGTGAGAAGCCTGAGCTGCGCTACGAGCAGGCGAAAGCCGCACTGGCCACGCTTGGCTATAGCTCCATGGTCAGCTATCTGGCGGATGCCTGTGAGATGGTGCTACGGGAAACAACTCTCCTGCCCCACGTGAATGCGGGTACGCTGAGTGACGAGGAGATTGATCAGCTTCGCCCCTTTGCAGCCTCCATGGGTATGATGCTTGAGACCACCAGCCGCCGTTTGATGAAAGCCGGTCAACCGCATTACGGCTGTCCGGATAAGTCCCCTGTCCAGCGTTTGCGGACATTGGAGCGGGCTGGCCAGAAGAAAATTCCGTTCACCACCGGCTTGCTGATCGGCATTGGCGAGACATGGGAAGAGCGGATTGAAGCGCTCCAGGCGATCAGCGAGAGCCATGCGCGCCACGGCCATATTCAGGAAGTGATCATCCAGAATTTCCAACGAAAGCCGGGTATCGGGATGGAGAACCATCCTGAACCGACACTGGATGACATATTGCGTACGCTGGCCGTTACCCGGTTGATCCTCTCGCCTGAGATCAGTCTTCAGGCACCGCCAAATCTGAACGAGCGGCATATGGAGTATCTGAGTGCGGGCATCAACGACTGGGGTGGTATTTCGCCGGTTACCATTGATTTTATCAACCCTCAGCACTGCTGGCCTGTGATTGATGAGCTTGCTCAATCTACCCGGCTGGCAGGGCAGAAACTGGAAGAGCGTCTGACCGTCTACCCAGGCTATCTGCTCGACAAGACTGACTTTGTTGATCATGCCGTGCTTTCAAAATCACAAGGGCTTTGGAAACAGATGGGGTCACCTGACTCTCTTCACTCAGGAGACTCCCTATGACCCTTCACAGTTTCTCACAGGGCACGAATGATACGCTGGGGTTTTACAATGTCAGTGCGCCGATTCGCGACATTTTGAGCAAGGCACTGGCAGGTGTTGAGATTTCTCAGGCTGAAGGTGAGTGCCTGTTCCGCACCAACGCAGAAGAGTTTCCCGCTGTTGCTTATGTAGCGGACACGCTTCGACAGCGCAGAAATGGTGATCGGGTGGGTTTTGTCGTCAACCGGAACATCAACTTCACCAATGTGTGCTACATGGGCTGCAAATTCTGCGGATTTGCCAGGCGAACCGAAGATCCGGGCGCCGAATGGCTGGTTCCTGAACAGGTTGTGGCACGGGCGCAGGAAGCATGGGACCGGGGGGCAACTGAGGTCTGTATTCAGGGTGGGTTGCACCCGAAAATGGAGGGCACCTATTACCGCGAGATGGTACTGGCGATCAAAAAAGCTCTGCCGGACATGCATATCCATGCGTTTTCACCGTTTGAGGTGTGGTATGGCGCGGCGAAGACCAGGCAGTCTTACACGGAGTTTCTTCAAGATCTGAAAGACTGTGGGCTGGGCTCTCTTCCCGGTACAGCGGCTGAAATTCTGGATACAGAAATTCGCCAGCAGCTAACCCGCAACAAGCTGAGCACCGAGAAGTGGGTGGAGATCATCAAATCCGCGCATGAGGTTGGCATTCCGACCACCGCAACAATCATGTACGGCCATATAGACAGACCAGAGCACTGGGCAGCTCACATCGCCTTGCTGCGAGATATTCAGAAGGAAACCAGAGGCTTTACCGAGCTGGTGCCACTGAGCTTCGTTCATTCAGAAAGCCCGCTTTATACGCTGGACCCGGAAAACGTGCGCCCCGGTCCGACAGGTCTGGAGGTACGCAAGATGCACGCAGTTTCTCGGATTATGCTGCACGGCTGGATTGACAATATTCAGGTCTCCTGGACCAAGCTTGGTGCTGAGTTTGCCTCCGGTCTTTTGCAATGCGGCGTGAATGATCTGGGCGGCACCTTGATGAACGAGAGCATTTCCCGTGCTGCTGGCGCAGCTCATGGTCAGGAAATCACAGCCTATGAGATGTGCCAGATCATTCAGGAAGCAGGCAGAGTTCCTGTTCAGCGCAATACAATTTATGACGTGATCAATGATTTTACGGATGGATTGCCAAAACAACAAATGCCACTGGTTACGCGTGCAAACTCAGGGCTTTTGAACTTCCTGACCGAGGCTGACGGCGCGCCTGTACAAACGGCCGGGGGGGGGGGGCTGGATGAGCACAAACACACCTGTCAAAGTCACTTTGATTGCCGGCGGTGTCGGCGGCGCGAAAATGGCGGAGGGTCTGTACCAACTGGAGAATGCAAAGCTTTCCATCATCGGGAACATTGCAGATGACGATGCTTTCCACGGTCTCTGGGTTTCACCGGACATAGACACCCTCACCTACACTCTTGCTGATGTGATTGACCGCCGGCAGGGGTGGGGCGTGGCCGATGAAGGTCACCGCGCTTTGGATACGCTGTCAAAACTGGGTGACGATACGTGGATGTCACTGGGAGATCGTGATTTAGGCCTGCACATCTACCGCACACATCGACGCCGTCAGGGGGATCGTCCCACGCTTATTGCACGCGATATCGCCAAGAGCTTTGGCCTTGAATGCGCAATGATTTTGCCGACGGACGACATAGTTCAAACGCGCGTCAGGACGGATGCGGGCTGGCTGAGTTTTCAGGAGTACTTCGTCAAAGAGCGGTGTGCACCTGATGTTCGGGAGCTGCACTACAATCATATCAGCGACGCACATGCGACCGGGGAAGCCCTGTGCGCACTTTGGGAGGCCGATCTGATTGTGATTGCGCCAAGCAATCCCCTCGTGAGTATTATGCCAATCCTGAAAGTACCCGGTATTCTGGAAGCGGTAAAGGCTTCCAAAGCTCCAAAGATTGGCGTTTCACCGATCATCAATGGCGGTGTCGTGAAAGGCCCGGCTGACCGAATGCTGACTTCCCTTGGCTATGACGCATCAGCCTTTGGCGTGGCCCAGATCTATGCAGATTTTCTGGAGTTCTTCGTGATTGACCACTCAGATGAGCATCATGTAACTGGCATCAACGGTCTTGGTCTGAGAACCTTTGTGGATACTATTCTCATGAAGACCCGAGAAGACAAACGCCGGCTGGCTGCGGCGTTGCTCTCAGTTTCCGGTGTTCTCAGCGAAAAAGCATCCGAAGTTCAGGAGCCGGGCGCATGATGGAAACCGCCTTCAAAACGCTTGTTGTGGTTCCGGTCAAAGACTTTGCGAGGGCCAAGTCGCGCCTTGGGCCGGACCTTGATGCCGGAGAACGGGCCATCGTGGCAGCAAACTTATTTGCGCGCACCATTGCCTTCCTGCAGGACGCTAAGGCACGCAGCAGCACTGCCTTTGACATCGCTGTCGTGACCAGTTCAACAGATATCGCAAAAACCGTGAATGAGCATCGCCTTCACCTGATCCCGGAGGGACAGGAAGATGGACTGAACTCTGCACTGACGACCGCGGCCTCTTGGGCGAAAGCGCATAGCTATGAAACACTTTGTGTTTTGCCTGCTGATATCGCCGCGCCTGACTTTGGTGAATTTGGGCGACTTCTGAGCCTTGCTGGTTCTCCTGGTTCACTGGTTCTGTGCCCCGCGGATGATCGCGGCACCAACGTGCTGATTGTCACGCCGCCGGATGCTATCTCGTTCACTTATGGCTGTTTGTCTTTTCTGAAACATCAGGCCCAGGCGGCGGAGCACGGTTTGGACTGCGTGATCGCCCCCTCCTCCGCCTTTTCCAGAGATATCGACTATATGGAAGACTTAAGCGAACATCAGCTCCGGCTCCTTACAAAACGTGCTGAACGGAGAGCTGTTTGATGCATACACTTTCCATGCACGCGATTCCCAATATTCCGGAAATTAATCCCGGTGATGACCTTGCTGCCATTTTAGGCGATGCCATTGAGGCGGCGGGGCTTTCTTTGCGGGACGGTGACGTTCTGACATCCGCGCACAAGATTTTCTCCAAAGCCGAAGGACGCATTGTGAGACTGGCAGATGTCATCCCTTCCAAAGACGCGCAAACCTATGCTGCTGAGCTGAACAAAGATCCGCGGAAGGTTGAGGTGATCCTGCAGGAAAGCACACGCGTGGTTCGCCATTTCAGACGTCCGGCACAAAGTGAAGGGACGATGATCTGCGAGCACCGGCTTGGTTTCATCTCTGCCAATGCTGCAGTGGATGAATCCAACAGCGGTGCGGATGAAACACTTATTTTGCTGCCTGAAGATCCTGATGCGAGTGCAGCGCGTATGCAGACAGCTCTTTCCAGGCGCTTTAACGCTGGGATCGGCTTTGCCATAACGGACACATTCGGACGACCCTGGCGACTTGGCCAGCTGAATGTGGCTGTGGGGCTTGCGGGCGTTCCCGCAACAATCAAAGAACAAGGCACCCTGGATGCCCATGGGCGTTTGCTCAGCGTGACCGAACCGGCCTTTGCAGATGAATTGGCTGCGGCTTCCGGGCTTGTGATCAGCAAAGCAGGGCAGACACCTGTTGTGCTTTTCCGCGGACTGAACTGGACGTCAGAAGCAAGCTCGGCACAGGATTTAATAAGACCTAAGAAGGAGGACATGTTCCGATGACTTTAGCGATTATCGGAGGAACCGGGCCACAGGGGCAGGGTCTTGCACTCAGGTTTGCCCGTGCGGGAGTTTCCGTTGCACTTGGCTCCCGTGATGCAGCTCGCGGCAAGGAGATTGCTTCAGAGCTGATGGCCAGGCTCCCGGAAGGCTCTGCACAGATCGACGGCATGGGCAATGAAGATGCAGTGGTGGCCTCCGGCGAGTGTGTGATGCTTGCTGTGCCTTATGCGGCGCACGATGCAACACTTGATGCCCTGAAGCCGCTTCTTGCTGGCAAGATCCTGATTGACATTGTTGTTCCGCTTGCTCCTGGTGACCCGAAGACCGTTGAAATGCCGCCGGAAGGATCTGCTACTGAGGCTGCACAGGCTTTGCTTGGACCGGACATTCCTGTTGTCGGCGCATTGCACAACGTTTCAGCCACGACACTGAGCAATCTGGACTGGCCGATCAACTGCGACATCCTCGTGTGCGGTGACAGCCTGGCCGCCCGCAGGGTGGTGATGGAGCTGGTGAACAAGCTGCACGTTAAAACCTACAATAGCGGCAATGCAAAAGCAGCACGCTGTATAGAAGCGATCACCCCGATCCTCATTCGTCAGAACATTTCAAAAGCCGTGCCGTTCACACATGCGGGCATCCGCATCTGGGCACCGGATCACTAAGAATTTTCAGCGTTTCCCCCATTGAAAGCCAATGCCCATTTTCAAAAGGGGGATATATTTTAAACAACGCCTTACTATTTGTGGAGGAGACACACATGGATTTTGGTATTTGCTTTAAAGGATTTGTTGAACCAGAGTGCGCAAAAGCTCTGGTTCGTCAGGCTGAAAATGCCGGTTTTAAATATTGCTGGTTCTACGACAGCCATATCCTGTGGCGTGAGAGCTTTGTAGCCATGGCCATGTGCATGGAACACACCAAAAACATGCGTTTTGGACCGTGTGTGACCAACCCGAACACTCGCGACTGGTCGCATGCCGCCAGCCTGTTTGGTTCGCTTGCCAGGCAATCCGGCGGGCGTTTTGATATCGGTCTGGGTCGCGGGGACAGTGCAGTGCGTGTAATGGGCAGGAAGCCTGCTACGCTGAAGCGTCTGGAAGAATTTACTCACACTGTGAAAGCCCTGATCCGCGGTGAAGAAGCTCAGTATGGTGAATGCCCTGAGCCGGTGAAGTTCCCATGGGCTGATGGTTATGAGCTCCCTGTCTGGGTTGCTGCGTACGGTCCGAAAGCGCTGAACTCTGCCGGGCGGGTGGGTGACGGCCTTATTTTGCAAATCGCAGAGCCTGGCATTTGTAAATGGCTTGGCGACCAGGCTGTTGCTGCTGGTGAGGCAGCTGACCGTGACATGTGCAATTTCGGCATTATGGCAGCTGCACCGGCGCATACAGGTACTTTGGAAGAAGGTATTGAGAAAACCAGGTGGTTCCCTGCCATGGTTGGTAACCACGTAGCTGATATCGTTGAGAAATATGGTTCAGACAACGATCAGGTGCCAGCAAGCCTGACCTCTTACATTGAGAATCGTCGCGGCTATGACTACTCCAGACACGGGCAGAGCGACAACCCGTTCCTCGATTTCATTACAGATGATATCGTCGAAAGCTTTGCCGTTCTCGGCCCGCCTGACAACCACATCGAAAAGCTCAACAAGCTGAAAGATGCAGGCATCACTCAGTTCAATATCTATCTGGACAGTGGTGACGAAGAGAAGATCATTGCAGATTACGGCGAAAAAATCATTCCGGTATTTAATGCCGACAATGCAAAAAAGACGGAAACTGTGGGCTAAGCAAACACGGGCCGGGTTCTATATGCGCCCGGTCTTGTCTTTATCGAAAGCATGCCATGTTCATATTCATTCACGCACCAAACTCTGACACTGTATTTCCAGTTGTATTCCTGTAAAACCGGAGGAGATTTTCGGGTGTACGTTCTCATATGCCGAACGGCATTTTTTTGGTCCGGTGCTTAACCAATTTGGAAAAGAGTATGGCTAAGGCTTATGAAGCAAAAGGAAAAACACGAATTCAGATAGAAAAGACCGAGAAGATCCTCGCAGCTGCGCTGGATGTGTTCTCAACCTACGGATTTCGTGGATCTACGATCGATCAGGTCGCTCAGCAAGCCGGCTTATCCAAGCCGAACCTTTTTTATTATTATGACAGCAAAGATGCCATTCATGCAGAGCTGATTGAACGCTTGCTCTACATCTGGCTGGATCCGCTGCATCAGCTCAATCCTGAAGGCGAGCCCATTGAAGAGATTTGCGCATATGTACACCGCAAACTTGAGATGGCGCGGGACTACCCACGGGAAAGCCGTTTGTTCGCCAATGAGATCCTGCAGGGTGCTCCGCGCATAAGATCGCTGATTGCAGGCCCCTTAAAGTCGCTGGTGGATGAAAAGACAGTCGTTATTCAAGGCTGGATGAATGAAGGTAAGATAGTCGAAACAAATCCGTACCATCTGCTGTTTTCAATCTGGTCCACGACCCAGCATTACGCAGATTTTGATAGCCAGGTGCAGACGTTGCTTCCAGCAGATAAGTCCGCAGACCGCTTCAGAGAGGCCGCGACTTACCTTGACCGCCTGTTCCGCAAGAGCCTGGCTCCGGAGTAATCGGGAGCCGCCTCAAAGACGTGTTGTGGGGGTGATCATAGGCCCCTGCTCCGTTTGCAGAACATGCGCTTTTACACGGTAGACATCCTGCACGCGCTTTTCGGTCAACACTTCTTCCGGCGCACCATATGCAACCAGCTTTCCTTCCTTTAACATCGCCAACCGCGTGCAAAGGCGTGCTGCGTATGTCCAGTCATGCAGGCTGACAAGCATGGATGTGCCTTGTTGCTGTAGCTTCTGAAAAATCTCCTGAAGCTCCAGCTGGTGTTCCGGATCAAGTCCTGCTGTTGGTTCATCTGCAATGATCAGCGGTGTTTTTTGCATCAGAGCTCTGCCGAGCAGTGCACGCGTTTTTTCGCCACCAGACACCTGCAGGACAGAGGCTTTTCTGATTGCATCCAGCCCCAGACCCGCAATCGTTTCCTCCAGTTCCCTCTTGTGTCTCGGTGTCCGTACAGAGCCTCCGACAGCTTCACACCCCAACTCCAGAATGCGTTCTACAGACAGATCCCACGCAACCTCGCGCTCTTGTGCCATGTAAGCAACATGTTTGGAAAGCTGCCTGGCTGAGATGCTTTTAAGTGGTTGGTTGTTGTAGCATATATATCCATGGGAGCGGATTAGCCCGACCATAGCTTTCATTAAAGTGGACTTACCTGAGCCATTGGGGCCGATCAATCCGACAATCTCACCTTTGTTAATCTCCAGATTGATTGACGTGAGGATGTTCCTGTGACCGTAGTTGACGGAGAGGTCTTTAAGTTGAAGCAACATCAGATCAAAGCCCTGCGTTGTTTGATGAGCAGCCAAAGGAAGAATGGTGCACCGACGATAGCTGTCAGCACTCCAAGCTTGAGGTTGGATTGTGGGCCAAACAGTTTCACAGCGATATCGGCCAGCGTCAGCAGGCAAGCCCCGGCAACAGCACTTGGCAGCAGAAGGCGTTGCGGCTCTCCGCTGACCATTTTGCGTAGCAGGTGTGGTACGATCAGGCCGATAAATCCGATTGTTCCCGTCACAGCCGTCACAGCACCAACGCTGGCCGCAGTGCCTGCAATGGCACAGAATCGTAATCGAGGTAATGAAACGCCCATGGTATGAGCTGTTTCTTCCCCCAAAGACAACGCATTGAGACCTTTGCCCGTGATGAACAGCAGGCTCCAACCGATGACGATGAAAGGCGTAATGATGTATAGATGTTGCATGGAGCGGTCGTTTAGCGAGCCGAGCATCCAAAAGACGATTTCCATAGCTGCGAACGGGTTTGGCGACAGATTGAGCGCCAGTGAGGTGAGTGCGGTCGCAATGCTGGAGATTGCTACACCTGCAAGAATCAGTGTGAGCGTCTGACCCCGACCTCCAGCCAGCATGGGCAGCAGGACAGCTGCAATCGCTGCTCCGAGCAACGCAAACGCCGGCAGCGCGAAGGGCATGGTGATTGTCAGCCCGGAATAAATAGCGATGACAGCGCCTAAACTTGCAGAAGAGCTGACCCCAATCAGGCCTGGTTCAGCCAGGGGATTGCGCAATAGCCCCTGCAGTACCGCGCCGGACAGACCAAGCGTTGCTCCTGTAATCAGGCCCAGCACTGCGCGCGGCACGCGGATTTCCCAAAAGACAATGGACAAGGGCGTTTTTTCTGCAGAAAATGCAGCTTTAGTCAGCTGCAGGAATGTCAAATCAGCAGCGCCGATCAGGAGCGAGGTCACAAACAGCACAGCGGCGATCAGGCACAGCGCCGTGATCAACGGAGCATCCGGATGCTTTGTCATTCGGCTTGCGCTCCTAATCTGGTGGCTTGTCTGGCCAGTTTACTAATAGCTTGCGTCACAAACGGCAGGCCACAAATGGTATACTTATCTTCGATCATGACGCGGCCACTGTTGCCGAGCGTACGTTTCAGGGCCGGGTGGGCGAGGAGTTCAAAAGCCAGTGCCGGTTTATCAGAGAACTGGGTGCCCTCAACAAGCAGCTGTGGTTCTTCGAGGATCAGCAGTTCCAAAGGCAATTTGCTTATGCCCTCCAGGCCCAGACTATTGGCAATATTCTGCAAGCCTGCGGTGGTGACCAACTCGTTGACGAGACTACTATCTCCCGCCGTGTATCCGTTGGCGTAGTAGACCCCTGCCCGCGCCCGATCATCTGGCTGAGCATCGATAAGCTGTTGTATTTCAGTTTCAAACTGGTGTGCCAGTGTCTCAGCTCGTTGTTCACGTCCCAGCACTTTGCCCAGACGGCGCAGTTCCCTGGCTATATCAGGGATTGTGCGAACGGGTGGAACCTGAACCACCGTTATCCCGAGACCACGCAGCATCTGCACTGTGGTCTGGGTTGTGTATGTTCCTGCAATTACCAGGTCCGGGTTCATCAGATAGATTTCTTCTGCCCCGCCAAAGTTGACCGGAAAGGGCTTTGCCTCTTCACTCATAACGGAGAGCGATGGGTCAGACGCTAATTTGGAGACTGACACAAGTTGGTCTTTGCCAGCGAGCAGCATGGAGAACTGGTCAGTGCACAGGTTCATGGAGACAACTCGTCCAGGTGCCTTCGTCTCGCTCTGGTCAGCGCGTGCAACAGCAGCACTGGCAGCCAGAATCACCAGAAACGCCATTTGCATGATCTTTTTGATCTTATTTCGCATTTCGACCTTAAAAGAGGCGTAAAGACAATGGAAGACTACCCAAGCAGAATATTAACGCGCAAGATGCCGCTCAGCTCGCACCGAGCGGCATACTTAATCAGAAACTGGCTGTAAGACCAGCGTAAACGGAAAGGCCTGGTGTCTGATAGCCCTCAATCCGCTCATAATCCTGATCCAGCAGGTTTTCACCACGGACATAGAATGTCAGATTCCCGGTGTACTGATAGGCGGCCTTAGCATTGACCAGAACGAAGTCATCCAGCTCCCCAACATCACCAAGATCTTCAATGCCAGAGACGTAACTGGTGTTGACGTTGAGGGTCAGTTCATCGACAGGCTTATAAGTAGCGCCGACATTAACGTCATGAAGAGGTACACGCACCAGGCGTTTTTTGTCTTTTCCGACCGCCCATGTGTAAGTGTAGGCAGCATTGAAGCTCAGATTATCCAGAACATCCCAGTCAGCAGAGAGTTCTGCACCCTGGCTACGCGACAGGCCGTCGATTTGCTCGTATTTATTGGTCCAGGCAATAAGGTCTTCAGTCAGAATGTGAAAGTAAGTTGCGCTAAATCGTAATTTACCCTCAAAGAATTCCTGATCGACGCCTGTATCGAAGCTCACACTTGTCTCTGGCTTCAGGTCGGGATTTGGTCCCCACTTACCAAAAAGCTCACTCAGAGATGGCGCGCGGAAGCCATTACCGAAACTTGAACGAAAACGAGTCCCTTCGGTAACCTGATAGGAGGTTGTTGCCCGACCAGACCAGTAGGTTCCGAAACGAGAATGATGATCCAGACGAGATGAAAGGGAGAGCCTCAGTTTATCTGATGGATCGATCAAAGCTTCAACAAAGCCGCCAAAAATCCGGCTGCTTCCATAGTCTGTATAATTTTCATGCATCCAGTCACCACCGAAACTGACAGTAAACTCATCCGTCGCCTCAAAGGTGTTAAGAACGTCAAGTTTGTAACGATCGCCTTTGTAAGTCTCTATATCACTGCCGTAATTCTTGCGTGTTGTATCGACAATCTGGAATGAGGTGTCAGTTGTCATCCTCTCATCCAACCACGCAAAATTTGCACCTACTTTTCCCATGTACTGCTGAAAATCTTCCTCATCACGTCCATCCGGATCAGTACCATCATATTCACTGTGGCTATCTGTCGTTCGGGCAACAAAGTACAGGTTTACAGACTCTGTAACATCAACAGAGCCTTTTGCCGAAAAGGTCAGGTTTTCATAGCCATCTTCATCTGCTGTCTCACCTTTGGGGGTTTTTGCACTAAAACCGTCCGTATGGTAACGTTGCGCATTTATGGCGATATCCGCCCGTTCAGACGCTGCTTTAAACCCATAAGAAGCGTTTACGGTACAGTAGCTGCCACCTTCAAATGTAGCGCCATGATTTACGGTACCAGGCTCAGCCCGTTTCGTGATGATGTTAATTACACCAGCAACGGCCTGCCCCCCGTAGAGAGCGCTCTGAGAGCCTTTAAGCACCTCAATACGCTCCACATCATTGAGCAACATATGCTCCAGACGTGCTTCAACCTGTAGCGAGCTAGGATCGGAAATATCAATTCCATCTACCAGAACTTTGGTGTAATAATTGTTCATTCCGCGCATACGTAGAGAGCTTGTTTTACCCGGGCCACCATTTTGCGAAAATGAAATTCCCGGGAGTTTTGTCAGGTATTCGGAGACAAACGTGGCTCCGTCGTTTTTCAGGTCTTCTTCGGTCACGACATGTGTTGTGGAGCCGACTTTGCCGGCTTCGGTTTCCGTTCTGTTGGCGATGACGATGATGTCATCAAGCTCTGTCTCGTTTGCGGATGAGATAAGAGTTGAGCTGAGGAGTGCTGAGAGAGCTACGCCAGACTTGAGGGTAGCTGCGATCCAGGATGTGTTACGCACGGGTTTGGTCCATCATTCACAGCATCTATGCCAGATGCCATGCTGTTGATTGCATAGTGCGTCTTTGAAGAAAACTGGTTCTGACCTGTTGAAACGAGGTCAGATTCATTTCCATTCACACGCACTGTGAATGTCACCTGAACGGAGTACCGCCCCTTAGCACGCCCCGTGCCGTGGGTGAGTGACTGCATTTGGCAGGTCTCCTGGCTTGCGCGTCCTTATTCTTGCTCTGCCTTCCCAACATCGCTTTAAACAGCGTCATCAGTGGCATGTGTGAGCAACAACTCTACGCTTACAGTTGCGGGGGCAGCCACGGCTTTCCCAAATGGACCGTGTTCCCTTTTCATTTTTGTCTGATCTACAAAAATACCAAATGCCTAGCTATTGTTCAGATTTCAGGGGCTTCCGTCAACCGGCTTAGTGACGAACTTGATAAAGTTCGACTAATTACCTGCTAAACTCACAAAATTGCTGATGAGACCACACGAGCTGATCTTGCGATCCGACCTCTCAGGGCCACATCGGCTCGTGGTACCCAGGCGGCATTCCTGTCTCATCAGTTGGTCAGCTCATGAAAATCAAAGCACAGCCAGGAACAACGAAAAGTGCGCCGATCCATGCTCCAATGGCAGGAAACTCTCTGGTTTGCCACCATAGAACAGGTAGCATCATGGCTGGTGTGGTTGCTGACAAGGTAGAAACAATGCCAACTTCGCCACCGCTGAGTGCATAGAGGATCAACGTCATGCCAACTCCCACGCTGAGCATACCGGAGAACGAAGCCAGCGCTGCTATCTCTTTATTGATTGGGTTCGCCAGCCTGAATGGACGGCCTGGCAGGTAAAACAACACCAGCAACCCAAATGCCGCAATGGTGCAGCGCATAAGTGAAATCGCAACAGGATCTGCTCCACTTTCCATAACAGGCGAATGATGATCGAGCCAACCGACTGGGAAAGTGCTGCCAACGTGCCGAAGAGGACACCGATGGCGACAGGTCCTCTAATCGCCTCCAATTTATGGAGCTGGTCTTTGCGCTTCCCAAACGCAATGGCGAGAATAACGCCGACCAGAACGAACGAGATACCGACAAGCGCCTGAAATGAAAGTTCTTCTGATAGAAACAGCCAACCTAGAAGCGCTGACATGGGCGCATTCATGGAAAACAGGATGGCTGTGCGACGCGGTCCCATACGGTTGAGCGTGAGGAACAGCAGTGTATCCCCATGAATATGCCGACAAAGCCAGAGAGAAAGATGAGAGAGGCGTGGCTTGAGTCAACTGTACTCCAAGTACCTGTCGCAAAGACATAGATACCCAAAAACACCACAACAAACCACATGCGCACGCAGTTGAAGCCAATGGCTCCAAGATGCGCAGCAGGTTTTGCAGAAATGAGACCACCGATAGCCCAGGTGGCAGCGGCACCGAGCGCGGCAACTTCAAATAAAAACATGGGGTGACCTAACCGACGAATCTACGGCATTGGCGTAGATTGTGTACAAAACCCAACCAGCTCTAATGCTCTTGGATTTGCCGCGCAAGCTCAGTCTGGTGATGTTTAGAGCCGACCAACAGCTATTCAGGCAATAATATTTCTCAACTCAGCAAAAACACAGATGAGCACCGATAACTAAGTTAGTTGCAAGTCCCCCTACTCAATCTTGAAGTTTACAGGTGCATTCGCTAGAGATTCTACGTAGAGACTTTATCGCTGTTCCTGCCTGATTTGCGTTTCTAACGCTCTTTCCGGCTCATTTGATTACCGGTTCTAATCTGGAGATTTTCCATGAAAGATATTGAAATTGCCCGCGCAGCAGACATGAAACCCATTGCGCGCATCGCTCAAAATCTGGAGATCCCGGAGGACGCTCTTGAACCTTATGGCCGGTTTAAAGCCAAGGTTAATCTGGATGCGATGCCAGAGTTGAACAGCAAGCCATATGGAAAACTCATACTTGTTACCGCCGTCAATCCAACCCCGGCGGGAGAAGGCAAAACCACAACAACCGTGGGCCTTGGGGATGCACTTAATCGCATCGGCCTGAAAACAACCATCTGCCTGCGCGAACCGTCTCTTGGCCCCTGCTTCGGTATGAAGGGCGGGGCTGCTGGCGGCGGATACGCGCAAGTGGTGCCTATGGAGGACATTAACCTCCACTTTACAGGCGACCTGCATGCGATAACTGCCGCACATAACCTGCTTTCTGCGATGATAGATAACCATATCTACTGGGGTAATACAGAAAATATTGATCAGCGTCGTATTGTCTGGCGCCGGGTTATTGACATCAATGACCGCTCATTGCGCTCTGTTATCACTGGCCTTGGCGGGGTGAATAATGGCTTCCCGAGTGAGTCTGGCTATGACATTACGGTTGCTTCTGAAGTTATGGCCGTGCTTTGCCTTGCCGAAAGCCTGCAGGATCTTCAAAACCGTCTGGGTCGCCTGTTAATTGCATATCGCAAGGACAAAACACCGGTATATTGCCGGGATCTGAAAGCCGACGGGGCGATGACTGCACTGCTTAAAGATGCCATCCGCCCTAATCTGGTTCAGACGCTTGAGAACAACCCGGCCTTTATTCATGGCGGTCCGTTTGCCAATATTGCGCATGGCTGTAACTCAGTGATAGCGACAAAGACAGCGCTTCGTCTTTCCGGTTGTGTGGTGACAGAAGCAGGCTTTGGCGCCGATCTTGGGGCAGAAAAGTTCTTCAACATCAAATGCCGTCAGGCTGGTTTGACGCCGAATGCCGTTGTTGTTGTGGCAACTGTCCGCGCACTTAAAATGCATGGCGGTGTAGCCAGGAACGACCTGACATCGGAGAACATCCCCGCGCTTGAGAAAGGCATGAGCAATCTGGAACGGCACGTGAAAAATTGTCAGCGTTATGGTGTACCTGTGATTGTGGCTATCAACCGGTACGATCCTGATACACATCAGGAAATTGACGTGATCATAACACGGATGGAGCGCCTTGGCGTTAAAGCTGTGCCTTGCACACATTGGGCCAATGGCTCGGCAGGTACTGTGGAACTGGCAACACTGGTCTCCGAAATTCTCCAGACAACACAACCGGACTTCAGACATCTTTATGAGGATGATCTGGCACTTTGGAAAAAGATCCGCCGGATTTGCAAAAAGATTTATGGTGCCTCAGAAGTCACCTGTGAGCAGGCTGTTAAAGATCAGCTCAAATCCTATGAGGAACAGGGATACGGCCATTTTTCAGTCTGCATGGCTAAGACGCCTTATTCTTTCTCGACCAATCCGGCTTTGCCTGGGGCACCATCTGACTACAGCATCCATGTACGCGCGGTTCGTCTGTCCGCCGGAGCAGGATTTATTGTGGTGCTGACTGGCGATATTATGGTGATGCCCGGCTTGCCGCGCCATCCGGCAGCCGAAACTATCGGGCTTGATGAAAACGGTCAGATTGAAGGCCTGTTCTAGTCTACATCAGAACGGTGCGGACCGCGGCGAAAGCGGTCCAGATATACTGTCGACTGTAAGTCGTCGCGATCATAATCCCGGTAATGCCCAAACTTGAAGTATTGGGTGTTACCGGAAAAATCGTCATTGCCGATATAGCCAGTAACGCGTGCAATAAATCTGTTGTTGGCCCAGATCTCTATGATTCCCTGCCCGACGCGGCTTCCTTTGACACGGTAACGCATATCCACCCATCCGGTTGTTGGGTCCGGAAGCGCAGGATCATCAGAAAGCTCAATCTGAATACCTGGCTGATCTGAATAGGTGTGTGGATCTGCCAGAAACGGAAACTTGGACGTGTCTTGCGTTTCAATCGCCTTTTTCAGCGCCGGAAGCGACAGACCACTGCCAAGGAACTCATCTGAGGTACGACTGGAATCATTCCTGTTGCGAAAGGCCTGCCGGTCCAAACTCAACATTTGCCGGAGCTCCTGCGAAAACCCTTTGAAGTCCTGCTGGTAGCTGCCTTCTGCCTGAGCAACCAGTTTGCGGGTATCGTTGTGCTGGACGGTGATGTGAAATACACCGTTGTCAAAGCGTTGCGCCAGAAACGGGCTTCCGCCAGAATCCTCTTTCCATTGGCCAATTACCCAGCGCGTCGATCCGGCAGGCCAGACAGTGCCATCAATTTTAAAGCTGAAGGAGTACCAGACTTCGTCGCCAAAATCACAACGGTTTTGGTGCGCCTCCCAAAGTTCGTTTTTCAGATTGCCCTCTGCATCCAGTTCATCATCACCAAACACTGTAATCGCCAGCGCATGCCCGCCATCACGCACCACATCGCTTTCGATCCGGAAATTTTCAGGCTTGTTCATGCGATGAATATCCCAATTGCCGGCACTGGGATATTCATCAAAGTCATCAATGATGATGGCACACTTTGACTGCTGCATTTCATTAATGTGAACATCTCCATCTTGCCGGGGCGTCACGATGACATCAATTTTGTCCGAGGGCATTTCCTTTGGAGCAGGGTCATTGGCCAACAGGGGCTGAGGGCTCACTGGCAGATATAGACCCGCAAGCACGAGTGTGAGCAGACCGTATTTTCTGAAGGTGTGGCGTAGATCTGAACCCGGCATCTTATCTCCCAAAGGCACGGTGCTGGATTGATTGCAGATCAGGCCAATCTAGAGAAAATTTATTGCTGTGCTCACAAGAGTCTTTCGGGGTTTTTCAAAGGATTTGACGAAAAGCCTCAGGAAAAAGGCCCACAGATAATGTCCTCAACTGCGTCCAGGGGCATTTCCAGGTTATTTGCCGAAGGTCGCAAAAGCCCTGAATGTGCACATTTCCAAGTCTCTTTTCACCGGCATATTCGCGCACCTCCGACAATGCCTGCCTATCTGGCTTTGGACAGTCCCGTTCCTCCCCGGGCAAGAGTCGCCGCTGCTCGTTGTTGAGTTCAGGAGGATCGCCACGAAATTTACGGTCTGCCAGATCTTCGTTCCCTGTGTGCTAAAACACTACATCCAGTCACGCGCAATCTGAAGCCTTCCACCGCCATGCGTACGGCATCTGTACGAGGCCACCATCATAAATTACTGAAATAGGATTATTTTACGGACCTGACGCTATTACTGCCTGTTTTGGCAAGTTCCCGAAGATGGTCCCCGCCATAATCATCACGCAATGCAATTGCTTTACCAAAATAACCTCGACTAAATATGTCAATCAATCAGGGGACTGGTGTCAGTTTGTGCGAAGACCCCCTCAGGTACCCAGGCAACAGTGGCAACGAGTTGCGACAGGTCCCTGTCGATTTCAGGTCCTGGCCGCTGTCACCCGTCACTCGTCAACTTGATTGCCTCAAAGGACACCAACGGTATTTCGGAACGCGCAGCACTCATACGAGCTGCGACAAACTTTTACCTGTGCCAGTAGCAACGCTCAGCACACTCTGCCCGGTCATCTGCACGCAGGTTAACGGGCTGGCTGGCAGAATCCTAACATACCAGGTGAAATTATGTATCAGAAAATCCTTTACCTGAAGCACCGGTCACGAGTATTAAGTAGAAACTATGATAGATGGAATTGGATCCTCATTTACCGGGCTGATTCGCTCTGCGTCCTACAGCGCGGCTCGACAAGCACGAGTAAACCAGCAGGAAACCACACCTTTTTCCATTGAACACGCGGTTCCAAAAGACTCCATCACCATCAGAAGCGACCTTTCTGCCAATCCGGTAGCTGCCCCCTCCTCCTCTGAAAAGTCCAAAAACGGGAACGGACAGCTTTCTGATGGAGAGCAGCAACAGGTTCAAGAGCTTAAGACACGTGATGCGGAAGTTCGTGCGCACGAGCAAGCCCATGCAGCAACAGGCGGCACCTACGCCGGAGCAACGAGCTATACCGAGTCTCGCGGCCCGGATGGTCACAGCTATGCCATTGGCGGTGAAGTCTCAATCGACTCTGCGCCCATTGCCGGAGACCCGGAAGCCAGCATCCCCAAGCTGAATACAGTGATTGCAGCTGCTCTCGCTCCCGTGCAGCCATCCGGTCAGGATCAGGCCGTAGCCGCGCAAGCCCGGACCAACCTGGCGCAGGCCTATACCGAGCTCCGAGAAAAGAACTTCGGCAACAACAACGAGGATCAGAAAACAAGCAAAGTCAGTGGCTTACAATACCTATTGAAGGTTCAGGAATACCCTGAAACCACCTCGGACCCATCTGCTCTGCTGCTCAACGCAACCCAAGCCTATCAGGCCGTTGCGGTTTAAAGCAAGTTGCTTCCTATTCTGTTCCGGGCTTTCTCGGCGCTTCATATGTGATTTTATCCGATTAAAGATTTTGGGCGAATGGACTGGGCAGAGTACATCCTGTGGCGCTTCGGAAACGTGTTACAGGATTCGTGGAACAAAGGCGCCCATCCTGCATAGGTGATTATTCAGGACAAACCCGTCCTCTCACAGGAACGCGGCCTCGGTGGCGGCCATGGAGGCGGTCAGCGCTGGTTTTGATTCCTTCCGTACTACAAGCAGGACATATCATAAGTTATGGCAGGTTGCGGGTCATGCCTGCGACCTCTTTTCCCAAGAGGAGCTCTAAAACTTCTTCAGGGCGGCAGGATAAAAAATTCATTAAACGCGCCAGACCCTTGACAAAATCAATTATTGTTAAATGAGGTGCGCAACAGAAGCTGTAATTGGAGAGGTGTTCTGTGCCGCTGCGAGCTGGAGACAGCCGGGTTGACTGCTCGATATTATGTAACTGATGAGGAGAGAAATGGGAATATGGTCGGAGCAGCAGGATTCGAACCTGCGACCCTCTGGTCCCAAACCAGATGCGCTACCAGGCTGCGCTATGCTCCGATCTATCTTCGTGTTGACGAATGGTCGGAGCAGCAGGATTCGAACCTGCGACCCTCTGGTCCCAAACCAGATGCGCTACCAGGCTGCGCTATGCTCCGATCTCATCAACCAGACACCCTGCGGCGTCTTGTTGAGGCAGGTATATAGGCAGAGTTTTAAAGCTTGGCAAGCGCGTTTTATAGTTTTTCCCAATTCATGCGAGAAATTTTCAAAAACAGCATTCAATTGTTGAAAACACTGAAATTACATAGACTTAAACAATACAGGTGAAGACTGTGAAAACTTTAGCTTTTCCACAACGTGCAGGTAAAAAAGAGGGTGAGCGCAAAAGGCTCACCCCAAGAACATTCCAGAGACCCGTAATCTGGGTCTGCAATCGCCAAACTGAGGTCAATAACAAAACTTGAATATTGAACTCACGTTTTAATTCGCAGAAATAACCTGAGTAGTCAAGTCATATTATAAAAGAAAATCAAAATGGAGAGGATTAGTTGCTTGATGCAATCACGCGACCGCGCTTAATCAGCCATGCATCTGCCCATTCAGCGGAGTTGCGGCGCTCTTTTTCAGAGGCCAGAGAGAACGCCTTCTCGTGGAGAGCAACAATCCATGCATCTTTATCACCGCCAACCACTTGCTGGCGTGCCAGGGTCATCCATTTCAGGCCTGTCATACGTGCGGTTGTCAGCTCTTCTGTAAAGTACAGCAGCGCGCCAAACCTGGCCTGCGCTCCGACGTGGCCTTTTACGGCTGCAAGTTTCAACCAGCGGGCAGCAAGCCGACGGTCATAATCTGGCAGTTTATCATTCAGATACATTATGCCGAGATTGTATTGTGCATTGGCGTCGCCAAAGTAGGACGCAGCGTAAGTGAACACCTCACGCGCTTTATGCGTGTTTTGTTTGACCGGGCTATCACCAATGCCTGTCAGGAAGTAGCGGCCAAGCTCGACCAGAGAGCTTGCAACAAATGGAGCTGAACTCGCTTTAGCACCCTCGGAAGAGTATTCGCGTACGACTTGGGAAAAATATTGGAACGCCTGAAGATCATCTTCCGGCACACCGTCTCCCTGCGCGTACATTCTGCCAAGCTTCCAGGCAGCCATGGCCTGTCCGTTTTCAGCAGCGTAGCGAAGTGGCGAAAGAGCCTTGTCTTTTTCACCAGAGTAGTACGCGCGGGCACCATCCCTCAAAGCTTGTTGAGGTGTTACATTTGCCATCTGGTTGATGGCAGCCATTGCACTCTCACTTTTGCTGGTCTCCGAAGCTTGTACACTGCTGAGAGCAAAGAGAGTAAGAACTGAGGCGTAGCTCAAGCTTGTTATAAGACGCATCAACGCAGCGTAGTGCGTTCCCATTTCATCTTTAAACCGAGCTTTTTTCAAAGTACCTCACTTGACCACCGTCGAACTGCCAATGGCTCTGGCTTCTTGCTCTTTTAATACCTACTTTGTGTGTTCGGGCTATGAAGTAAAAAAATGTCAATTTTGTTTCCAAAGGTGACATACCTTCAAATTGTCACAAATGATCTTACAAATGCCCAGTTCTCTATCTTATTGACAAAAATACTACACAGTTCGTCCATCTCTCAAAGGTGGACAAGGCAAACTATCCAATTTGCCTGAGCTGAACCAGTGTCAGTTTCCGCCATTCGGGTCAGCGCAAAATGCTGTTGCATACTCGCAACAATCCGCAGCAGTTGACGTAACTGCCGTGTATATCCGCTGTAAAATTTTGATCACAGTCCTTGGGGGCAATGACAAATGCCATTTGTATTTTCGCCGAGATTGGCGCATATGGCATCAGATGCCCATTTTTGATGGGGATCATCACAAACAGGTAAGCGAAAAAGCGTATGCCTGACGCTTACCCACAAGGAACAAGAGCAGAACCCCGGCAGATCTTTGCCCTTTTCTTTCAGTCCTGCAAAACTGCCGTTTGATTCGAGACTATTTAAGCGGAAGACCAAAGAGGTACGATGAGCACGCCTGATGATCTGTTTGCAGATGTTACCAAAAGCATGGATGAGCTTACATCCTCTTCTGGCAACGCTGAGAAGAAACAAGCACCAGCCGCAAGCACACCGACCTCATCTGCAAAGCCTTCATCCGCAGGCGGGACAACTCCTGTCGGTGGTGAGAGAGGGTATACAGCAGCTGACATTGAAGTACTTGAAGGTCTGGAGCCTGTACGGCGCCGTCCTGGAATGTATATTGGCGGCACGGATGAAAAAGCGCTGCACCACTTATTCGCTGAAGTGATTGACAACTCCATGGATGAGGCCGTTGCAGGCCACGCCAGCTGGATTGATGTCTCCCTGGGTGATGATGGTTACCTGACGATTACTGATAATGGCCGCGGTATCCCGATTGATCCGCATCCTAAATATAAAGATAAATCCGCTCTGGAAGTCATTATGACAACCCTGCATGCCGGTGGTAAGTTTGACAGCAAAGTCTATGAGACCTCGGGTGGTCTGCATGGTGTTGGTATTTCGGTTGTAAATGCGCTCTCTGAAGAGCTGGTGGTTGAGGTTGCACGTAATCGCAAGCTGTATCGCCAGACGTTCCGTCGTGGCCTTGCCGATGGTGGCCTTGAGCTGGTGGGTGATGTTCACAATCGCCGTGGCACCATGGTGCGGTTTAAGCCTGATGTGGAGATATTCGGTAAGACTCTCAAATTCAGGCCTGCCCGTTTGATGAAGATGGCGCGCTCCAAGGCCTACCTGTTTGGTGGCGTGGAGATTCGCTGGCGCTGTGCCTCGGCCCTTGCCGATGAAGCCAATGGAGTACCTGAGACTGCGACCTTCCATTTTCCGGGTGGCCTGAAGGATTATCTGGAAGAAGCTCTTGGCAAAGAGCGCCGTGTTATTGATGAGGTTTTTGCTGGCCGGACACAGGCGACAGGCAAACATGGCTCTGTTGAGTGGGCCGTTGCCTGGTTTGCCGGGGATGGGTTCGTCAACTCTTATTGTAATACTGTGCCAACATCAGAAGGCGGAACACACGAGACAGGACTTCGCTATGCGCTACTGCGCGGACTAAAAGCGTATGGAGAGCTGATTGGCAACAAGAAGGCCACCATAATTACGGGTGATGACGTTTTAACGTCAGCGGCTGGTATGCTTTCTGTTTTTGTGCGTGAGCCTGAGTTCGTTGGGCAAACAAAAGAAAAGTTGGCTACAAACGAAGCAACCCGTATTGCGGAAACTGCTGTCCGTGACGCATTCGACCACTGGCTGACAGCCTCCCCCAACCAGGCAAACAAGCTGCTAGAGTGGGTGGTTGATCGTGCTGAAGAGCGCCTGAAGCGTCGTCAGGAGAAGGATGTTGCGCGCAAAACCGCTGTACGTCGCCTTCGCCTGCCCGGCAAGCTCGCTGATTGCTCTACAAGCAAATCTGATGGCACAGAACTGTTTATCGTGGAGGGTGACTCTGCAGGTGGCTCAGCAAAACAAGCCCGCAATCGTTCGACGCAGGCCATTCTGCCGCTACGTGGTAAAATCCTGAACGTGGCGAATGCTGGCCGTGATAAACTTGTAGCGAACCAGCTGCTGTCTGATCTCATTCAGGCGCTTGGGTGTGGAACGCGCTCCAGTTATCAGGATAAAGACCTGCGCTATGAGCGTATTATTATCATGACTGATGCGGACGTTGACGGTGCACATATTGCAGCCTTGCTGATTACATTTTTCTATCAAGAGATGCCGGATCTGGTCAATAATGGCCACCTCTACCTTGCTGTCCCTCCACTTTACCGGATAAGTCAGGGCGGAAAGACGCTTTATGCACGGGATGATGAGCATCGTGAGCAGCTTTTGAAAACCAGCTTCAGGAAGAATGGCAAGATTGAAATTGGCCGTTTTAAGGGGTTAGGTGAGATGTTGCCTGCTCAGCTCAAGGAAACCACTATGGATCCGAAACGCCGTACACTTTTGAAAGTGATTGTTGGCGAGGATGAGGTCAGCGAAACCCGCAATGCAGTCGAGCGGTTGATGGGGAACAAACCAGAAGCACGCTTCAACTTCATTCAGGAGCGCGCGGAGTTTGCAACTGATCTGGATATTTAAAAGACCTTTAATTTTGAATAGTTGTTAAGTTTTACGTAGGTTATAATTCGGCAACCCTGGCATAATATGAAGGAATATATAGGTTATACCGCAGAATTTATTGACAACGCCGCTTAGAAATGTTGTGTTCCGCCAAACTGGTTGGACAAACATGTAACTCATACGCCTACCAGCTTTTCTCCTCAATTATCGTAAAGAACATGAAATATGTCGTTTTCCACTCTCGGACTTAGTGAGAAAGTTATTGCCGCTGTAGAAGCCTCTGGCTATACAGAACCGACTGCCATTCAGGCACGCGCCATACCTTACGTTCTGGAACGGAGAGATGTCCTCGGGATTGCTCAAACCGGAACCGGGAAAACAGCAAGCTTTACGCTGCCGATGATCACTCTTCTGGAAAAAGGCCGTGCGCGCGCCCGGATGCCAAGAACTCTTATTCTTGAGCCGACCCGTGAGCTTGCAGCGCAGGTGGAAGACAACTTTAATCGTTATGGCGTCAATCACAAACTAAATGTTGCATTGCTGATCGGCGGAATATCCTTTGCTGAGCAGGACCGAAAACTTGAGCGTGGCGCTGATGTTCTCATCGCAACACCTGGCCGTCTGCTTGATCATTTCGAGCGCGGTAAGCTGCTGTTGCAGGGCGTGGATATTCTTGTTATCGACGAAGCTGACCGCATGCTGGATATGGGCTTTATTCCGGCCATCGAACGCATTTGTAAGCTTATTCCATTCACGCGTCAGACTCTGTTCTTCTCCGCAACTATGCCGACTGAGATTCAGCGCTTAACCGATACCTTCCTTCAGAACCCGGCAAAAGTTGAAGTGGCAAATGCCTCTACAACGGCGGATACTGTGACGCAATATATTGCAGCGGCCGACGCAGAAGATTATGAGAAGCGCACAAAGTTGCGCGAGTTGATTCAAGGTGCTGAGGATTTACAGAATGCGATCGTATTCTGTAATCGTAAACGCGATGTGGCCACCCTCTTCCGTTCGCTTGTGCGTTATGAGTTTTCTGTTGGTGCACTTCATGGTGACATGGACCAGCGCTCTCGCATGACCATGCTGGACAACTTCAAGAAGGGACACATCAAGGTTCTGGTTGCCAGTGATGTTGCTGCACGTGGCCTTGATATTCCTATTGTGAGCCACGTCTTTAATTTTGATCTTCCTATTCATGCAGAAGATTACGTCCACCGCATCGGCCGTACAGGGCGCGCAGGCCGGGAAGGTACTGCTATTTCAATTGTGACGACGAAGGACCAGAAAGCATTGCAGGCGATCAACGAGGTGATTGGAAACGAACTGGAGTGGCTTGGCGAACCGATTGATTTCTCCCGGCCTGCTGACGAGAAGAAATCTCGCCGCCGCACTTCCCGTAACCCAAAAGACAAAAGCCGCTCGCGCAAACTGAAGACTGAAGCCCAGGAAACAACAGTTCAGGAAACCGAACCTGTACCAGCAGGCCTTGAAGAACAGCCAGTGGTTCCAATGCAATCTTATCGGCGTGATGCGCCACCTCGTCCACGGGGTGGCCGCCGCGCAAACCAGCCTAAAGATGATGCAATTTTCCGGAACTCAAGCCATATACCGGCCTTCTTACTGCGGAAAACTCGTTCCAAAGCTCAAAGCCGATAACCCACTTTCCCTTGGTTAACCACTGGTTAGATATATCCCATTAATAAGCTAATGTTAAATTAGTTTATTAATTATGGGTTAGCCCTTCCCGTGACGCGGTGATGCAATCATGAGTCAAGAAGACGAGTTCAAGCGTACGATCGTTTATGCAGACAGTGCGCTCGATTACATCAAAACAAATATGCTTCCAGCGTTTCCGCGCAATTATGAGTTATGGTATTCTTACGCTTCCGGGTTTAACCGGACCCTTAACCGGACCATCAACAAGATTCTTGCCCGCGATGGTAAAGTCTCTCCTGAAGAGACACAAAAGATCTACAACCGCTTCTTGTCGCCTAATCGTCTGGGTGAGCGCATTGATGAAGTTGGTGACAAGATCTCCGAGGAAGTTCGGGAACTGATTTCTGCGCTTGATAAGGGAACACTCAAAACCACCGAATATGGTGAAGAGCTGACCCGTACGCTGAGTGCTCTTGAGAAAGTCAGTGATCGTTCTCAACTCTCCCAACTTGTAATCCAACTAGCAAAACTGACCACTGAGACTGCAGTGAGCAATCAGGAGCTCCGCGAACAATTGGTTGGTTCCCGGCACCAGATTGGTGTTTTACAGGAAGGCTTGGAAGCGATCCGTTATGAATCGCTCACTGATGAGCTGACCACACTGAACAACCGTAAGCATTTCGATCAAAGTCTTTTACGTGCGGTTACAGAGGCAGAAGATAGTCATGCTCCCCTTTCCTTGCTGATTTCAGATATCGACCACTTCAAGCAATTTAATGATAACTACGGCCATCAGACCGGCGACCAGGTTCTTCGACTTGTGGCGCTGGCAGTAAAGCAGAACGTCAAAAACAACGATATTGCGTGTCGTTATGGTGGCGAAGAATTCGGTATTATTTTACCAAGAACCACCATTGAAGATGCAAAGGTGGTTGCAGAGAAGATCCGTAAGAACGTTGTTGCAAAGGAATTGGTGAAACGGTCAACCGGCGAAAACCTGGGTCGTATCACCATTTCAATTGGCATTTCGACATTCCGGGCTGGTGACAGTGCGGAGAGCATGGTGTCCCGTGCGGACCTTGCACTTTATGCCGCCAAGAAAGCAGGCCGCAACCTCGTGAAAGCTGAGAAGGGGAAGAAGATCCCCAGTGTAACTCAGGTTGCCTGATAGCGCTCATTTTTAAAATAAACGCGTTTGAGACGACAGATCGTATGGTTTCCATCTTTTTTCTCGACGGTCCAGGGCTGAAAAGGCTCTGGGCCTCTCATCCTCTTGGGCAAGTTGCTGAATTGACTTTGCAATCCATAGTCTCAGCTGGACTTCATCCTCGGTAATACCCAGTGGAACTGAATAAAAATTCGTTGGGAAATACTCACCGAAGCAATAATGGATGTATGGCAGCTGACCCGTTAGCAGAAAATCTGCTATGTTGCTGGATCCCGCTTTGAGATAGAACGAATTTTCGCGAACGAGTGCAAACATTTTGCCATTCATATAATATCCGTGGCCACCAAACATCGGACGACAACGAATATTCTTCAAAAATATAGGGCGTTTATCTGCTATAAAATAAGAGGACAAAGACATAAGCAATCACCAGAAGATATACGGAAAGCTTGCAATACAAAGTCAAAGATCGACAAGAACATTGCGTGCTTCATCCACCCACAGAAATGTGATGTGTTCTTCCGAATAATTATAGCTCAAGGCCCATCTGCCAGAAATTGGCTTCAAGTCTAGTCGCTTCTCTAAATATTTTGGACAATCTGGCGTAGCGTGCATCAGTGGCATAGAGTGCACCAAGATCATCGAGTTCCTTCACTGCATCAGCAGCAAGTTCCTGATACTCGTCACTGGAGTATTCTTTGATCCATTCTGCATATGGATTACCCGGATCAAGAGCTCCCTCTTGCTTTGCCAGTTCAGCGCCGATTTCGCCGTAACCGATTGCACATGGTGCGAGTGCGACTTTCAAGTCGAGCATATCACCCTTCATTGCGGTGTCCAGGACATATCGGGTGTATGCAAGGTTCGCTGGCTCTTCTGGCGTTGCAACAATTTCGTTTTCAGACAGCCCCCAACTTTCACATAGGCGGATGTGAAGGTCCATCTCGGCTTCAAGGATGCCCGTTGCAGAGGAAAGACATTTCCGCATCTGCGTAAGATCGGTAGATTTATACATACCAAGCGCATAGGCGCGGGCGAACTCAATCAGGAAGAGATAGTCCTGGACAAGATACTTCCTAAAAGCCGCAATTGGCAAAGTTCCGCCACCAAGACCCTGGACAAATTCATGTTTGGTGTAGGAATGCCACGTCTCGAGATTATCGTTTTTCAGTGAATTAAAAAGAGACACGGCATCCCACCTATTGCTATAGATACTTAGAAATGAGCACTACTGGTTTTTCTGAGCAAACTTTGAAAGATCCGCTGGCAGCAGCTCTACAGACTCACCGCAGCCACAAGCGGATACTTCATTTGGATTTTTGAATGTGAAACCAGAGCGGAACTTTGTGGCTTCAAAGCCCATTTCAGTTCCAAGCAGGTAAAGAGTTGCCATTGGGTCAATAAAGACCTTTACACCTTTATCTTCAACAACATCATCACCCGATTTTTCCTCTGTAGCAAGATCAAGCTCGTATTCCATGCCCGCACAGCCCCCTGACTTTATGGAGACACGCAATCCAAGTGCTTCTGCGTCGCTTGCATCAAGCAGTGTGCGAATATACTCTGCTGCTTCATCCGTCAGAGATAATACCTGAAATCCTGAGGCCATTTTGCACCCTCCATGGGCACATCAACACCGTCGATGTACCATATATTGTAAGCTCGATTCGAACCTTAGAAGAAGTTCAATGCAACGCGGGCTTCGTCAGACATGCGGCTTGGATCCCACGGGGGGTCGAAGGTCATATCCACCTGCACGGTGCCAACGCCTGGCACAGAGCTTACTGCGTTTTCGACCCAGATCGGCATTTCGCCGGCAACCGGGCATCCTGGAGCGGTCAACGTCATATCGATTTTGACCGTGCGGTCATCCTCGATATCAACCTTGTAGATCAAGCCAAGCTCGTAGATATCGACCGGAATTTCCGGGTCGTATACGGTTTTCAACGCAGCAATGATATCATCAGTTAAACGCTCCAGTTCTTCCGCAGGGATTGCGGAGCTCTGGTTGATTTCCGGAATTGTCAAAGGTCCGTCAGAAAACTCGCTTGTTTGTCTGTTATCTGTCATAGGTCCTAACCAAACATCATCTGCGCTTTACGCAAGGCTTCTACCAGGCGATCAACTTCATCATGGGTATTGTACAGGCCAAAACTTGCACGGCATGTACTGGTTACGCCGTAACGCGCCAGCAGAGGTTGGGCGCAATGCGTACCGGCCCGAACTGCAACGCCCGCTCTGTCAATCACCATTGATATATCGTGGGCGTGTACTCCTTCAATCTCAAAGGAGAAGATCGATCCCTTATCTTTGGCACTACCAAAAAGCTTCAGGGAATTGACTTCCTTTAAGCGCTGCTCCGCATAATCACGCAGGGACGCTTCATACAAAGCGATATTTTCGCGCCCCAGACTATTCATATAGTCAAGGGCAGCCCCTAATCCAATAGCCTGCACGATTGGGGGCGTACCAGCCTCAAAACGATGTGGCGCTTCGGCATAAGTGACGAGCCCCTCGCTCACGTCCCTGATCATCTCACCGCCGCCCTGGAACGGGCGCATCTTGTTGAGAATCTCCTTCCTGCCGTAGAGTACGCCGATGCCGCTTGGACCGTACAGTTTATGCCCGGTGACCGCATAGAAATCACAGCCAATATCCTCAACGTCAACAGGCATATGAACTGCAGCCTGTGAGCCGTCGATCAGGACTTTTGCACCACGTTCGTGCGCAAGTCGCGTCACTTCCTTCACAGGAACAACGGTACCGGTGACGTTGGACATGTGGGTGATTGCAACGATTTTAGTGCGATCCGTCAGGAGCTTTTCAAACTCCTCAACCAGGAACGTACCGTCTTCTGCAATCGGTGCCCATTTGATAACCGCACCTTTGCGTTCCCGCAGGAAGTTCCAGGGCACGATGTTGGAATGGTGCTCCATGATGGAGATGATGATTTCATCACCTTCTTGGATGTCCTCTTCCAGACCGTAGGACACAACGTTGATTGCCTCTGTCGTTGACTTTGTGAAAACAATTTCGTCAACGTCTGGAGCGTTCAGGAAGCGGCGCACGGTTTCGCGCGCCGCCTCAAAGTTTTCGGTGGCCGTGTTCGACAGATAGTGTAAGCCACGGTGCACATTGGCATATTCCTGGGTGTAGGCTTTGGTGATTGCATCAATCACCGCCTTCGGTTTCTGGGCTGACGCACCATTATCCAGGTAGACCAACGGCTTGCCATAGACCTCCGTGGACAGAATCGGAAAATCTTTGCGAACTTTATCAACGTCGTATGGAGCTAAGAAAGCCGTATTGTCGAACCTGGTCATTCGTTCACCATATCATCCGCATGAAGCCAACTGCGTATCATTGTTTCCAGCAACTCTACACACTGTTCCTCTTTAAATTCCTCAATAGCTTCAGAAAGGAATGCGAGTACGAGGATTTTGCGTGCCTGCGCTTCCGGAATACCGCGTGCCATAAGATAGAACAGCAGGTCTTCATCAATGTCGCCGGTGGTGGAACCGTGCGCACACAGAACGTCGTCTGCAAAGATTTCCAGCTCAGGTTTAGCATTAATTTCAGCAGCATCGCTCAACAAAAGCGTTTTGATCATCATCTGACCATCTGTCTTCTGAGCGGCTTGTTCCACAATAATCTTGCCCTGGAAGACTGCACGGGCTTTGTCATCGACAACGGAACGGTAGTATTCGCGGCTTTCACATCCTGGAACGGCATGTTTCACAAACAGTGTGATATCAGCATGTTGGCTGTCTTTGAGCAGAGACATTCCGCGCAGACCAGCATGGGTACCCTCGCCTTTGAACTCAAGAAAGAGCTGGGTCCGGGATAATGATGCCCCTTCATTGTAGATGAAGTGCCGGAAATTGGTTTCCGCACCCAGATCAATGCTAAGCGTCTCTATATGCAGCGCTTTTGTGCTTTCGACCTGCAGTTTCAGCCAGTGCACATCTGCTCTGTCACCAACCTTGACCTCTGTGAGGGCGTTGGACTGGTAAGCAGCGTCAGCTTCACCTTCGAAGCTCTCGATGATGAGCGCTTTTGCGCCCGCACCGATCTCTACGCAAGTGCCTGCATAGGAGCTGACTTCGGACCCGTCAGTGTAGCGAACGATCTCAATTGGCAGCTCAATCTTTGCACCTTCAGCGATTTTGATGCTGATGCCGCCCTGGACCAGAGCCTGATTCAGGTGCGCCATGGCGTCGTCGGCGCTAGCTTGCGCCGACAGGAAACCGCTGGTCTGAGCAACGCTCAGGCCTGCAACGTCCTGATCTGACGAGAGTTCCGGCGCATAGCGACCGTTGACGATTGCAATGCGGCAGGTCTTCATATCACCAGCCCCCTTCAAAGCATCAGCTTTGGGGGCGGTTGTTGAAGCCAATGCAAATGCATCGTTCATTTTGGTGCGCAGGTCTGTGTAATGCCACTCTTCAACGCGGCGATGGGGAATGCCTTTCGCTTTGAAAGCATCCCATGCCTGTTTGCGTTGGTTTGCGTATTCCTGCGTTGTTTGCGCGAAAACTTCGTCGAACTGAGCGTTCAGGCTCTGCTCTGCTTTTGTCTCTTGAATCTTTGCCGGAGCATTCATCGGTTACCCTCCAGCTCAAGCAGCTTCTTCGTCGACGTAATCAGCGTACCCGTTTTTCTCCAGGTCAAGAGCAAGCTCTTTTCCACCGGTTTTCACGATCTTGCCTTTGGACAGAACGTGCACGACATCGGGTATAATGTGATCGAGCAGACGCTGGTAGTGCGTGATCACGATCATGGAGCGTTCCGGGGAGCGGAGCTGGTTGACGCCGTCAGACACAACGCGCAGTGCATCGATGTCCAGACCTGAATCTGTTTCATCCAAAACGCACAGAGTTGGTTCCAGCAGGGACATCTGCAGGATTTCGGCACGCTTCTTTTCACCGCCGGAAAAACCAACGTTAAGCGGACGCTTCAGCATATCCGGCGTCACTTTCAGCTCTCTGGATTTCTCGCGTACGAGCTTCATGAAGTCAGGGGTAGAGATTTCGTCTTCACCGCGTGCTTTGCGCTGTGCATTCAACGCTGTCTTCAGGAAAGTCATAGTTGCTACACCCGGAATTTCGATCGGGTACTGGAACGCAAGGAACATGCCCGCAGCAGCACGCTCATGGGCACCAAGTTCTGCCCAGTCAACGCCGTTATAAAAGACAGAACCTTCAGTGACCTCGTATTCTTCCTTGCCTGCCAGTACATATGACAGGGTGGACTTACCAGACCCGTTTGGTCCCATGATCGCGTGGACTTCGCCAGGGCGTACAGTCAGGTCAATGCCGCGAAGGATTTCGTTACCATCAACTTCGGCGTGCAGGTTTTTAATCTCAAGCATCTATCGTTCTCGTTTTTTCAATTCTTCAACAGGTACGAGGCAAATGCGGAGGTCCGCGTTTTAGCCCACACTTCCTTCAAGGCTGATCGAAATCAGTTTTTGTGCCTCAACTGCGAATTCCATCGGCAGTTGCTGGATTACGTCCCGGACAAAACCATTTACGATCAACGCGACAGCTTCTTCCTCATCAAGGCCACGGGCCTGACAGTAGAACATCTGATCATCGGAGATCCTGGAGGTAGTTGCCTCGTGCTCAAACACCGCTGAGGAGTTCTTGCTTTCGATGTAAGGGACGGTGTGGGCACCGCATTTATCGCCTATGAGAAGCGAGTCACACTGAGTGAAGTTACGTGCGTCAGATGCCTTGCGATGCGCGGAAACCTGCCCGCGATAGGTGTTTTGAGAGACACCTGCGGAGATACCCTTGGAGATAATCCGGCTGGCCGTGTTCCTGCCCAGATGGATCATCTTGGTGCCGCTGTCGATCTGCTGGTGACCATTGGAAATCGCAATGGAGTAGAACTCACCCTGAGAATTATCTCCGCGCAAAATGCAGCTGGGGTACTTCCAGGTGATAGCAGAACCGGTTTCAACCTGTGTCCAGGAGATTTTGGAGTTCTTTTCGCGGCAATCTCCACGCTTGGTCACAAAATTGTAGATACCGCCTTTGCCGTCGGCATCGCCTGGGTACCAGTTCTGAACCGTAGAATATTTGATCTGCGCATCTTCCAGAGCAACAAGTTCAACCACAGCGGCGTGCAGCTGGTTTTCATCGCGCTGAGGGGCAGTACACCCTTCCAGATAAGACACGTATGAGCCTTTATCCGCGACGATCAGCGTGCGCTCGAACTGGCCTGTATTTGGCTCATTGATGCGGAAATATGTTGATAGTTCCATTGGGCAACGCACGCCGGGCGGAATGTATACAAACGACCCGTCAGAGAACACCGCTGTGTTCAACGTTGCGTAGAAGTTATCGGAGACTGGAACAACAGACCCAAGGTATTTCTGAACCAGCTCAGGATGCTCACGAATTGCCTCGGAGATCGGGCAGAAAACAACGCCTGCTCTGGCCAGCTCTTCCTTGAAGGTTGTTGCTACTGAGACACTATCGAAAATAGCATCAACTGCGACGCGGTTTTCTGGGGCAATACCTGCCAGGATTTCCTGCTCGGACAATGGAATACCCAGCTTCTTGTAGGTTTCCAGAATCTCCGGATCCACCTCATCAAGAGACCTGGGTCCCTCACGTTTTTTAGGTGCTGCATAATAATGAAGGTCTTCAAAGTCGATCTTCGGGTAATCAACCCGCGCCCATGCAGGCTCTTCCATCGTCTTCCAACGACGAAACGCATCCAAACGCCAGTTGAGCATCCATTCCGGTTCTTCTTTTTTCGCGGAAATGAATGCAACGATATCTTCATCGAGCCCTTTGGGAGCAAGCTCACTTTCGATATCAGTTACGAATCCATGTTTATACTGATCTACGTCAATGGCTTTGACCTGATCAATCGTTTCCTGGACTGCCGCCATGCTTTGTCTCCATACGCGGTTCAAAGCCGCATTGGGTACACTTATTGGACCCTTTTGCCCTACTTAACAGATGCTCCGTATCAGCATAGTGCATCCTTATTTATACGAGGTTGTTGTCCTCGTTTATTTTTATATACGGCGCTCACCCCTTCTGTGTGGGCTTCATTCGCTTATAAATTTTCGTCCAGGCGCTTAAAAAACGCTCGACGTCCTCCTGGGTTGTCGCCCAACCCAGACTGACCCGGATTGCGCCCCGCGCCAATGATTCCGGCACCCCCATTGCAAGAAGCACATGGGATGCGCCCACTTTGCCGGAAGAACAGGCCGATCCGGATGAAACAGCTACACCAAACAAGTCAAAGTTGATCAGTGCGGTTTCAGCTGAAATCCCTTCAACTGCGAAACACGTCGTGTTGCCAAGACGCGCGACATCTTTACCAAAGATGACCACATCTGAAGAGAGTTCCTTCAGCCTCTCTTCCATATGATTCCGCAGATGCGAAATCCTGGCACGTTCTTCAGGATCAGTTGATTGCGCTGCCGCAACCGCAAATCCCGCAATGCCCGCCGTATTCTCTGTTCCGGCTCTTCTCCACGATTCCTGTCCGCCACCTGTCAGCAGCGGAACAGGGCGAAAGTCGCCCTTCCCGAGGATAAGAGCACCAACGCCTTGCGGACCTCCGATTTTATGGGAGGAGACCGACATGGAATTACAGCCTGCCATGGCCATTGAAAGCGGTTCTTTCCCTGCCATCTGGACTGCATCCACATGGTAAAGATGACCTAATTCTTCTGTGAGGACGCCGATTTCCTGCAGAGGCTGCAAAACGCCGGTCTCACTGTTGGCAGCCATAACAGATACCAATGCCGTTTCATCTCTTCCCAGCTTCTCAAGCAACCTGCGCAGTTCACTCACCACCACGCGGCCGTTTTCATCAACGGGAATGCTTTGTACATTCTGGGCTGCAAACCGACCGCCGGCAATGATGGACGGATGTTCAATTGCGCTCACAAAAACCTGAGTCAGAATATAGGGTTCGCCATTTTTAAGCCAGGTGGGCGATAATGCCGTTACGTTCGCCTCTGACGCTCCACTTGTAAAAATGATATTCGCCGGGTTACCATCTACCAGATCTGCAATTTTGTGCCTTGCGTCTTCAATGATGGCCCTGGCCCGCCGCCCGCTGCTGTGAACAGAGGACGCATTACCAGCTGCTTTATAGGCTTCCTTAAGCGCCGAAAGAGCTTCTTCCCTCAGTGGAGCGCTGGCATTATAGTCCAGATATGTCGGTTCGCGGTTTATTGTCATAGTTTAACACAGAAAATGGAGTTCTTTTGTGCCCTTATTGGGTTTCTTTGGAAATAGAAACCTTGATATTTTCCACTTTGCTTACGATAAGGGGTAAAGAGTTCCCTTTGAGTTCGTTGAGGTCTATAATGCGAGTACACCGGGTTGGATACACATTTCTCCAACAGAAACCGATTTTCAGTGTAGCCCTTGAGATTCATCATAGAATAATTCTAAACTGGTTTTAGTAAACTTGCGTTTCGCAGTCAAGTTTAATCGACAGCGATCCGGCCGAGAAGAAAAATACGGCAGCACTGAGGCTGCCGACGACAACAAAAGGATTTTGCAGTATATGCCTGAGGTGATCTTCAATGGCCCTGCAGGACGGCTAGAAGGCCGTTTCCATCCAGCAAAAAAACGTAATGCTCCGATTGCACTGGTTCTTCATCTGCATCCGCAGTTTGGCGGCACGATGAACAACCAGATTATCTATCAGACCTATTACATGTTTGCCAAACGCGGCTTTGCAGTTTTGCGTTTCAACTTCCGCGGCGTGGGTCGTTCCCAGGGTGAGTTCGATCATGGTCAAGGTGAGCTTTCAGATGCTGCTGCCGCATTGGACTGGGTACAGACTATCCATCCCGATGCACGTGCCTGCTGGATTGCGGGCTTCTCATTTGGTGCATGGATTGGTATGCAGCTTTTGATGCGTCGTCCTGAAGTCGAGGGTTTTATCTCCATTGCCCCAACAGCCAACTTACATGACTTCTCCTTCCTGGCACCCTGCCCGTCTTCTGGCCTGATTATTCATGGCGAGCAGGACAAAGTCGTTCCACAGAAGGATGTTCAGGCTTTGGTTGATAAGCTGAAAGCCCAAAAAGGCATCATCATCGACCATCAGGAAATGCCAGGTGCCAACCATTTCTTCGAGAACCATGTTGATAGCCTGATTGACAACTGTGCCGGTTATCTCGATCGCCGTCTCGGTCTGATCGGGGAAGACGCTGGTTAATCAGCGACGATTTGCACATTAAAAAGCCCGGCTGATTGCCGGGCTTTTTTTTGGCAGGCGTACGCTCGGCATTACCAGGTTGCCTGACACCTGAACCTGAGTAATCTGATCCGAATGAAAGTAACGAGTTAGCTTCCCCGCCTGAAGGGCTACCGTTAACCGCGTTAGGTCATAGCTTATGCGGTCTGGGCCTGCCATCGTTTTGCGATGAGTACCGCTGATGTTGCGGACTTTCTGGCAGAGCGCGGTGTTATTGTCAGCCGGGAAACGGTTCGGCTCCGGTTTAATTGATCTGGCCGTCATTTTGCCGATTGCATTCGCAAAGATCATCCAGGCCTGACGATAAGTGGCATATGGATGAGGTGACTATTACGATTGGCGGGGTGAAACACTGGCTGTGACGGGCGATTGATGGTGATGGAGACGTGCTTGACATTTTGGTTCAAACCCACCGCAACGCCAAGGCTGCCAAACGCTTTTTTCAGGAACCTGGTCCAGCAATTCGGCGAACCACGGGTGGTGGTGACAGATAAACTGCACAGCTACATCAAACCCATTCAGAAACAAGCACCTGATGCAGATCATCGCGCCTGTAAAGGGATGACTGACAGGATCGAGAGCTCTCACCGACTGACGCGCAAACGAGAGAAGATTATGGGGCGGTTCAAATCTCCCGTGCAAGCCCAAAGGTTCTTGTCTGCCCTTGATCAGATCAATAATATTTTTCCATCAACGCTGTTACAGACTTTCCGCTTATTCATAGCGCCGCAAGGGCCGATGCTTTCGACCTTCAGGCGGATTATACTGCTGAAATGGCAGCCTGAATTTAGCGCTTCCGGCACAATTGCGGCCTATCTGAAACAACCTGGCAATGCCCCGGACACACATTGTTTGTGTGCGGTGACATGAGCGTGGGGACTGCCCTGCTGTATTTGCATGCAGTTAAAGTTCTGAATTAGGTTTAGCCTGCGGCTTCATCCACCTGATATCGCTGGATAATATTACCAAATACATAGTGCATTCACTCGTATTTATGCCCCACGCTCTGACATCTTTATCTGGAGCCAGTTCTTATCGTTGGATCGAATTCAATCCAACAGAACACGCTCTGGTCCGTTGAAAAAAGCCGGAGTGTAGCCACCCCGGCTTTGAACCCTTGTTTTCTCTGAGGCTTACGCAATGCGCATTTCCGAGGACGGATCAAACGGAATAGCTTTATCCATGTTGATCGCGAATGGCACATCCTGCCCGGCAATGACCTGTGCATCTGCACGCATACGTGCGTTACAGTCTTTACCTCCCAGAGAGGACATCACGTAGGTATCAGAGCCTGCCGGCTCGGTTACGATGACGCGGTTTGTGATCTGCTCAATGTGGCTTGCCTTACGATCAGCGCCTTCAGGGTCGGTGATCGCTTCCGGACGGATGCCCAGAACGATTTCCTTCTGATCAAAGCCTTTCAGAGCTTCGCTTGGTTTGGAGAACTTAAGGTTCACCTTATCCCTGAGGCCAGTTGCAAGCTGTGCAAATATGCCATCTGCATTGGCAACCACCTTGGCTGCAACAAGGTTCATGCTTGGAGAGCCCATGAAACTGGCGACAAACAGGTTAGCCGGATTGTCATAGATCTCTTTTGGCGTTCCCAGCTGCTGCACGTAACCAGCATTCATCACGGCAATGCGCGTAGAAAGCGTCATTGCTTCGATCTGATCATGGGTCACGTATACGATAGTCGTTCCAAGCTTATGATGCAGCTTCTTAATCTCTGTGCGCATATCTACGCGCAGTTTTGCATCAAGGTTGGAGAGCGGCTCATCAAACAGAAACACATCCGGATCACGCACAAGCGCACGCCCCATGGCCACGCGTTGACGCTGACCGCCGGAAAGCTGACCCGGCTTGCGGCTCAGCAGCGGTTTGATCTGCAACATCTCCGCAACCTCAGCCATCGCCTTTTCGCGCTCCGGTCTGGGAATGCCATGCATTTCCAGACCGAAGGTGATGTTCTGACCAACAGTCATGTTGGGGTACAAAGCGTAGGACTGGAACACCATAGCAATGTTACGCTTGGACGGGTGCACCCCGTTCATAGCCTGGCCTTTGATGGCGATGGTGCCGGAAGTGATGTCCTCCAGACCAGCAATCATGTTGAGCAGGGTAGATTTTCCGCAACCGGACGGCCCGACGAGCACGAGGAACTCGCCTTCCTGCACATCGATATCGATGTTGTGAAGCACCCTGGTTGAGCCGTAAGACTTGGACACATTGTTGATTTTCAGAAAGCTCATAGGTCTTATCCCTTCACCGATCCGGCCATCAGGCCTCTTACGAAATAGCGGCCTGCCACGATGTACACGAGCAATGTCGGTAATGCGGCGAGAATCGCTCCGGCAAAATGAACGTTATATTCTTTGACGCCTGTTGAAGAACTGACAAGGTTATTCAGTGCAACGGTCATCGGCTGGCTATCCTGGTCTGCAAAAGATGCACCGAACAGGAAGTCATTCCAGATGTTGGTGAACTGCCAGATGACAGAAACAACAATGATTGGACCGGAACTTGGCAGCATAATGCGCCAGAAGATCCGGAAGAACCCTGCCCCGTCAATCTGGGCTGCACGGACCAGCTCTGTCGGAAACACCTGGTAGTAGTTCCTGAAGTACAGCGTGGTAAAGCTAAGACCGTAAACCACATGCACCAGCACCAGACCCGGTGTTGACCCTGAAATACCGAGGAAACCAAGAACGCGCGCCATTGGGATCAGAACAATCTGGAACGGAATGAAGCAGGCAAACAACATCAGACCAAACAGGAGCGTGTCCCCCCTGAAGCGCCACTTGGTCAGCACGTAGCCGTTCAGAGCACCCAGTACAGTTGAAATTGCTACTGCCGGGAACACCATTTTGAGAGAATTCCAGAAGTAGGGTTTCAGACCTGTTGGATCTACGCCGATCTGTGCGCTGTTCCAGGCGTTAAACCAGGGATCCAGCGTGAAGACCTGAGGCAGAGCCATCATGTTGCCGCCGGTGATTTCTGAGAGCGGCTTTACGGAGTTGATGACCATAATGCCAAAAGGCAGCAGGTAGAACGTCACAAACAGGATCAGCACCAGGTAAATGAAAGCGCGGGTTATGCGCCCTGTGCTGATGGCATTTTCTGTCGAGGCTACGGACATTATTTTTTCTCCCGCAGTTCGGCATAAAGGTAGGGCACCATAATCGCAGCGATGGTCATGAGCATGATAACAGCGGAGCTGGCGCCAATGCCCATCTGGTTGCGCGTAAAGGTGTAGGAGTACATAAAGGTCGCGGGCAATTCCGTTGCTCTGCCCGGTCCACCACCCGTCAATGCCACGACAAGATCATAAGACTTTATTGCAAGGTGAGACAGGATCACGAAAGCCGACAGGAAGGCTGGACGCAGTTGCGGGATAATGATCCGGCGATACATATTCCAGTTGGATGCCCCATCAATTTGCGCGGCTTTCAGAATTTCGTTATCAATGCCACGCAGTCCGGCCAGGAACATGGCCATAACAAAGCCACTTGTTTGCCAGACAGCGGCAATAACAACGGTGTAGATTGCGAAATCCCTGTTTTTTATCCAATCGAACTCAAAGCTCTCCCAGCCCCACAAATGAATTGTGTGCTCAAGACCGATTCCCGGATCCAAAAACCACTTCCATGCCGTTCCCGTTACGATGAAGCTGAGCGCCATCGGATACAGGAAGATTGGACGCAAGAAGCCTTCGCCGCGGATCTTCTGGTCCAGAAGAATCGCAAGACCCAGACCGATGGCTGTGCAGACCGTGATATACAAACCTGCGAAAATGCCTAGGTTTTTGATGGCGATGGACCAATTCCGCAGCCGGAACAGCTTCTCATAATTCTCCAGCCCGACCCAGTCATAGACTGGCAGAATACGGCTTCCCGTAAAGGAAAGGTATACGGAGAAAATGACAAATCCATAGACAAAGACCAGAATCAACGCCAACGAAGGTGATAACACCAGTTTTGGGATGAGTTTTTGGAGCCTTGTTCTCAGGTCTGGTTTTACTGCCGTTGGCACCGCATAGTCAGCGGCCATGGCAACGGATGAGTTGGTCTGGTCGACCATGATCCCTGCCCCCAGATTTTCGTTGTTTTGGGAAAAATGGGGCCGCATCATCGGCCCCACCTGAAATTACCTGGCGATTGAGACAGCTTCTACGAGCTCTTCAACAGCGGTAGCGGAATCGTACTCACGGTTAAAGTGTGCTGTTACAACGTCATAAATGGCGTTTTTAACAGATGCTGGCGCAGAGTAACCGTGGGCCATGGAACCGTAAAGATTGCCACTTGCAGCAGCTGCTGCCAGATTTTTCATGCCCATTTTACCACATGCGTCAAACGCTTCGTCAGAAACATCGGTCCGTGCAGGAACAGAACCCTTCACAACGTTGAATGCAGACTGGAAGGCCGGAGACAGGACTGCGCTTGCAAGAGCTGCCTGCTCTTTGGAGACTTCACCACCCTGATCGAACATAGCGAACTGGTCAGTATTGAAGGTCACCTGTTTCTGAGTACCAGGGAAGCGGAAGCAAAGGAAGTCTTCCCCTGGTTTTTTGCCAGCACGAAGGAATTCACCTTTTGCCCAGTCACCCATCATCTGGAAGCCGGCTTCACCGTTGATGACCATTGCAGTTGCAAGATTCCAGTCCCGGCCAGAAAAGTTGTCGTCTACGTTAGCGCGCAGAACAGACATGCGATCAAACGCTTTTTTCATGGTGTCGGAACCAAGAGCTTCTTCGTCCAGATCAATGAATGCAGCTTTATAGAAGTCCGCACCACCGGTGCTCATAACGATTGCATCAAACAAGGTTGCGTCCTGCCAGGGCTGACCGCCGTGTGCAAGCGGCGTTACGCCTGCTGCTTTCAGCTTATCAAGCGCTGCAGTGAACTCTTCCCAGTTGGTTGGCACAGCAATGCCGTGCTTGTCCAGTACTGCCTTGTTTGCCCAGACCCAGTTGGTGGAGTGCACGTTTACCGGTGCAGCGATCCACTTGCCATCATACTTTGCAAAACGCTGAAGTTCAGCAGGTACAACTTCGTCCCAGCCTTCTTTAGCTGCAACCTCGTTAAGGTCTGCCAGAGCTCCTTCTTTTGCCCAGTCCTGAACATCGAAACCAAGCATCTGAACTGCTGTTGGCGCGTTACCAGCCGTTACGCGTGCACGCAGCACAGTCATAGCAGCCACTCCGCTGCCACCGGCAACGGGCATATCCGCCCAACCGATGCCCTGAGATTCAAGGTCCTGCTTGAGAACGTTAAGCGCAGCAGCCTCACCACCTGCTGTCCACCAATGCAGAACTTCCACGTCAGCTGCAAAAGATGGAGCAGCCGCTGCTGCCAGAATAGCCAGAGCCGAAGTGGTTTTTACCAGTAGATTGTGCATATGTTGCCTCCCGATCACACTTAAAATTTTCACACACAATATGGCTAACGTATTACTTATAACGTTACAAATGTCGGATCTGTCAATATATAAATTATCCGATTGACTTGAATGCTATCTTTTCTATCAAATCACACTCGTATATTTTATTGTATCGATATAACTAAGATTCAATTGACTTGAGGGAGGTAAACCGGCTTAACATGTTGACACCAAAACCGCTAAATTCCCCCGCTCATTCCACCTCAAAACCGACGCAGAAGACAATTGCGGAGATCACCGGCCTTGCGGTGACAACTGTCTCGCGAGCACTTCAGGGTGATGAAAAGATTGCACAGGCAACCCGGCTGCGCGTTAATAAAGTTGCTGAAGATATCGGCTATGTTCCGGACCATGCGGCACAAAGATTGCGCACAGGTAAGACTAAAGTTGTTTCACTGATTCTCGACCCCCATAAAGAAATTCTGGGGTTTGGAAACTCACTGATCACCGGTCTGGCTCATGCATTGGCTGAGACTGACTACCACCTGAATGTGACGCCGCAGTTTCTTGGCGGTGATCCGATTGAGCCTGTCGAATACATTGTTCGTAACAAACTGGCCGATGGAATCATCTTTTCGCGGACGCGGCCCTTTGATGAGCGGGTGCGGTTTTTGAGAGAGCACAGCTTTCCGTTCACCACACATGGACGTACTGAGTTCGGTTATCAGCACTCCTATGTGGACTATGACAATGAGAAATTCGCGTACGAATCCGTCTTGAGACTGATGCAGAAAGGTCGGCGCAGGATCTGCGTCATTCTGCCGCCCAGCCATTTCACATTCCATCAGCATCTGAACTACGGGTACATGCGTGCAATTCGGCAAGAAGGTCTAGAATGCTACAAACCTGAGGGCATCAGCCTTGATTCAGATATGCCGGAGATCTTTGAGTGGGCGCAGACGATTGCCAGAACAGCAGACGCACCGGACGGGTTTATTTGCCCCGGTGAGACCTCTTTCCTCGCGATTGCAAACGGGTATCGGCAGGCAGGAAAAGGACGCGGACGGGACTTTAATGCTGTTGTTAAATCAAGTTCACAAACGCTTCATCAGATCGATCCGCATATCGACAATATCAGCGAAGACATTCAGGAGGCGGGTGCTTTGCTGGGGGCAAACCTGCTGAAAACGATGTTGCACCCAGATGGACCGTTTGAGCAGACTATTCAGGATCCTGACATCACATTCCCAGCTCTCAAAGCCTATCAGGATTGAGTATTCAGGAGGCTACTGGAGTTCAACCCGATTTCCGGACAATCGAGTATATTGACTTTGATTGTTGCAAGAGATGGGAATGGGCACGGGACGCTTGAAATACACTGAAGAGTACAAAGCGGCAGCTGTGGAACGGCTTTATGGGTCAAGTCCCAGGTCTGCTGTAAATTCGGATTTCAGGTCTGGCGGGTTGATCAGATCTGGATGATGTTTTTGTCTTTTTT